>NZ_JBBGZP010000021.1:0-61444 GCF_037572605.1 Acinetobacter sp. MYb191 | reverse complement strand
GTTCACTGCGTGGTCCATTACACGGTGGAGCAAACGAAGCAGCGATGGAAATGATTGAAAACTGGACGTCCCCTGAAGAAGCTGAGCGAGAAATGCTGGGCAAACTGGAACGTAAAGAAAAGATCATGGGCTTTGGACATGCAATCTACAAAGACAATGATCCACGTAATGGCATCATCAAAATCTGGTCAGAGCGCTTAGCCAAAGATGTCGGTGACACGGTCCTGTACCCAGTTTCAGTCCGTTGTGAAGAAGTGATGTGGCGTGAGAAGAAATTATTCTGTAACGCAGACTTCTTCCATGCATCGGCATACCACTTCATGGATATTGCGACCAAATTATTCACACCAATCTTCGTGATGAGCCGTGTCACAGGTTGGGCGGCGCATGTGATGGAACAACGTGCGGACAACCGTATTATTCGCCCAAGTGCGGACTATACGGGGCCTGAGCTGCGTAAAGTAGTACCGATTGAAGAACGTTCAGCGGCTTAAAAAAATTTAAAAAAATTGATTTTTTAAAATAGCTACAATATAAATATATTGTAGCTATTTTTTATGTATCAAAAACAAACGAAAATAGTGATTAATTAATGAATTTATATAATTTGAGGGAAAAATGAGTAAAGATCATGAATATATTTTAGATGTAGTCGCTAAGTTTTTTAAAGAAAAAGAGATAAAGAAAAAATTTCAAATTATCCAAGATAGTAATATTACGGGGTGGGAGATTTGGTTACAAATTGAATTCGCATATTTCCTAAATGGATTTGATGATCAACCTGAATGGTATAGAGAATTTAGTTATGAATATGACCGAAGAAAAGAAAAAATTAAATTGAAATTAAAACCAGATTTTTTAATTAGAAAAAAAGGTTGGAAGCTTGATGAGTATATGGCTTTAGAATTTAAACAGGACGTGAAGCCAGTCAGTTGTTTAAAAAAAATGTTATTAGATTTAGACAAATATACAAAAGTCAGGAAGTCTAATAATAATTTACGAAGCATATGGACTTTAGGTATTTTCTATGCGGAAGATATAGATGCGGTACAAGATAAGTTTTCTAAAGTTTTAGTGGATCATGGTTATTATAAATTGGAAAATTTAGTGATTGAGCAAATTAATAAAACAAATTATTGGTTTGTTTTATTGTAGAAGGCTAATAAGAAGCCTTAATTATTTTCAATAAAATAATATTGCCCCAAAAACTTAAAATTTATTTCTTAGGTAGCAATAGAACAGGATCTTCAATGTTATAACCTGTTTCAAAAGGAATCCCTAGATATTGAACAGTCACCAACGCTTTTTGTTGATTAGGAACTTTATAACTTTGCGAAATGCGCAGCCCATTTTTATAGTCCACCGCCTTGTGTATGGGACTTTTCAAATTGTTGTATTTCACTTGATATTGATAGCTAAACTTCGGGATGGAGACTTTAGGGTCATACCAAGAAGGTTCTTTTGAAGTCTTTTTACTAATGACTTGAATTTTAACCTGCTTTGGTGGAACTGGCGTTAAAGCTTTGAGTCGTTTTTTTATTTTTGCAATGTCACGGTCAAACTTTTGACTGTCTTGATCATAGTCAATTTTTTGAGTTTTTGGATTTATATATAAAGATTTTACTTCAATCAGTTTGGACGGTGTTTTGCTGTTGAGTTGATAATAATACAATTGTGGCAAACGACCACGACCATCTAAATAATGCCGCATCACATAAATTTTCTGATCAGCTTGGTCAAGTCCTAAAACTTCAATATTTTGTGGTCCACCTACAGTTGCAAAACTGTGGCTTGAAAAAAATAAGGTGCTGAAAAGTAGAGGATGGATTATTTTCATCATCATGAGGCGCTTCACATTTTTATTGATTATGGTTCAGTTTAAAGGTTCTAAATGTAGAAAAATCAAATTTAGTGTAAAGATTTAAGCATTTTGAACACGTTCAATGACCATTTGAGCTACGTTTTTCGTAAGTTGATTAAGTCGCTCAAGCGCACTGCCCAGTAGTAAATAATGGTAAGTGCTTAAACTGTTTTGATAATGAATAGCAATATAAAAGGTGCCTTCAGGTTTCTCAGGTGTGGCACTTCCACCAGGTTTGAGCAGCCCTGTACACGAGACAATAATATCGGCGTGACGAAACAGTCGATGACCTTGAAGCGCCATTGCTTCAGTGACTTCAATTGACTCCGCTGTATATTGCTGAATAAGTGCAGGATCAATCTTTAAAATTTCACATTTGATACTGGGGTCATAACTCACCAGTCCACCGAGTAAAATGTCAGCTCCGCTATGTTTATAAATCGAAAATTGACTGGATAGATAACCTGAACTAGCACTTTCGATAAAGGCAATGGTCAATTTTTTCTGTTCTAGGAGGTTGCAGCATTGCTTGAGTACTTGCACGGCTTTCAACCTCCCGATGTTCATTATTTTGATTTGATTGGTAGATTAGTCATAAACACGGTACACACCGACAAAACGATTACATGCTTTACTTTCACTTTTTACAGAAAGAATGGCTTTTTGAAAGTTGAACTGGTAGTGGCAGTTGTTTTCATTATCGGTAATGTTTTGCTTTTGGTCTGGCGTGGTATAGGCCAAAAACGAAATGGTTTGGGTTTCTATGCGGTTATTGGGACTACGATATGCAACACCTTCAATCTTAATTTTATCTTTAGACAGCTGATGCACTTGTAGGTGCACAGGTTGTTTGGCAATGGCCCCATGTTCAAACTTTAAATAGTGTTGGGTCAAACTTTGATTCAACGATGTATAGAAGTTCAGATCATCAATTCGAAAATCCATCTGCTGCTGATAGCATGCCAAGGATTTACACTGCTGTAGGCGGTTTAACCATAGCTGATGGGTATCGACCAATAAACGCTGCGGCGCATCACTGATTAAAAAAGCAGTCATTGATTGCGTGTCTAATTTTTGTCGAATATCTTTGAATTGATCGCTACAGATCTTTTTAAGGCTAGATGAGGTCGGATCATCACAGTTAATGACTTGAGCATAACTAAAGCTGGTACAAAGACAACTTAGACACACTAAAATACTAAATTTTTTCATAAGTTTTATGTCGGTTTTCAACAGCATGATCGCTTATACTTTCACTATGTTGCGCTGCTTGTAACTATAGCGAAAGAGAAAGCGTGAATACAAGATTTCAATCATTTATTTCTTAAAGGAAACTGAGCATGGTTGCACATATTCGAATTGGACAGGGACTTGATGTACATGCTTTTGAAGAGGGTGAATTTGTCACACTGGCAGGTATTCAAATTCCGCATACACACGGCTTAAAAGCACATTCAGATGGTGATGTGGTTTTGCATGCTTTAACAGATGCATTATTGGGTTCGTTAGCTTTAGGGGATATTGGTCAGCATTTTCCCGATACCGATCCTCGCTTTAAAGGGGCAGACAGTCGAGTATTACTCAAACATGTCTATCAGCTTATTTTAGATCGTGGTTATCAGTTAAATAATGCTGACATTACTGTGGCATGTGAACGTCCGAAGTTGGCGCCGCATAATTTAGCGATGCGCCAAAGCATTGCAGACGTTCTTGATGTTGAAATCACGCAGATTAGCATTAAAGCAACGACCACGGAAAAACTGGGCTTTACGGGTCGTCAGGAAGGTATTTTATCTACAGCAACAGTGCTGATTTCTCATGCAAAATGATCAGGATTGATCATAGCCAGCTTTAATTCTTGTGTTGCTTTACGACCTTGAAGTTGTAAGGCAACAGCATGCGCCAAACCTGTCCATGTGTCATTCGGTTCCCAAATTTGATGCATGGCTTCATGTGCCGCTGGCATATCGATATTCATATAATATTGACGATATAAATACATCAAACTACTGACTCGATAATTTTCTGAACAATGGACCCAAATGGTTTGTTCTTGCACCAAATGATCAATCATATCTAAGACCAATAAGCACTGATCATCAGACGGTGTATCCCATGAAATGGGCACATGTATATAGTTCAAACCGAGCTCTAAACAGATTTGATCTTCATTCGCTAAATAGTTATTGCTATTACTGAGCGCAAGATTGATGACTGTGTTTACGCCATACTCTTTAATTTGCTGTAATTGCTCAACAGTCGGTTGTCCAGAAGTAAACAAATGCTCGTGGATAAATTGAAAGTTAAGTGTTTGGCTTAAGTGTGTTTCAATAGCGTTCATAATTATTTCTTAATCTTAGAATGAAAAACGCCATCCGAAGATGGCGTTTTAAAAACTTAACGGTTCGGTAAAACGTCTTTGAGTGCTTCGTGCATCTCTAGTAATACCTTTTCTGTGGTATCCCAGTCAATACAACCATCGGTTACTGACTTGCCATATTCAAGATCGCATAGGTTTTCAGGAATTTCCTGACGACCACCTTTAAGGTGACTTTCAACCATAATGCCGATAATAGATTTATTTCCATCAATAATTTGTTCGGTAATATTTTTCAGAACAAGCGGTTGAAGGAACGGGTCTTTGTTCGAGTTTGCATGACTGGTGTCAATCATGATTTTGGTGCTGACTTTTGCCTTAGCCAAGGCTGCTTCTGCTTCTGCTACAGAACCAGCATCGTAGTTTGGCTTGCCATTACCACCACGAAGTACCACGTGTGCATACGGGTTACCTGAAGTACGAATCACAGAGACTTGGCCTTGGTTGTTTAGACCCAAGAAGTGGTGACCATGTTTGACCGACTGCATGGCATTGGTTGCAACAGTTAAGCCACCATCTGTACCATTTTTGAAACCTACGGGTGAAGAAAGACCAGAAGACATTTCACGGTGTGTTTGGCTTTCAGTGGTACGTGCACCAATCGCTGACCAAGAGATTAAGTCTTGGTAGTACTGTGGTGAGTTTGGATCAAGGGCTTCGGTCGCGCACGGTAAGCCTTTTTCATTTAACTCAACCAAAAGTTTACGACCAATGCGTAAACCTTTTTCAATGTTGAATGAGTCATTCATGTCAGGGTCATTGATCAAACCTTTCCAACCCACTGTGGTACGTGGTTTTTCGAAATAAACACGCATTACGACATAGATTGAGTCTTTAATTTTATCGCTTAAAACTTTTAAACGGTCTGCGTATTCGTGAGCAGCGACAGGGTCATGAATTGAACATGGGCCAATTACCACAAAAATGCGTTTGTCTTTACCATCTAAAATATTGCTAATTGTTTCACGACCGTGAAGTACAGTTTGATATGCAGACTCAGTGAGAGGCAATTCAGTTTTTAATTCCGCTGGGGTAACTAGCGGATGAATGCTTTGTAAATTCACGTCATCGATGTCGTTTTGGGTAATAGAGTTTGACTGTAGAGTATTCATTGCCGTCACTGGTTCGATCGTATTAAGTTGCTTTATAAGCTGAATATAACACGGTTTAGCTGATAAAAGGTTATAAAAAAGTCGAATGAATCTTTGAAAAAAAAGTGATGAATCTTAGGTTTATTTTAAATCAGAATGCCTACACTGAGGCATTCTTAACTGTTGAAATTTGAACAACTTGAGCAGTTTCGGCTGGCTTCACAGGTTTGGCTTTGATCGGATTCAACATGAAGTTCACACCCAGCGCAAACAGGGTAATACCCAACACTTTACGGATGATTTTTTCAGGAAGGCGTGAACTAATCAGTGTTCCAATAATAATTGCTGGAATAGATCCCACCAATAACCACATAAGGAGGTGGAAGTCGACATTGCCTGAAGTCATATGACCCATACCTGCAACGAACGTAAGTAACACCGCATGCACAACATCAGAACCAATAATACGAATCATCGGTAGGTTTGGGAACATAATCACCAAAGCCATGATTCCGAAAGCACCTGCACCAACTGATGACAGTGTCACGAAGACCCCAAGAACCACACCCATCATCACAATGTACTTACGTTTATTGCTGGTTTGAAGCTGAACTTTTTCTAAGTCTTCGGTCATGTCTGGGAGTTCATCTTTACGTAATTTGTTGAAAAATTTTTCAATTTGATTACGGAAGACAATTGATAAACCTGTAATGGTCAACATGAAGCCTAAAACCATAGTGAGCACGGCTTTATAGTGGGTAGATTGGCTCAAATAGTTGTCGAGTACCCAGTGCGTTGCAAAGGAAGCTGGAATACTGCCAATTGCAAGCCAAAGCACAATCGGCCACACAATATTTAGTTTTTTTGCATGTACAAATGAACCACAGAATTTTGAAATTGCGGCATAGAGCAAGTCTGTACCAATGGCAATGTGAGGTTCAATTCTGAAAAGGCTGATGAGGATCGGCGTCATTAATGAACCACCACCCACGCCAGTAATTCCCACACAAAAACCGACTAAAACACCTGCGAGAATAAATTCGAGTGGACCAAACATTGTTATATGCCAAAATATCAAAAAACGTGCATATCTTATGACGTTTTCATATAAGTCGTTGTCTTGATTGTTGATTTACTTATTCTAAAAAGAGATATAGGAGTTATTGTTTGAGCTGTATCCGTGCTTTTATTTTTAAGCCTACAATTGTCAGCAACCAACATAGATTAAGACTTATGAGTGTTCGTAAAATATAAAGAGGGGCTAGCTGATGCTTTTTCCATTGCTCAAAATCCGCTGCGGTCGAGCTATCTGTCATATCTAAGTGCTGCTGACGTGGATCAGCTAATGTGATTTGTTGAATAAACACCTCCTTTTTTGCATTTTTTAGGTTCCAAAAAATACGCTCCAAATAGTAAACCTCGACCTACTTTGCTGTAAATTGGTGACGATGTGATGACTGGTCACATAGTGTTTGAACAGGTTCTCCCATCAATGCGCAGTTTGCGATCCATAAATGATGCTGTTGTTTAAATTTCAACGCGCTGATTCGTCCTTTACCGACTTTAACGGTGATTTGATCAAAGGTTTTACTCTGAATCTGAGAGGGGATCCAGCTACTGGGGAAACAAATAAATACAAGCAAATTGAAAATGAGGGAAATAAAAAGTGTCCAGCCAAAATGATGCTTCGACCAACTGCAGAGCTGTTGAAAGGGGGTGATGATTTCTTGTTGTAACCAATCTAAAGCTGAGCGCAATGTTTGTCCCGTGAAAAGAGGTTTAAAAGTGCTTATTATTGAGCGTGTTATAACTAAAAAATCACGATGCTTCAACTTAAATGATTTTGATTAGGCTCTAAAATTCTGTTGCAATGGTTCTGGTTCATATATTTACATACACCTTTATGTTTGGCTCATGAACCAAATATAAAGGCATGTGAGTTGAAGTGTAAGTGATTATTTAGATTTAGTTTTTTTTGGTTTTAAGTCGTTGATGCTCAGAATCAGTATAAAAAGTATCGGAGTAGCAAATACAAATAAACAGACACTTCCCACACCGCGACCCGTGAATTGAATCAATAAAGTTAAAGCCGCGGCCAGTACACCAAAAGCCAAATATCGGCAGATTTGATAATGTTCTGCACACTTAGCCCAACGTGACTTTTGAGTTTTAGGGCGCTGCTTATCGCTCACCAGAAATAACACATAGCACCCGAAAGTGATGAGAAGTCCTGCAATCAGGTAGATCATGAATTGGACTCCTGAACCGCAGTGTTGGCATATTTTTTCTGAATTTTTTGTACAGCTTTTTGTTGAATGGGCTGGATTTTTTGATGTAAAAAAATAGCCAATATCGCAAGGATGATGATCATAAGATCAACTCGCAAGAATAACCAATATTCATGTAAGTCATGCACATATTGGTGGCTGATTAAATAGTAAAAATTGAAAATAGGCAAAGATACAGCCAGTAAAATGAAGACCTTCAGTTGAGTTTTCCAAAGGTGTTGCTGCGGCGTGAGTAATACAATGACTAAACTGAGTAACCAAGTGCCGAAAAATGCATAGATTTCGTAGTTAGGTTGACCAGCTTCTAACTGAAGTAAACGGTTTGTGCAAAGATAGCTGAGCATGGCGATCGGCAAGCCAATGATGGCAGCCGTATTTAGGCGGTTAACCACATAATGTCCAAAGTGGAAACTTTGTTTTTTATTTTGTAGCTGACGTTTTAAGCTCCAGAGTAAAAGCCCAGACGCAATCATGGCACAGCCTAAAAGCCCTGAGAAGAATAATGCAAAGCGTAATAACGGCTGCGCAAAGTGTGCCACGTGTAAACCATAAACTCCATTATTGAGCGTGGCGATTGCACTATTATTCCGAGTGTCACCGAGCAGGGCACCAGATTCGCCGTTAAAGCTGAGTTGGGCTTGGTTTCGCGTGATGCTTCGGTCAGCTGACTCAACCAAGTTCATCTGAGCGATATTGGTATTGGGGTGTTTGACCGTAATATTGCCAATTTCTGTTTTACCCCAACGCTGCTCAGATTGTTGTATGAAGTACTCAATCGGTCGCATCGTAGCAGGTGTCGGTTTAGCCTCAGAGCTGATGCTAATATTTCTAATTTCATCAAAATATTGGAACGGTTGCTCTGGGTAAAGTTTCTTCATGCCATTGGGAAGAATGAGATAAAAGAAAATGGCTAAACCAGTGAATGTAATGGTCAGGAAAAAGGGCAAAGCAATGACAGAGGTGACATTGTGAAAGTCTAGATACGAGCGTTGCCCTTTGAAGGCTCTTAGGGTAAAGAATTCGGTGAATATCTTTTTGTGTGTGATGATGCCTGAAATGAGGATGATCAACATTAAGAAGGCTGCAATAGTGACTAAAAGCCTACCGATGAAATAGGGCACACCATACAGCTGATAGTGAAAGCCATAGAAAAATTCACCTCCTTGGGTTGCAGACAAGGTGACTTCTTTACCTGTGTTCGCATCCAAAGTCTTATTTTCGTAGCCACCATCGGCCTTTTGCCAGTAGATTTTATTAACAGGTGAACTAGGACTAGCTACGCCGATATACCAACTTTGCGCATCTGCAGCATTTTTTTGTAAATATTGATATGCCGACTTCATCGCAGTGTCTTGTTTGACTTGTATGGTGGCAAATTGCGGTTGCATCCACAAATTTATTTCATGACGATAATAGGTCGCAGCACCTGTTAAAAAAATGGCAAATAATAACCATCCCAGTGTTAGTCCAAGCCAAGAGTGTAGCCATGCCATTGATTGGCGAACAGATTTTTGCATGGTTTAACCTACGAACTTCAGCAATAGAAAAAAGCAAAGGGAAAGAGAAATAGTTGAAGCGCTTAACTTTTTCAGGGATTGAACACAAAAGCTCAAAATGACAAAAATGATAAAGAAAATAAGAGATAGAAAAGCCGCTAAATAAATGGATTCTGCTTTAGCTAAGTGAGGGTAAAAACTAAGGGTTAGTAGTTCTGATAACATGGATGTACATAAATAGCCTAAGCCAAATGCGATCAAAAACCGATACAAGACGGGTAGGAGATATTGAAATTTATGCATGACGAACCATTTAACCCACAAAAAAGCGCCTCAGTTTCTGTGCTGTTAAATAACAGAAAACAAGGCGCTATTGAATCAATATTTGAATTTTACAGCAACACTATAGTTGGCAGGTGCACCATAAAAACCTTGTGCATCTGGGAAATTAAATAAATATTTTTCATCAGTGATGTTATTGCCATTGGCTTGTAAGGTGATATTTTTATTCACTTCATAGCTTGCCATCACATTGACTAAAGCATAAGCATCTTGCTGAATAATGCCTGATTTTTGAGTCACAACGCCGCTAGCATTAGTCGTTTCAGGAACATCTAAATAAGTTTTATCTTGCCACTGGATGCCTAAACCTAATTTTAATTTAGGGATTTGTGGGATTTGATAAGTTGTCAATAAATTAAAAGATTGGGTAGGGTTAAATGTACGAGCGTCACCACCATTAATTAAATCTTTCAAACTTAATTGGGTATAACCAAAACTGAGATTTAAATGATCTGTGAGCTGTCCTGCAAGACCAAATTCATAACCTTGTGAACGTAAGTCACTGACTTGAGTTTTACGTGTTGTTGGTAAGCCATCTGAATTACGTAAAGGATAGTTACTTTCTTCAGTACGGAAAATAGCCATTGTTGCAGTCAATTTATCATCTAGCCACGAACTTTTTACACCAACCTCATAGCTTTCACCTTCGATCGGTTTATTAATACCACCATCTACAGCTTTAGTCGTTTGTGGGCGGAAAATTGAGCTATAACTCATGTAACCTGTATATTCAGGAGTGAAATTATAAGTGATGCCTGCATAAGGCAAAACTTTATCTTCATCATAAATAGTGTCTGCGCCATAACTTGTGCCTTTGCTTTCAGCTTGCACATAGTTTGCCCCCAAAAGAAGCCTTAAATCATCGTTTAAATGCAGACGTGTCGCCGCATAATAGCTTTGATTTTTTTGCTTCATATGCATTTCACCACTGGTTTGAGAAAAATCCCAAGTCGGTTCAGCAGGTGTCCAGCTGGTTAGGTCTGTAGTGAGGTGATTAGCATAACTACCACTATAGCCTAATTCATTACTGTCGTTTTCAGACCATGAATATCCGACAGTGGCTTCATGCCGTTGTCCAAATAATGGATAAGTCCCTGAAATATTAAGATTTGCTTGGCGAGCTTTATTATCATCCTCATATATACCAGGCCATAGGTATACGCCTGAAGTTCCATCGGCACTTGGGTTACCCGATAAAAACAGAAGTTTTGAATTCCGTGTTGTATGCTTTTCATCATAAGACAGTTTTGCAACCCAATCACCACCAAGTTTTTGCTGTAACTCGGCAAAATAATTTTTGATATTGGTATCCCAATAGGTCCAATTAGGGCTGTAATTATAGTCTCTTGAATAATCTAACTGCTCACCTTCAGTATTAATCAGTGGGTTTGCGCCCCAGTTATTACCATTCGATTTATTGTTGGTTTCGGTATAACCCGCAGTGAATAAAGTTGAGTCAGTGAGATCTGCTTCAATGATTGCACCAAATCCATTTTTCTCAAGTTCATAGTTATCTAAATAACTATCACCCGTTTGCTCATAACCAAATACACGGCCACGAATTTTACCATCTTGGGTTAGCGCAGATGACACATCAGCCTCATAACGTTGCGTATTCCAAGAGCCATAACTGGCATTAAATGAAAACTGTAAGTCTTGAGTCGGGCGTTTACGGATCATGTTAATGGTTGCACTAGGGTCACCTACGCCATTATTTAAAGCATCTGCACCTTTTACCACTTCAATTCTATCAAATAAAAAACTGTCTGGGTTGTCGTTATTATAATTATAACTTTCTAGAGGAAAGCCAACACCGTCTACAAGCACATTTGAAATTTCAAAACCACGTGCAAGATAAGTTGTACGATCCGTTTCCTGATTACTAACAATGACGCCAGGAACATTACGCAAAACCTCACGTGTACTATTTAGTGCGAAGTCATCAATTTGTTGACGTGTCACAACATTGACTGTTTGAGGTGTTTCTTTGAGTGGGATATTTAGTTTAGTTGCACTAATGGACTGTTGAACAATATAGGACTTAGACTGTTCAGAGCTTTGTGTTGCTTGATCATCACTTGCTTGTACGGTAATGGTTGCTAAGTTTTGCGTGTCTTGCGCAAAACTATACTGAGCGCTAAGAATAGCTAAACTAATGATAGAGAGCTTAAAGCTGCGAGAGGAGATGTTGAGCATTAATAAATACTAATGAGAATAATTATTAATAAGTTTATTGTTTGTTTGTGTGCTTTACAAGTTATTTACAATTGAAAAAATAAATCAAAAATTATCTTTGATTGAGGCGATATGAAGTGGTTAAGGGTTTATGAAGGCCATTGATGTAAGTTGACTGCACTTTATCATTGTTGCTTTAACATACCCACGCCAATCTAAAAGACGCTATGTTATGATGCATGGGTTGAAAAATAAGGAATAATGCTTTGCAAAATCGGAAACTTAAAATTGGAATCGTAGTGGGTGAAGTATCAGGTGATACTTTAGGTGCTAAACTTATTCGCAGTTTTCGTGAGCAAGGAATTGATGCAGAATTTGAGGGTATTGGTGGCCCGCAAATGATTGCAGAGGGTTTCAAGAGCTTTTATCCGATGGATATTTTGTCTGTCATGGGGCTAGTTGAGGTTCTTAAAGACATTAAAAAGCTTTTTGCTGTGCGTGATGGACTGGTAGAGAAGTGGACAGCCCATCCTGTCGATGTGTTTATTGGGATTGATGCGCCAGACTTTAATATGCGCCTTTCAAAAAGTTTAAAGCAAAAACAACTGCCAATAAAAACCGTGCAGTATGTTAGTCCTTCCGTTTGGGCATGGCGTCAGGGACGGGTTCATGGCATCAAAGCTTCTATTGATTTGGTACTGTGTTTATTTCCGTTTGAAAAAGCATTTTATAAAAAATGGGATGTTCCTGCTGCTTTTGTAGGACACCCCTTGGCGAGCCAATTGCCTTTGGAAAACCCAATTTTACAAGCCAAAGAAGAACTGGGTTTAGATCTGACCCAAAGGCATATTGCCTTATTGCCGGGAAGTCGACGTGGTGAAATTGAAAAGCTCGGTCCACTGGTTTTAGATGCTGCAAAATTGCTCTACGCCAAATATCCAAACTATCGCTTTGTGATACCAGCAATCAATGATGCACGTAAGCAACAAATCGAAGCTTTGCTTGCCCAGTATCCAAAAGCACTGGTCGATCAAATTGACTTGCTTGAAAACTCAGGCACCGAGTCGAAGATTGGGCGTCAAGTTATGAATGCCGCTAATATTGTAGCTTTGGCTTCAGGTACAGCAACTTTAGAAGCTATGCTGTTACACCGACCAATGGTGACCTTCTATAAGTTGAACTGGCTCACCTATCATGTGGTGAAATTCTTGATCAAGATTCAATATTATTCATTGCCGAATATTATTGCAGGCAAGAAAGTGATACAAGAATTAATCCAAAAAGATGCAACGCCTGAGAAATTGGCGGCTGAAATTGAAAAATTAATGAATATAGAAACCGCGCAGATTCAGGCTATGCAGCACATTACCATGCATAAACAGTTACTTGCAGGCAATAGTGAAAACCCTGTTGAGGCGATTTTAAATATTTTAGATTAATTCTCTTTAAGACATCGTGATGGTGCAGTGAGAAACAACCCAAACGTATTTGGGTTGTTTCTTTTTATTTTAAGGTTTTAGTCCAACAGCCTTGGCACGTGCAGCGTGTAACTTTTTATAACTGTCGATTAAACGTAAGTGACGGTCTAAGCCTTCAAGTTTCATACTGGTTTCGGTTAAACCATAGAAACGAATACGACCTTCAACTGTGCCTATTACTGCATCCATACGTTCATCACCGAACATACGGCGGAAGTTGGCTTCATATTCTTCCAGTTCCATGTCGTCATCCAACATCACTTCGAGCACGACATTCATGCACTGGTAGAACAGACCACGTTCAACGGTATTGGTGTTGTATTGTAAGAATGCTTCAACCAAATCTTTCGCTTCCTCGAACTGCTCTAATGCAAGATAGATGAGTAGTTTGAGTTCAAGCAGAGTCAATTGACCCCATTCGGTATTGTCATCAAACTCAATCCCGATCAAAGTCTTGATTTCAGTATAGTCGTCTAGTTCACATTCTTCTAAACGTTCAACCAGAGCTTCAAGCTGTTCGTCGCCTAAACGGTGTAAGTTGAGGATGTCTTCACGGTAAAGCAGCGCTTTGTTGGTGTTATCCCAAACCAAGTCTTCAACCAAGTAAATTTCTGAGTAACCCGGTACCAAGATACGGCACGCCGTTGCGCCTAAATGTTGGTAAATGGCCATATAGACTTCTTTGCCCATATTTTCCAAAATACCGAACAGTGCATCAGCTTCATCGGCATTTGAGTTTTGGCCTTGATTGGTAAAGTCCCACTCGACAAAGTCATAGTCCGATTTGGCACTAAAGAAACGCCATGACACCACACCACTTGAGTCAATGAAGTGCTCAACAAAGTTATTGGGTTCAGTGACCGCATTTGAGCTAAATGTTGGGCGAGGTAAGTCGTTCAGACCTTCAAAACTACGACCTTGCAGTAGCTCAGTTAAGCTACGCTCTAGCGCAACTTCAAAGCTTGGGTGTGCACCGAAAGAGGCGAATACACCGCCTGTGCGTGGGTTCATTAACGTCACACACATTACAGGGTATTGACCGCCTAGAGAGGCATCTTTCACCAGTACAGGGAAACCTTGCTCTTCTAAACCTTGAATACCTGCTAAAATGCTAGGATATTTCGCTAAAACCTCTTGAGGTACATCTGGCAGGGTCAGTTCACCTTCCAAAATTTCACGTTTTACCGCACGCTCAAAAATTTCAGACAAACATTGTACTTGTGCTTCAGCTAAGGTGTTTCCTGCACTCATCCCGTTACTAAGGTACAAGTTTTCAATCAAGTTTGATGGGAAGTAAACCACTTCAGCATCAGACTGGCGAACAAAAGGTAAAGCGCAAATACCGCGCTCAGTTTTCCCTGAGTTGGTGTCGTATAAATGCGTACCTAACAGTTCTTCTTCAGGGTCATAAATTTCAAGGGTGTACTCATCCAGTACACCTTCAGGCATTTCACCATTTGGACCTGGCATGAACCATTTTTCATCTGGATAATGCACAAACTCGGCATTGGCAATGTCTTCACCCCAGAACTGGTCGTTATAGAAGAAGTTACAGTTCAGACGTTCAATGAACTCACCCAGCGCAGAAGCTAATGCACTTTCCTTACTGGACCCTTTACCGTTGGTAAAACACATGGGCGATTGAGCATCACGAATATGTAAAGACCACACATTTGGCACAATATTACGCCAAGAAGCGATTTCAATTTTCATGCCTAGACCAGCCAAAATACCTGACATATTGGCAATGGTTTCTTCTAAAGGCAGGTCTTTACCCGCAATGATTGTGCTAGTTTCAGAAGCAAGGCTTGGAATAAGCAGGGCTTGTGCATCGGCGTCAATGCTTTCGACTTCTTCAATAATAAACTCAGGACCTGTTTGAATTACTTTCTTAACCGTACAACGGTCGATAGAGCGCAAAATACCTTGGCGATCTTTTTCTGAAATGTCCGCTGGGAGCTCAACTTGAATTTTGAAGATTTGTTTATAGCGGTTTTCAGGGTCAACAATGTTGTTTTGAGACAAGCGAATGTTGTCGGTTGGGATGTCACGTGCCAAACAATACACTTTGACAAAATAAGCCGCGCAAAGCGCAGAAGATGCTAAAAAGTAGTCAAATGGACCGGGTGCAGAGCCATCACCTTTGTAGCGAATCGGTTGATCGGCAATGACTGTAAAATCATCGAACTTCGCTTCTTGGCGAAGATTATCGAGATAATTAACCTTGATTTCCATGCTGGCACCTAAATTTTCTTATATGTCAGCCTGGACATACAAGAGATAAAATATTGAAAAATAAGCCGAATCACGGATGAAAATTGGACTTAAAAAAAGTGTGGCTAGAGCGAAAAAGAACAAACAAGCAGTGGTTTGAAGCCATCTCTAGCAAGGATGCGGGATATTATAGTGTGATTTTCACAAGATGCTAATCTTTGTCTGCAAGTTCAGGGTATTTATCTCGGTGCACAAAGACATAAGCAAAGTGAAGACTGCTATTAAACCATTACAGACTAGCACTTTAAGTTGGGTTTGAATTATTTCTATATTGGCTTGGGCTCATTTGATACTGTCGTTTAAAGCTTTGGCTAAAAGCCGTTTCAGAGTTGTATCCGACCCGATGTGCAATTTGTTGAATGCTACCTTGTCCATTACGCAGGTATTGGGCGGCTAAACGCAGACGGTGTTGCTGCAAATAAGCCAAAGGGCTGGTGCCTAAAATTTGGCTAAACAATGTGGCAAATTTAGAACGTGACATACAACACTGTTCTGCAAGGGACTCAACTGTCCAAGGCTGTGCAGGTTCCGCATGAATTTTAGCAAGAGCATTGGATAGTTCAGGATGAGATAAAGCACTCAGCCAATTGTTCGAGTCTTGCAGCGCGTCAATATAATCACGTACGCATTCAATTAATAAAATACTGACCAAATGATCAAAAATTTTGTCGCGACCCGGGCGTATGCGTTGGACTTCTAGAGCGAGAAACTGCAATCCAATTTGCAACCATTCAGGAACCGTGCTGAGGTCTTGGTGTTGCAGGTGAATAAACGCGGGTAAGGCTTGTACCAACGGACGCGCCATAATGGGGTCCATATGTGCATGTAAGGCCAAGATTACGGTTTTTTGTTGTGTCGCATCACTTCCAAAAGTGACTTCTTTGTGTTGGTTTTGAGCAAATAAGTCAGAAATATCGAATACTTCTAATAGTTGGTCTTTGCTTGACGACCGACATTCATGACTTGGCCCTGAAGGAAGTAAGATCAAGTCTCCCACTTCAGCAACAATAATTTGTTTAGCATCTAAACAAATGGTGAATTGTCCTTGAAGTACTGCATAGGCCATCATGGTGGATTGTTCGGTATAGCGAAAAGCCCACTCACCATGCGGTTTAAGGTAGAGGTATTCAGATTGGTTGAGGTGTATATCTTCAAAAATTTTACTTAAAGCATCCATACTTTACGGTTTCTAGTCTTTATTTCTTAGGCTTAATATTTGATTTAGGGTCAATTTAAGTCATTTTAGGCCAAGGACGATTACGCTGTTTTCTTGGACGTTAGCAACTGTTCTTTATGTCCCATTTCTAGAAATATAAAGGCATAACAAGAAAATTGGAAGAATGGTAATGAATGCATCAGTGAAAATGACGAATGCTAGCGTGGTCGTCAAAAATGCAGCAGGGATCGATAAAAAGCGTTTTGGCTGGCTATTGAGTCCTGGGCTTCCTGTAATTGGCATGGGCATTTTAGCGGGCTATCATTTTGGCCCGAAACCCACCAAGAAAATATTCGCTTTGGGTGGGCCGCTGTTACTGCATGTGATTATTCCAGCGGTAGATGGTCTGGTCGGTGCGGATGAAAACAACCCTTCGGATGATGAAATTAAGGTCTTGGTAAATGACCCGTACTATGATCGTATTGTGAAATTGTTCATTCCGCTACAAATGGCAGCCAATTTGTTTGCAGGTTATGTGGTGACTCGCCAAAATGTATCGATGCTCGACCAAATATTATTGGGTGTCTCCATGGGGGCAATTAATGGAGTAGCGGTAAATACAGCACATGAGCTGTGCCACCGTCCTAAAAAATCAGATCATTATTGGTCACATATGACTTTAGCGCCGTTGGTCTACAACCATTTCCGCATTGAGCACCCTTATGGGCATCATAAACGTGCTGCGACGCCAGAAGATCCTGCTTCATCGAAAATGGGCGAGACTTTTTATGAGTTTTGGCCGCGTACCGTTTTTGGTGGATTGAAGTCAGCAGTTGAAATTGAACATAAACGCCTAAAACGAAAGGGTCTGTCTTTCTTCTCCAAAGAAAATGAACTGTTTCATGGATGGGCGATGAGTACTGGTTTTCATGCAACCATGTTGAAATTGTTTGGTAAAAAAGTGACGCCATATCTGGTTACACAAGCATTTTATGGCGTGAGTCTGTTTGAAATTATTAATTATATTGAACACTATGGTTTAAAGCGTAGCCAAAAAGAAGATGGCAGCTATGCGCGAACCATGCCAGAACACAGCTGGAATAATAACAACATTGTGACCAATTTATTCTTATACCAGTTACAACGCCATTCAGATCATCATGCCTATCCAACTCGCCCATTTCAGGCATTAAGACATTTTGATGAAGCCCCTGAGCTACCGAGTGGTTATGCCACCATGTTGATTCCAGCGTTAATTCCAAAGCTATGGTTTAAAATGATGGATCAACGTGTGTTCGATCACTACGAAGGTGATTTGAGCAAAGCCAATATCTTGCCAAAGCGCCGTGCTCTAATCTTTAAGAAATTTGGATTAAGTGCGGACTAAACTGCGATGTTTCAGCGATAACAAGCTGAATACATAGTTGACATCGAACTACAGTCATTGATTCGTTGAGTGCCTGTAAGTTCGATGATCATGATAGGCGTACCGCTAAACTTTCTTTTTGAATAGGCATATAATGCTGGGTATGTAGTGAATATATTGAACAGAAATGACACCTGCAACCAAACTTTTAAAAGCCAATAAAATCGATTTTTCTATTCATGAATATGAACATGATGCCAATGCAAAAAGCTTTGGGCTTGAAGCCGCGGAAAAATTAAATCTACGTGTCGAAGAGGTGTTTAAAACACTTTTAGTGACCGATGAAAAAAACTATTTTGTTGCGATTCTTCCTGTACACTATCAGTTAAATTTGAAAAAAGTTGCACAGGCAGTGGGGGCAAAAAAACTAAAAATGTCCGACCCTAAAGATGCAGAACGACTGACAGGTTATTTGGTCGGTGGGATTAGTCCTGTTGGACAGAAAAAAAGGTTAAAAACCGTGATTGACCAAAGCGCAGTACAGTTGGAAAAATTATATGTCAGTGGGGGGAAGCGCGGCTTAGATATCGGTTTAAAACCGCAGGATTTAGCAAAAGTACTTTCAGCCACTTTTGCTGATGTACTCGATGAATAAAGAGCAGTGACGTCTTCGCTGCTTTATCTATATTAATTTAGTCTTGAGTTCTTTTGAGTATTAATTTGAGCACAAATGAAAGCTCATTCAGGTGACTGAATGGGCTTTTCCTTATGAAATATAGGGAAATTTTATAGTTCGAATCAATTATAAATTCATAAACTATCATTTAAAGCTATGGTGTAATTTTATATAGGCTTTATTAGAAAAACTGATTAAATTTTTAAAAGTATTAAAAAACAATAATATATGTTGGTGTTGTGCGTATATTTTCAAAAGTAAACAAAATTGCAAAGATAAATGATAATAATTACCATTAACATGCTTTTGCAGCGTTGGCCAACGTGAACACCTTTAAGAAACATAATTACATGAAATGAGCTTGGAATAAGCTTTAAAAAGAGGAAATGGTCAGATGAAAGAGCTAGCCAATCGCTTGGCGATGCAGCATCTTGTCAATGCATACTCACAAGAAACAGGCAAAGCGAGCTTGTTTGAGAAGTATCAACAAAATTCAACTCAACTCGCGTTTAGCCAAGGTTTGACGCTGTTATCTTTGCCGCTTAGTTTAATCCAAGCACAACTTTTTGTTCCGTTAAGCTATGTCAGTCGTGTTGGGCGACATCGTATTGCGGCTTTACCGCAAATTTTTCAAAAAGGCCAAAAGCTTAACTTTAGCGCAGCAGCCATGGTCTGTCTGTTACTAGAAGAGTTAGTGCAACAATCCGAAGGCCTTGTCGATGCTGCATCCTTGGTTGAGCGTTGGATTCAAAGTCGTGATGCATTACAACAGTTTTTAAATATTCGGGCAGAGGATTTTGATGCGCTCGTACAGGTTGAACAAGGTTTTATAGAGTCTGAACAGGCTTTGATTTTAGGTCATAGCATGCATCCTGCACCGAAAAGCCGAACAGGTTTTGTCCATGAAGAATGGCAAAAATATTCCCCCGAAGCTTGTGGTCAGACCCAGCTACATTATTGGCTGGTGGCACCTGAATATATTGCAGAAGGAACAGCGCTTGAGCAGGCTTTTTCAATACAACTTAAACAAGAAATCAAATGGCATTTGTCTGAATCGGAACTTGAAACCTTAGCTGCACATGCACATTACAAACTGCTACCACTGCATCCATGGCAAGCCCGCTATTTACAAAGTAAAGCATGGTTTAAAAGTTTAAAGGCTAAACTGAAAATCATCGATTTGGGCGAAAAAGCATGGATATTTTCACCAACCACTTCTGTACGTACTTTGGCGAGTTTTAACGCGCCGTGGATGCTGAAACCTTCGCTTTCAGTGATGATTACCAACTCTATTCGCGTCAATTTAGCAAAAGAATGTCACCGCGGTGAAATGACGCATCGGCTTTGGCACAGTGAATTGGGTCGAGATATTTTAAAACAATGTCCAAGCCTAAAAGCGGTCAATGATCCTGCATGGATTGCTCTTCAGTTGGATGGTGAAATCATCGATGAAACGATTTGTATTGTACGTGATCAGCCGTTTACTCCCGAACAGCAAGTCACGTGTATTGCTTCATTGTGTCAGGATCATCCCGTAGAAGAACGTAATCGTTTTAATGCATTATTTGATCAGATTGCTTTTCAACAAAAGTTGGAGGATAAGGCGAAAATCGCACATGATTGGTTTAAGGCTTTCTTAAACATCAGTCTGACCCCGCTAATGTATGTTTACCATCGTTATGGTATGGCCTTTGAGTCGCATCAGCAAAATGTCTTGGTTGAGTTCAAAGATGGCTGGCCACAGTGGCTATGGCTACGGGACAATCAAGGTTTTTATTATATCGAAGAATTCGCAGGTGAAATTTTACAACAATTTCCAGAACTGCATGATAAAGCCCATGCGGTAGGTTCAAAGGCTTTTGTCGATGAACGTTTTAGTTATTATTTCTTTGGCAATACCTTGTTTGGCATCATCAATGCCATCGGTGCAACTGGGTTTGTAAGTGAGCAAGATTTACTGTCTATTTTACAGCAACACCTTTTTGACTTGTTGAAACAGTATCCAGACAGTAGTTTGATTCAAAGTCTGTTGTATCAACCAACGCTGCCTTATAAAGGTAATTTACTGACTCGTTTATATGAGCTGGATGAATTGATTGCACCCGTTGAAAATCAGTCTGTTTATGTTCAGTTAGCCAATCCGCTATATATCAAACAAGAGGATGCCCTCTATGCTTGATTTTATTGCGATTGGTCTTGGGCCATTTAACTTAAGCCTAGCCAGTTTGTTGCATGAAAAGACTGAATTGCACTATCTATTTTTTGAAAAAAAAGCGCAGTTCGACTGGCATGCAGGTATGCAACTTCCCAATACGGTCTTGCAAGTTCCATTCATGGCGGATTTGGTGTCGATGGTCGATCCGACCAGTCCGTTGAGTTTTTTGAATTACCTAAAATCACAGCAGCGGTTATATAAGTTTTACTTCCTTGAGCAGCCCCATATTCCGCGCCGTGAATATAATCACTATTGCCAATGGGTGGCAGATCAACTGGGGCATATACAGTACCAGTCAACGGTGAAGGCAATTTATGCCAAAAGCGAAGGTTTTGAGGTGGTGGTTGAGCAAGGCGGGCGTTTTATTCGTTACTTGTGTCGAAACTTGGTGATTGGTTCGGGCAACCAGCCTTATCTACCTGAATGTCTGCGTAAGTTACAACAACAAGTCCCTGAAAAGTGCATTCATTCAGCAGAGTACTTAATCCATAAAAAAGGCAAGCTCAAAGGCAATGTTGTGGTCTTAGGCTCAGGACAGTCTTCTGCTGAAGTCTTTTTAGATTTGTTCGATCAGCAGTATCAACATGACTGTGTATCAACGGCTGACTTCAAGTTGCATTGGCTGACGCGTTCCAATGGCTTTTTCCCGATGGAATATGCACCTTTGGGCTTGGAACATTTTAGTCCGAACTATACCCGACATTTTTATAGACTTTCAGAAACACAAAAAGCAGCGCAGTTGAAAGATCAAAGCTTGCTGTACAAAGGTATTAGTGCCAAAACCATACGTGAGATTTACCAAAAACTTTACCACCGTAGTATTGCCTCTGCTACACAAGCAACACATTTGCATGCACAAATCCAGTTGCTTGATGCTGAGTTAGTGGAAAGTCAGCAGATTCGCTTGAGCCTTGAACATACTGTAACCGAGCAACGTTTTTATATAGATGCTGATTTTGTGGTGGCATCTACAGGTTATTACAGCCCTGAGTTTTCATTTTTAAAATATTTAAAGCCCTTGATTGCAACAGATCAAGCGGGGCGTTGGAAAGTGAGCCAAGACTATCGCTTGCAGCATACAGCAATGGGTGAAATTTATGTGCAAAACCAAGAAATGCACAGTCATGGCGTAGGTACACCTGATTTAGGTTTAGGCGCTTTTCGGGCTGCGACCATTGCCAATCAACTACTGGGTTATCAACTGTATGAGCTGGACAGCAACGAACAGACGTTTCAGCATTTCAGCGCTGAGCAGAACCCTGAAATGTATGTGCAGCATGACACATCTATTACACGAACAGCAGCTTTAGCACCATCGATTCCTAAATCAAAAAATATTGAGCAGCGCAAAATACAAACAGGGTCACATCTCTCTATGCAGCCTTATACATTCGAGAAAATCATATGAGCTTTGCACAACTTCAAGTGAATCAGAAACAGTGGCGTTTGGCAGGACAGCGCTTAATTGAAATGGCGATTGCTGAATTTTTATATGAAGAAATTATTCAAGTGACCGATTTAAAGGACAATCGTTACCAGCTGACGTTGGATGATCAAACCTATACTTTTAAAGCACAAAACTATTTATTGGGACATTGGCAGATTGAGGAGGGTTCAGTACGTGAGTTGAGCGTGGTTGAAGACCTGCCTGCATGGAACTTACATACTTTTATTCGCGCATTTTCAAATCAAACCGAAGTTAAGCCTTTTACCAAGGCATATCTCATCAAAGAAATGAACAATACATGGTTAGCCGAGGCGCATTTATTTGATGAACGTCGTTTAAGCAGTGAAGCAGCATTGACGGCATCGCATCATGAAATTGAAGGCATGCTCCGTGGTCATCCGTGGTTGATTATGAGCAAGGGTCGTATGGGTTTTGGTTATGACGACTACTTAAGTGCCGCTCCTGAACTTTCACCAACGGTCAAAGTACTGTGGCTCGCGGTGCATCGTGATTTGGCAGAGTTCCGTTCTACCGAGGAGTGGCAAGCAGGGAGACTTTATCAACATGAGTTAAGTGCAGAAGAACTCGCAAATTTTGAACAAAAATTACATGAGAGAGGCTGCTCTTGTCGTGATTATTTCCTCATTCCAGTACATGCATGGCAGTGGCATCAATGGTTAGTGCCAACCTATGCCAATGAAATCGTGGATCAGCGCATTATTGAACTAGGCGTTGGGCAAGATGACTATGTACCTATGCAGTCGATTCGCACGCTTTGCAATATCAGTCAGCCTGAGCGTCATTATGTCAAATTACCTGTCAGTATCTTCAATACTGCGGTGTATCGTGGGTTGCCGTCTAAACGAAACTTAGCAGCTCCAGCCGTCACAGCTTGGTTAAAGCAGATCCAGTCTCAAGATTCAGACTTGAAACAGTCAGGCGTTGCATTCTTAGGTGAAGTGGCAACTTTGACTATTCATCAGCCATGTTTTGATCAGATTGAAGGTGCGCCGTATCAGTTTAAAGAACTGTTTGGATGTTTGTGGCGTGAAAGTGTAGACCCAATGATTGGAACAGGCGAACAGGCACTTTCTCAAGCGGCTTTATTACATCGAGACATCAACGGACAGTCAATATTAGCTGTGTTGATTCAGGCGTCGGGTTTGAGTCCATTACAGTGGTTAAAACGCTTTGCCGAAGTATCTGTTACTCCACTCTTAATCTGCTTGTACAAATATGGCTTGGCTTTTTCTCCACATGGGGAAAATACCATGCTCATTCATGCCAATGGCGTACCGCAGAAAATGGTGCTGAAAGACTTTATTGATGATGTCAATTTGGTTGATGAAGACTTTCCAGAATTGGCCAGTTTACCTATCGAAGGACAAATTTTAC
Source organism: Acinetobacter sp. MYb191 (assembly GCF_037572605.1). Taxonomy (NCBI): domain Bacteria; kingdom Pseudomonadati; phylum Pseudomonadota; class Gammaproteobacteria; order Moraxellales; family Moraxellaceae; genus Acinetobacter; species Acinetobacter sp. MYb191. Next base: position 37,807 of record NZ_JBBGZP010000021.1, on the reverse strand, counting down.
TGCGTCATCCTGCGCATGAACTCAGTCATTTTATTTTCACTGGGCTGTTTATGGTGCATTACCGTTATATCTGTAATGTATTCCTACAAGACTACCCTGAGCATAGCGAAGTTGAATTTTGGCAAACCATTTCATCTGTCATTGATGCTTTTCATCAGGCGCATCCAGAGTTGGCAGAACGCATCGAAAAATTTGCCATGTTTAGAGCCGAATTTGAAAAAATTTGTTTAAACCGAGTGCGTCTATTTACCACCAGTTACAACGACGAAGCAGAACGTCCTGTCCCAGTATTTTTAGATCCAATTGCCAATCCTGTCAGCCCTGAAACCTTAAAACGCTGGTCAGAGCAGGTATCTAAATCAACTGGCGATACAACCACAAAGCGTATTGCATCATAAAAAACCAAAGAATTTAGCAGGCTACCATATGAAAACACTTTCACAGCAACTTCCCGATTTTTACGAATACTATGAGAATGAGACGCAATTTTACTTGCGCCAACTACAGTATCCGCAGGACTTAGCACTGTTACATAAATGGATGCATGAGCCTCATGTTATTCCACAGTGGCAGCTGAATAAGTCTGAAATGGATCTCGCGGTGTATTTTGAAAAAATGCTGGCCGATGACCATCACCGTTTGTTGATCGTTGGGGTGAATGGTCAGGATGTGGGTTATACCGAAATCTATGAAGGTAAGCGTGACCGTCTAGGACGTTATTACGATGGTGATGATTTAGACCTCGGGTGGCATTTATTGTTTGGTGAAAAGTCGGCTTTTGGCAAAGGCTACTTGCGTCCAGTAATGCGGCTATTAGGTTTCTATATTTTTGAAAATGCACCCTCCGACAAAATTGTCGGGGAGCCTGACCACACCGTTAAACCCTATGCAGCAGTGGTCGAAGAAATGTGCTATGAGGCACAGCGCTTGATCCCGATGCCTTAAAAAACGGCCATGTTGTATTACTGCTTTAAACAAAAATTCTATGAAAAATTTGGAGGGTATTTAACTGATTCAAATGCATTTATGCAAAACCATAACCCACTCAATAGGACTGAGGAACTTACATGAGCTATAGCTCAGAACATATACAAATCATGGATATGCGCTTTTCAGCGCATGTCACTGTTGCCGAATTTGAACAATGGCTCAGTCAAGTCGAACGTTTTTTCTTAAAAAAACAGCACTTTGTTTTGGTCATGCAAACCGATATCGGTACGGAATTTCCTGAGGAATACCGTCAACTGCAAGCGGTTTGGTACAAAAAATACAAACAACTTTTTTTTCAATACTGCTTGGGTTTGGTTCGAATTGCACAAGACCCAACCGACCAACAACGACTGAATACACCTTCGCTGCATGCTGCATGGCGGGTGCCTTACTACGTCACACTTGATCATTCTGATGCACTGCAATGGGCAGTGCAGAGGTGGATATGCAAAACCTAAATACACAAAGAGCAACAAGCCAAATCTCAGCTTTGAGCTTAGCCGTTGTCATTGTTTTATATCTGGCACATGCCTTGCCTTTGTATTTTTACAATGTGGCATTGCCCGCTATTTTGCGACATCAGGGAGTAGATTTACGTTGGATTGGAATGCTGTCGCTGCTTTATATTCCATGGGCGTTTAAGTTCTTATGGGCACCACTCATTGACCGACTTTATATAAAGAAGTTAGGTAAACGAAAAACATGGCTGCTCTTTACACAAGTAGCCCTAGTACTTGGGGTATTGGCCTTGGCATTTACCCAGTTCTCTTATGGGCTGGTGGTGTTTGTTGTGATTGGCTTGTGGATTTCAAGCTTTGCGGCGACTCAAGACATTGCCATAGATGGTTATACCGTAGAAACCTTTTCAGCGTCTGAATATCGTCTAGGCAGTATGGCTCAGAGTATAGGGGTCGCTTTGGGGAGTATGTTGGGTGGTGCAGCGACATTATGGCTATATCAATATTACGGTTGGGAAAGCGCATTGGTGTGTTTAGCACTCATGACCGCTTTAACGATGTTTGCTGTTTTTTATATTCAAGAAAATGCAAACGAACAGACGAATATCGCTAAACAAGCCCCAAGCTTAATCCGTGCTTTTAAACGACCAGAGATTTTATCTGCCTTGGCACTGATCTTGTGTTATCGCGTGGTTGAAGCACCTGCAATGGCGATGCTCAATCCAATGCTGATTGACCAGAAATGGACGCTTGCGCAAATTGGGGTGCTGATGTCTGTGATTGGTGCCGCTGTGGGGTTGTTGGCTGCTGTGAGTGCCGCATTTTTATTGAAAAAAATTCAGGCTACACAGTTGCTCATTTGGGCGGGGTGGTGCCGAACAGCATTGTATGGGGTGATTGGCGCAGCCATTATTTTGGGTTGGTTAAACCATTGGCATTTGCTCTTGGGGGGATTTGTCATTGTTATGCTTGCGATTCGTTATGTCGCGATGACTTCGTTATATGCCTATTTCATGCAAAGCAGTTCCAAAGAACAGGCAGGCACCGACTTCACCATCTTGGTGTGTTTTGAACTGTTGGTTTATTTCATCGGGGGAGCCGCATCGGGCTTTTTAGCCAAATCACTTGGCTATGGCAATTTTTATGTGGTGTTGGCGGTTGCGTCTGTAGTCAGTGTACTACTGAGCCAATACATCATTGCACGTCATCAAAAAACTCAACAAAAACTGTTGAATCAAGAAATTTAATAAAAGGAAAAAGAAATGAACCGTTTTATGTTACCTATGCAGTTGACTTGTTTAACACTGGCTGTATGTACACAGTTATATGCTCAAGATAACGTTGTAACAAATTCAGCAAGTCAGACGAGCAGTGTTGAGGCCCAACAAAAAGAAACCACACAACTTGCACCGATTGTAGTGACAGCAACCCGCTCTGCAAAGAGTATTGCAGACATTGCGGGCACCGTTTATAGCATCGATCAAGCTGAAATTGAAAAACAGGCCAATGCTGGCAAGAGCATTGCCGATATTTTGGGAACACTGGTTCCATCCCTTACACCGAGTAGTGGAACAACATCAAACTATGGCATGACCATGCGCGGTCGTGTGGTGCAATACATGATTGATGGTGTGCCACAAACGGGTTATCGCGATGGTTCACGCCAATTAAATAGCATTCAACCGTCTATGATTGAACGTATTGAGGTGGTTTCAGGGGCGACCAGTATTTATGGCTCTGGAGCAACAGGCGGGATTATTAATATTATTACTAAACGTGGTGGTCAAGACCCAATTAGCTTTGAAACTAAAGTTGGGGTGACGGCGGGTAATAACTTTAAATCAGATGCTATGGCTTATGAAGCATCACAAAGTGTCTTATTTAATCAAGGTGCATTGCAAGGAGCTTTCGGTGCAAGTTATACCACACGCGGTGAAATTCAGGATAGCCACGGCAACCGGATAGGACCTGAGGTTGCGCAGACTGACCGTCAAGATACGGACACATTGGACCTCAATGGTCGTTTGACGTGGAATATTTCAGATGAACAAAGTTTAAGTTTTGGTGCACAATATTTTAATGATGAACAAGACAGTGAGTATGGACCTGACTATGGTCCAAATTTAGCTTATGTAAAACGAGACCCGACCTATACAGCCAGTCTTGCAGCAGTTAAAGGCATGCAACTTGAGACTCAACCTCAAACTGAACGCTATGCGTTTAATACACAATATGAAAATCAAAATGTATTGGGTCATACCTTAAATGCCGAAGCGTATTATCGTAACGAACAGGCGCGTTGGTTTCCTTCAGCACAAGCCATGGGTGGCGGTTTATACCTCGTTTATCAATCGGAAACAGATATTGATGTGTACGGTGCGCGTGTTGCTTTGCAGAAACAGTTTGATTTAAATGGTCACAATTTGGGACTCAGCTACGGCATTGATTATGAAAATGAACAAGATGAACAAAATATTCAAATGTATGATAGTGCTGCATTTGTTGCCAGCAACGGGCTAAATTATAAACCTTTTAATTATTATGCCTTTGGACCTGATGTAGAAACAGAAAAGTTGGGTACTTTTGTGCAAACGGACTTTGATGTAACGGATCGTTTAGGTTTAAAAGCAGGGGTACGTTATGAGCGTGTAGAAAGCCAAGTAGATGAGTCGACGCCGTATATGGAAGCAATTACAGCGGACTTGCAGCCAGGCTACCAAGCCAAAACTTTAAATGGCGGTAAGGTAAAGCATGATGCGACATTATTTAATTTGGGCGCGCTTTATCACTTAACAGATGCTCAACAAATTTTTGCAAACTTTTCTCAAGGATCAAATTTACCTGATATTCAACGTATGCTTCGTGATGTACCCGCAAGTTTTACTGTGAATAGTCAAACTATTGATCCAATTAAAGTCAATAACTATGAGCTGGGCTGGCGTGTACAAGCTGCAAATGGTTTAAATGCGAGTGTGACCACTTTCTATAATGACTCAGATAAAAGTCTAAAATTTGGACGTCCCAACTACACGATTGAAGTACTAGATACCGATGAGCGCGTTTATGGTGTTGAAGGAAATCTGTCATATCGACTACAGCCAAATTGGACAGTGGGTGGAACCATGGCTTATACCCGCGGACAATTTAAAAATACCGCAGGAAAGTGGCAAGAGCTAGATGCAATCCGTGTTGCACCACTGAAAGGTACAGCATTTTCTGAGTGGCAGTTTAACAACGATATGAGCCTGCGTGTTCAAGCACTTGCTATCGGTGGTACTGATAAAGCCAAAAAAGATGCTGTAAAGTACGGTTCAACGGTTCCTGCTGAAATCAAAGGTTTCGCAACAATGGACGTCATAGCCAATGCCAAAGCAGGCCCAGGTACGGTCGGATTTGGTGTATATAACGTTTGGAATACGGACTACAAATCAGTCTATAGTCAAGCGGTGGAGTCAGTTTATGGTGCTATTTCAAGCTTACCTGCTCAAGGTCGAACCTATGGTTTGAGCTACACATTAAAATACTAATTGCACAACCAGAGGTAGCTTTCAGCTACCTCTTTGCTTTGTAATCTTGCCTTAATAAATGGTTTAAATAATAAAATGAATAGCAATAACAAAATCTTTATTGCAGGCAGCCTTGCCAATGGCGCTTGTTTTTCGATGATTTTACCTTTACTTGCGCCGTTCATTCGGCAACTGGGGTTGACTGAACTGCAAGGTGGAGCGTTGGTTTCGGCTGGTGCTTTGGTGATGGCCATCTCAGCTATTTATATTTCTAAACAAACTCAAAAATTCAGCATTTATCAATTGTTAAGTATCGGTTTTATCGGTATGGCGATCACATGGGGCTTATTTGCGGCGGTACTCAGCTATGGGCTGAGTTATGCCATTTCATTTGCTGCTTTGTTTAGTTTACTGATATTGACCCGTGCCAGTACTGGCTTTTTTATGGCGATGCCACAAATTGCGCTGCAAAGTTATGTCATGACGGTTTTTCAAAGTGAGCAGGAACGTAGTCAGAATATGGCGAAATTTGGCGCACTGAATAGTTTAGGCGTGGTGATAGGTCCTTTAGCGACGACATTATTATTGACATGGAGTATGTTGACACCGTTATGGGGCGCAGTGGCTATTTTAACGGCTATGGCGGCTTGGATTGTACTGGGCTTTCAAGGGAAGCAAGCATCACAGACACAAGAACGGGACGAAACCACAGCTAAATTACAAGACGTGTCTACAGAAAAGCTGCAATGGTCAAAGTTAGGTATTTGGTTATTGCTGGGCTTTAGCTTATATGTCGCGATTGTCACCCTGAATTTAACTGCTGGTTTTTATATCCAAGATCGATTCCATTTCGACACGTATCAGAGTGCAGTGTATTTTTCTCAGTGTTCATTGATTGTGGGGATAGCGCTCGTTTTGATGCAATTGGCGATTTCAAAATGGTTTAAATGGTCAATTAAACAATTGCTTTGGGTAGGCCTTGTGACGATGGTTTTAGGTTTATTACTTTCACTGAGTGCCAGTCAGATTTGGACTTTTCAAGCAGCCTATATTTTTTATGGTATCGCCGTGGCATGTTTAATTCCAGCTTTTACCACAGGGGCAGCCCAAACCGCACCAACCACGCTACAAACTAAAATAGCCAGTTTATGCACGGCTACGCAAGCACTGAGTTTCGTTTTTGCACCGTTGTTAAGTACAGGCTTATATCAGTGGAATCAGCATTTACCCTATTATTTTTTATTGGCATTGATGACGGGGCTGATGCTGTACTTTAGCTTTAAACACATACAAGCCAACAAGGATCTCAGTAGTGTGGCATGAGATCCTTATCCAGGATGTTTAACCAAGAAGATAAACGACAGCGTGAATTAAACTTGGGCCAAACAGAACCATGAAAATACCAGCTAAAACCATACTGAGACAGGCCGCGACACCTTCTTCTTTATGACGTCTGAAAGCGGTACTGGTACCAAAACCATGTGCGGCACTACCCAATGACGCACCTTGAGCAAATTTAGAATCCAATTTTAGAACAAGCAATACTGTGTTGGCCAAGAGTCCACCAACGATACCCGTAATCACAGTAAATAAAATCACCAGCTCGGCTGAGCCTCCGACGGCTTGTGTGACTTCCATGGCAAAAGGGGTAGAGATAGAGCGGCTCATCAAGCTGTAACTGGTCACAGCATCAAAATGGAATAAACGTGCCAAGTAAAAAGAGCTGACTACGCCAACCAACATACCCACGATAATGCCTAAAGCAATCGAAAAAGCATGCTGTTGAATGACTTTGCGATATTCATAGATCGGGATGGCAAATGCGACCGTTGCAGGGCCTAACATCCAGACTAACCATTTGCTGTAGTACATATAGTTGTCATACTGAATGTTGAAAAACACCAGACATAAAATAATCAGACAGGGAATAAAAACCGCTGGTGAGAGCAATACATATGGGTGTTTCTGATAAAACTTTTTACCCCAAAGATAGGCCAGTACCGTTCCGATAAAACAGATCAAGGCAACGAAATGAATATGCATGATCGTTCCTTAAATGTGACTTTTCAACTGATGTGACTGCTTGTGCTTTTTTTGAAACTTGGCTTCAAGCTTAAAGCCCAAGAAAACACAGTAAGCAGTACAGGTCATCACGCAAATGGTCCCAAGGACAATAGATAAAACCAGTTGCCAACCTTGGGTAAGAAAAAGATGTTTATATTTGATTAAGCCAATAATACAAGGAATAAAAAACAACAACAGTTCAGCTAAAAGTAGATCCGAACCTGACTTAATCCAGTCCAGCTTAAATACACCCGCTAACAGATAAATAAGTAAAAGCGTTAGACCCACGACCCCACCTGATATCGGTAAAGACAGGGCGACTTGTATCAGCGTTCCGAGATACCAAATCCCAATCAGCAAAGCTACTTGAAGAGTAGAACGATAAGGCAATTTGAACGGACGCATTGGAAGACCACAGGGTATAAGTTGTTGGTGTTATTTTAAGTTTGACCTGAACTTATAATTATGAATAATAAAATAATAATTATGCTCATTTGGAATAATTTTGGATTTTAAAGCGCTAAAAATATTTGTGCAGCTGGTGAAAAGTCACAGTTTTAGTCTTGCTGCGGAGGAACTATCTGTGACTCAACCCACTATTAGTAAATCTTTAAAACAGTTAGAAGACGAGATAGGGCTGCCTCTATTTCATAAAGGTGAAGCAGGGCGAAAGCGAGAAGTCAAACTGACCTATATGGGAGAACAAGTCTATTTACATGCTGTGCAGATTTTGCAGCAGGAGCAACAGATCTTTGAAGCAGCAGACCAAATTCGTGGGCTGAAACAAGGTGTGTTGAGATTGGGTTTGCCACCTTTAGGCTCAGTATTGTTGAGTTCCTTAATCGTTAAATTTCACAAATTGTATCCCAACATTGAGTTGAACTTTTTAGAAGTCGGTGCAACAGGTATTGAAGAAGCCATATTGGCCAAAAAAATTGACGTTGGGATTTTATTGGGCGAGTTAAAACCCAGTATTCAAGGTATTCAAATTATCGATTCACCGTTGTGTTTGCTTTCCAACTACGATTCACAGTGGAGAATGCGCGATGTGGTGCAGTTTGCTGAACTTAAAGAAGAGTCATTTTTACTGTATGCAGACACCTTTACTTTAAACCATGTAATTCTAGATGCGGCGATGGCGGCTGGTTTTGAACCCAAAGTATTATGCAAAAGTAGCCAGTGGGACTTTATTGCCAAAATGGTCGAGTCAGGTGTCGGTATTGCTTTATTGCCGCAAATTTATTGTGAGCAGTTAGATCGCGCAAAATTCAGTGTCAGTTTAGTGGAACAACCCAGTTTGCGGTGGAACTTAAATATGGCATGGAATTCAACCGTAGTGATGAATCCTGCAACTCGTGCATGGTTATCGATCATTGATGAATATAAAGATCAAATTCATTTTTAGAAGTTTTATCTTCAGACACGCTTTATTAAAAAATGATCACTTTGGTTACGTTCTGATTACATGAGGTTACCTTTTGGTTACAAAAAAATGTCTAAATACCAATTTATTGGTTAATAAATAAATAAAAATGTTTCATAAAATCAGAACAGAGTCTCTGTGCCCGATTTTTGTATAGTCTAAGTGCAAACATAAAAACGGAGGCTAAATGTTTAAATTTAAGAATGATATTGTGCACGGTGCGCTTTTTGACATGGATGGAACAATGTTTGATACCGAGCGTTTACGGTTTCAAACCTTGAAACAGGCGTCCAAAGAGCTAATTGGGGTCGAGTTTTCAGATGCCTACCTTATGGCATGTTTAGGCTTAAGCGCCCGAAGTGCGGAAGCCTTGGCGCAAAAGCAATATGGACAGGAAGTTCCCTATGCGGAGATTCGTAAGCGTGCAGACGAATTAGAATTAGAAACAGTGCGCCAATATGGTGTGCCGATTAAAAAAGGTTTGGTACAAGTTCTAGAACGCTTACGTAAAGCAGGATTACGTATGGCTGTGGCGACCTCTAGTCGAAGAGCGATTGCTGAAGAGTATTTAATCAATGCCAATGTTTATAAGTTTTTTGACGTCTTGGTGTGTGGTGATGAAGTTGAAAAAGGGAAACCACATCCTGAAATTTTTTTAAGTGCAGCGCAAAAACTAAATCTTGAACCAGCGCAGTGTTTCATGTTTGAAGACTCAGAAAATGGTATCCGCTCGGCACATGATGCAGGGGGTATCTGTGTACTGTTCAAAGATATTAAAGAACCCAATGCAAACATGTTGGCACATGCCAATTATTATTTTGAAAATATGTATGATTATCTAACGGAATTAGATATCTATAGCTCGCATCTGGAAATGCCTAATTTACAAGAAAGCTTTCCTCAAACTTTAAATCAACTAACTGTGGGGATTCATGGATTTGGCGCCATTGGCGGAGGCTATATTGCACAAATCCTGTCGCATTGGGATGGCTATACGCGTCCTAAAAAAATCTATGCATCTACCCGAAACAGTTTATACCGTTCAGCTGTAAACGCTTTTGGGGCGTATTGTATTCGCTATGGGCAAGTGTCTTATGATGAGCGTATTGAAAATATGCATATTATTGATGCTGAAGACTTACAGCAGATGCATGCCATGTACGTCGAGTCGAGTTTAATTGCGATTTGTTTAGCTGAAAATGCATTAGCCAGTGAAGCTGCAACCATTGCACAGGGCCTCTATGCACGCTATCTGGCGCAAGATGAGCAAGTTCAAACTCCACTGACGCTGTTAATTATCTTAAATAAAATTGGTGCCAAGCAGTTGGTTCTAGCGCAGGTACGTAAAGCATTGGTAGAATTAACAGACCATGCTGTTGCTGATTTTATTTTAGAGCAGCACTATTTCTGCGATACGGTAGTCAACCGTATGGTGTCTAAGCTGAGCGATAAAAATCTATATCGTCAACTGTGCATTAAATACAATATTTTTAAGCAATATCAACTTGATGACGAGAGTAATCAAATTGAAGTTGAAGATGTCAGTAAACTGAGTGCAGAACAAGAGCGCCGTGCCAGTGAATATGTAGAAGATTTAAGACAAAATTTTCAACCGAGTCATATTTTACAGCATATGGATTTAATCCTTTTCAATGCTGAAATGGATATGCCGATCTATGTGGAAAACAAAAGTCCCTTACTCAGTAAAATGCGTCAAATGATCTTGGTAGATCAAATTTCAGATATTCAGCTCATTAAAAACCGCTTATGGAATGGCGTACATGCCATGACTGCGTGGTATGCAAGCCTACTCGGGCATCAGACCATTGGTGTAGCGATGGGCGACCCGCGAGTACAGTACTACGTTGAAAAACTGCTTGCAGAAGTGACGCAAGGTCTGGCGCATTATTTGCCAAAACGCAAAAATGATTTAACGCGTTTAGCCCGAAGTTTTGATCAATCTTGCCAGTATGCCTATAAAGACCCATGTAGTCGGGTTGGGCGTGATCCACTGCGTAAGTTGAGTGCATTTGAACGTGTATTTTCATCGGTAGCGTATAATGTCTCGCATGGATTTTCTTTTGAAGCGCTATTAAGTGGTGCGATCTTTGGCTATTTGTATTTGATGGAAGAAGAGGAACAGCCCATAGATGTGTTGTTAGGGCATTTGAAGCAACAACTTCAACAGATGAACCTGTCAAAAGCGCACAAAAAAGCGCTGTATTATGTCATTCAAAAACGTCTCAATGAATATCAAAAAGGTGAGTTGGGAATGGAAGACTTTATGATCCCTGACCAACCTCAAAAGGCTGAAATGAGCTGTGCTTAAGTCTTCATGACATTCAGATGTCTTTGAGCCGACTAAAATGTGAAAACAACATAAGAAAAGCTGGGTAAAAAGAGCTTTTCTTATGGTCTTAAATCTTTTAACGTTAGACCTAAGAGAGACTTGGTTTTTTTACAATGAAATGGGATGAGATCGGGGAACAACCGTGTTCAATTGCACGAACGCTGTCGGTGATTGGCGATCGGTGGACGATGTTGATTTTACGAAATGCATTCTTGGGTGCACGGCGGTTTGAAAGTTTTCAACAAAACTTAGGCGTCACTCGTCATGTGCTTTCTGAGCGTTTAAAGCGTTTGGTTGAACATGATATTTTGGAGAAAAGACCCTATACAGATCGCCAAGAGCGCTTTGAATATTGTCTGACTGAAAAAGGCCTAGCTTTATACCCAGTGCTGATGTCCATGGCAACATGGGCCGATCAATGGATGGACGAGGGCTTAGGTCGTCCCGTGCAATTTATTCATAAAACCTGCGGGCATAGCATTCAGCCACATTTGGTTTGTAACGAATGTGGTGATGCCATACATGCCAAAGACATCAAAGCGATACCGACACAGGTTTATGTCGATGCTTTAGCTGCTCAATCAGACGTTAAACAAGCTTAAGTTTATAAACAGTTTGCAGGTTTTGGCACGCCTGCCAAACGACTCAGATGGCGCGCTACAAGCCCAGTATTAAACTTTTCTTGCAGTATGGCATTATTGATGTCTGCACTGACTGTTTTCATTAAAAACTTAATCAGCGGACGTGTTGCAGGTGAGTGTCCAAACTGTTGGTAAAATTGACGCACTGCCATGAGGATTTCAAAGTGCCAATCAGTCAATTCAAGCTCTAGAGATTTTGCTAGCTCTTTTGCAACCTCTTGATTCCAAATGGTGTAATCGACTAAATGACCATCTTGGTCTAATTCTAAATTCATCTAAACACTCAAAACTATTTCAAACTGATACAACGACTATGGTTTAAGCATAGCTCAGCAAACCTAGCATAGCTGATGGTTTCTAGGTTACTCGGATGGGCAGCAGCAATATTTTCAGCATCCTGCTCAAGCACAAATACACAAGCTAGCTGCTGAATAAAAGTATGCTCTATATAAAGGGCTACATCTCCCATTAAAACCACATCATCCCCTGATTGATACAGGTTTTGTAATTTACTCAGCGCTAGCTCTGTCGCGGAAAATGGAGACTGCACGAGATAAAGTGTTTTGCTCATAGCTGTCTCCTTACCAATACAATACATGGTCAAACTGTTGTATTAAATTGGCATTAAGTTCAATACATTCTATTTCTTGCTCGGTTTGTTGAACAAAGGCAGAAGCTTGATTCTTGGTTTCAATCCAAATTGGGCTCAGGTCATAAAATTCAAAACTATCAACCATGTTTGAAGCCAGTTTAAACGCATGTTTTAAGGGTTCAAATGACTGAGCATTGTTTAATAAGCTGAGTGCAGCATCTTGTAATAAGACTTTGACTTCACAGCCAAAAGTCGCAAGAACCATCGTTGCAGACAGGCTTTCATGCACTTGCAAAGAGTTCAAATTGGCTTGGGTTAAAATAACCAGTACAGATTTCACACAATATACCTTTTAAAAGCAACAAATTCTTGAAAACTTAGCACTTAGAATTGAATTAAGCGCTCTGCAGACTGAACAGCATCGGCCAGTTCCCCTAGGCCTACCAAGTCAAAACCTATAGCAAGATTATGCTGTGCTAACTGATGACGCTGTGCATTTTCGGCATCGGTAATTCCTCGGGCCAAGGCTGCACTTACACAAACTGGTAGGCGAATGGCGAGTTTTTGCCACTCAGAACATAGATTCCGTTGGTCGTCAGGTACCCATTGCAGATCATTGGCAACCTGAACAGCATCTTGGTAGAAAAACACTCGAAAGGGTTCATTTTTCCCATGCAGTGCTTGCGCTAAACCTAGAGCATGCCATGCATGAATTGAACTCGGTGCGGAGGTAATTAGTAATAAAGTACTCATCAAACTTCACTAGAGGAATGTCCAAATCTTGCTTGGTACATTCGGACTTCATAATAAAAAGGTAGTATACAATGATTTTAGTGACTGGTGGTTTAGGCTTTATAGGCTCTCATATTGCTTTGAGCTTTATGGCGCATGGGCAAGAGGTCATTATTGTAGACAATTTATCCAATGCGAACTTACAAACTCTTGAACGATTAGAATTTATTAGTGGCATGTACGTGCCTTTTGTCAAAATTGATATACGAAATACACCTGCCTTAAACAAAGTTTTTGAGCAGTATTCCATCGATGCAGTGGTGCATGCAGCAAGTTTCAAATCGCTTGAAGAATCAGTACTGAAGCCTTTGGAATACTATAATGACAATGTCAGTTGTATCATGAGTTTACTGCGTGCCATGCAGCGCACAGGTGTCAGAACTTTGGTTCATCTTTCCAGTCTTGCGGTCTATGGTGAATCCAGCCTACATTTAGAAGAAGATTTAGAACTGAATTACGGCTATCCAAACCCGTATATCAAATCGCAGCAAATGGTCGAAGAAATTATTCGAGATACAGCAAAAACGGATAATGAATGGAAAATTGCAATTTTAAGAATGGGCAATGTTGCTGGTGCATTTGAAAATGCGATGCTCGGAGAACTGTTTCCGCCTTTACCGAAAAATATTATTCCCCTGTTGATGCAAGTCGCTGCAAAACAGCGTGATCATATTGAACTTAGAAAAAGTGCACAAACCACAGACCATAGTGTAGAGCGTAGTTTTTTACATATCCTCGATGCCTGTGATGCGATTGCAGCTTCGTTACAATGGTTAAGCACTCAACAGTTTGCTTGTGAAGCTTTTAATATCGCAGGTCAAAGTGTGTCGATACAGCAGTTGGTTGAAAAAGTTGAAAGCATGACGCAAAGTGACATTGCTACAGTCGATGTAGTTGATTCGAACATTGTGGAATTAGATCAGGTCGCAGCAGAGTGTAGTAAAGCGAAAAACGTTTTACACTGGCAAGCGAAGCGTGGCTTAGAACAGACTCTTGAAGATGGATGGCGTTTCTACCGACAAAGTTTAGATGGCCGTTAATTAATTTACCGATAATAATTATCATTTACATATTTTTGCTTAATCATTAAGATAAGGGAAACAAGCGCAAAATAATTATTTTGCAATTCACTTAAAAAGGAAGAGGTTAAAATGCAAACACGTATTGAACATGACACGATGGGCGAAGTTGAAGTACCGAGTGAAGCACTTTGGGGGGCTCAAACTCAGCGTAGTTTGCAAAACTTTAAAATTGGTAGTGAACGTTTACCACGTCCAATGATTCGTGCCATGGGCTTAGTGAAAAAAGCAGCAGCGCAGACCAATGCTGAACTTAACCAAATTCCACAAGAACTAGCGCAATACATCGTCGGTGCTGCGGATGAAGTGATTGCAGGACAGTGGGATAGCCAGTTTCCTTTGGTGGTATGGCAAACTGGTTCAGGCACACAAAGCAACATGAACTGTAATGAAGTGCTTGCCAATATCGCCAATCAGAAACTCGGCAATCCTTTAGGCGCACAAAAGCCTGTACACCCGAATGATCACGTGAACCGTGCTCAGTCGACCAATGACTCGTTCCCAACGGCGATTCATGTCGCAGCAAGTATTCAGATCAATGAATTACTGATTCCTGCGGTTACCCAGCTTCGACATACTTTAGAGGCAAAGTCTCAAGCATTTGCTGACATCGTCAAAATTGGCCGAACTCATTTACAAGATGCGACACCCTTAACCTTAGGCCAAGAATTTAGCGGTTATGTTTCTCAGCTCGATCACGGCTTAAAGCGTTTACAACAAGCACTTTCAGGTTTGTATGAACTACCTTTAGGTGGAACAGCTGTAGGAACAGGACTGAACGCTCATCCTGATTATGCAGAAAAATCAGCGGAGCAACTGGCACAGTTGACTGGACTACCTTTTGTGACTGCACCAAATAAATTTGAAGCATTGGCTGGGCGTGATGCAGCAGTGTTTGCCTCGGGTGCATTAAAAACGCTTGCGGTAAGTTTGAATAAGATTGCCAATGACATTCGCTGGTTGGCAAGTGGCCCGCGTTGTGGTTTTGGCGAGTTACGTATTCCAGAAAATGAGCCAGGCTCAAGTATTATGCCGGGGAAAGTGAATCCGACTCAAAGTGAAGCGATGACCATGGTGGTGGCTCAAGTCTTAGGCAATGACACCACGATTAATGTTGCGGGCGCATCGGGTAACTTTGAGTTGAATGTATTCATGCCAGTGATTGCGTTTAATTTGTTGCAGTCGATTCAGCTTTTGGGTGACGCATGTAATAGTTTTAATGATCACTGTGCAGTAGGTATTGAACCAAACCGTGAAAAAATTGACCACTTCTTACATGACTCATTGATGTTAGTTACGGCTTTAAACCCAGTGATTGGCTATGAAAATGCAGCGAAAGTTGCCAAAACAGCGTATAAAGAAGGCAAAACCCTAAAACAAGTGGCTGTGGAGTTAAACTTAGTCACGGCTGAGCAGTTTGATGAAGTGGTACGTCCAGAGCAAATGATTTCCCCAAATGTAAAATAGCCCTTAGCCCAGATGCTCAACTAAAGAGCAAATGAACATCAGCGGTTTTTATCTTTGGGCGAAGTCGGTACAATGGTCGACTAAAGATAAACTGCTGATGAGTTACCATGCTTGATATTTATTTGACAGATGTTCAGAAAAACGTGCAATTTAACGATTATCCGGGTGAACATCCTGTTAAATTTGTTTTAAATTTCAAAAAGATTTTCCCAAGTGTTATGGAGTTATTGCTTCCTGTACTACCTGAAAATGAAAATCTTGAAGAAATGACATGGGAATCAACTACGGCTGACTTTGAACTTTTCAAACTGTTGTTGAGTGGTTGGGGCGTGATTGAGCTACGTTTAAACGCGATCAAACAGTTTAAAGATAAAGATTTTGCAGATGCTCTAGTGAAACGTGCACAACAAAAGCGCAAAGACTTTGCAAAAGCACAGCAACAGTTGAAAACAGTTGAACTTGATTATTTATTTATGCATGAGATTCATGCATTGATCGATGCAGAATTGGTTGAACTGGGTGAAAAGTTCTATTTACCCGTTCTTCGTGACTTATGGAAAAATAAAATTCCAACTCAAGTCTTAGAAGCCAAATTTTAAGTCATTCAAAAAATCCTCCAAATGGAGGATTTTTTATATCGATAGCAAAACTATGTATTTGCGAGCACAAGAAAGTATTTAAACTGCATCTAAAGCACTAAATTTTATTATTTGGTCAAATGTTGGAATTAATATTGCTTGATACATTGCGTCATCATTCACACTATAGCCGTAAGGATTTTATAATATGTCAAATCAGTTCATCGACTTAATCACAAAGCGTCGTACCATTTATGCCATTGGTAAAAAGGTCGAGCACAGCCCTGAATTTTTAACTGATTTGATTCAAACTGCCATTAAACAAAGCCCATCATCGTTCAATTCACAGTCATCTCGGGCGGTAATTTTATTTAATGCGGAACATGAAAAGTTTTGGACTTTTGTGGCTGCAAAACTGAAGTCTTATGCTAAAGATGAAGAAAGTGCGGCTAAAACAACGGCAAAAATGGCC
Organism: Acinetobacter sp. MYb191; assembly: GCF_037572605.1. Classification (NCBI taxonomy): domain Bacteria; kingdom Pseudomonadati; phylum Pseudomonadota; class Gammaproteobacteria; order Moraxellales; family Moraxellaceae; genus Acinetobacter; species Acinetobacter sp. MYb191. Next base: position 21,395 of record NZ_JBBGZP010000021.1, on the reverse strand, counting down.
AGTTTTGCAGCAGGTATAGGTACAGTTTTATTTTTTGAAGATTTAGATGTAATTCAGAACCTACAAGAGCAATTTCCATCTTATGCTGAAAATTTCCCAGTATGGGCAGAGCATTCAACTGCAATAGCACAGTTTGCAACTTGGACTGCATTACATACCTTAGGTTTAGGTGCATCTTTACAGCATTACAATCCAATTGTAGATGAAGAAGTCCATGCTGAGTGGAATGTGCCTGCAAGTTGGAAACTGCGTGCACAACTGGTCTTCGGCTCGGTTGAGGGGGAAGCTAAAGAAAAAGGCTTTGTGGATGATGCTGTACGCTTTAAAGTCTTCAAATAATTAATGAAAAAGCCGCTCTACACGATGGAGCGGCTTTTTTTAGGCTGAGTTTTTTACAGGTCGACTACTTCTTCATTTTGCGGTAGTCACTCGGGCGAATAGGGCGGGTGCCGCGCCATAAACCTTTCTTGTGCTTTTTCGCATGACTTTGTAAAGCATTCATATGTTTCAAATGCTTTTTATCCTTAATATAGTCCTCATAGACCCATGCTGCACCACGTTTAACCATCTCCTCATTCATACTTCTCCGAAAACGGTAGATTTCACCTACACATCGACCGTAACGGTCAATGTCTGTAATGCGAACACGAACTACTTTCCGATAAACCATTTTTTTGATTAAGCGTTTGGATTCAGGCCCATAGCTTTGAGTGGACTCAGGAGCATCAATATAGGCAAAGCGTAATTTGGTTTCAGAGCGTCGAAAGTTAAACCGATAGCATGTCAGTGTATCACCATCACTTATAGCCGTAATTCGGCACCAATAGGTTCTACCTTTTTTAAAGGGATGGAGAAATTGGCTGAGAGCATTTTTTATTTTATAAAAAGTAAATACCAGTATCAGGCAAAGGGCGAAGCCAATACCGATGAGCCAGCTATTGGACAGGTGATCAAACATAGAGGAGAGCAATGGAAAATAAAAATATCAAAAAGACATTGTATGGTAGATACACTATTTAAAATGCTTTAAGTGATCTCAAGTGTTTATTTTTCATAACAAAATAGATGTTTAATTAAACAAGTAAACTGGAACAAATTTTTAACGAAATAAAAAAGCCAATAACTAGTTGAGTTGCATAAACTTATAGTTCATTAAGAAATAGCCTATGTGAATTTATGAGATATAAAAATAGCCTAAGTAAAAATTCTATAAATTTCACTCCTTAAAAAAAGGTGTCTTTTATTTTCCATTAAATTTTTATGCCAAAAAATTCCAATATTCATATGCGGCAGTTTCACAGGAACATCAAAAATATTGAGTAAAGGGGAAACATGTAAATGGCTCAAAATATTTTGAGGAATCGTTAAAATTGCACTTGGATATTGCTCTAAAATTTGTAGCGCAGTGGAGTAGTGCTGACAACGCAAAAAAACCTGCCTAGACAGTTGCTTACGATTTAAATGAACATCTTCAACCAAAACACCAGTACGCCGCGAAGATACACCAATATGCGGTGCAGCCAAATACAATTCAGCATTGATTTGCTGGAGCTGAGTACAAGCCACAAACTGGTCTTTGACCAAGCTCTCAAATTGAATTTTATCGCCAAAGTTTTGTTCCAAATCAATCACAAAATCAATTTGTTGAGAAACTAAATCGGCATCTACCGTTTTGCGGTCAAGCTTGCTACTCATAAACTGAATACTTAATCCAAGTTTCTGAAAGTGAGCGACTAACTTTGGGAAAACAATCGGCTCGATTTCATCATGAATCGCAATTTTTAGGCTTTGAACCATGTTCGGGTCGAAGCTTTGCTGCTGCATGGAAATACTTTGAATCGCAATTAAAGCATTTTTAATAATCAGATAATTTTGTTCTGCAAAAGGTGTTGGAAGCATTTGGCTGCCAGAGCGAACAAATAAATCATCCTTTAAATGGCTACGTAGACGCTGCAAGGCATGACTGGCAGCAGACTGCGTAATCGACAAGATTTGAGCTGCTTTTGAAATACTTTTTTGCTCATAAATCGCAATAAAAAGCGGGTATAAATTGATATCGATGCGATGAAAAAGCCCCATATCAATGGGTGACTTACTATGAATATTGTTCATGCTGATCTATAAAATAAAATCATTTTGTTCATATTAGTTTTCAGGTTATGTTGATGTAAAGCGAAAATATCAAAATAGATCGAAGGAAGTAGCCATGTTTGAACTCTCAGCACGTGCTCAAGATTATGTAGAATGTACCAAACAATTTATTCAAAACGAAATTGAGCCGATCGAAACTGACTTTTGGCATGAGGTACATGAACTGAACCAAGGTGGCGACTGGACCAAATGGCAGTGGCCTGCACAACTTGAAACGCTCAAAGCCAAAGCCAAAGCTGCGGGTTTATGGAATATGTTTTTGCCATGTCCTGAATTTGGTCAAGGTCTATCGGTTCAAGAGTATGCTCATATTGCAGAACTCACAGGTCGGAGTCTTCTTGCGCCGACCGTATTTAATTGTAATGCACCAGACAGTGGCAATATGGAAGTATTGTGGCGTTATGGTTCTGAAGCTCAAAAGCAAGAGTGGCTTACGCAGCTTTTAGATGGAAAAATTCGCTCTGTTTTCTGCATGACAGAACCAGCTGTTGCTTCATCCGATGCGACCAATATGCAAGCAACAGCCGTGATCGAAGGTGATGAAATTGTGTTAAATGGCCGTAAATGGTGGTCTTCAGGCTTAGGTGACCCCAATGCCAAAATTATTATTTTTATGGCGCATACACCAGATGAAACCAAAGATCGTCATCATCAACACTCGATGGTTCTAGTGCCTGTTGAAACAGATGGAGTTAAAATAGAACGAATGTTACCAGTCTTTGGTGACTACGATGCTCCCCATGGTCACGGCGAAATTAGCTTTAGTAATGTTCGTGTTCCTGTTTCCAACTTTATTGGTGGTGCAGGTCAAGGTTTTGAAATTGCCCAAGGTCGTTTAGGGCCGGGTCGTATTCATCACTGTATGCGCTGTATTGGTGCTGCGGAAAAATCTTTAGAGTTGATGATTGATCGCGGCATGAGTCGTACAGCATTTGGGAAAGAGATTTTAAAATTAGGCGGAAACCTAGAGCGCGTGGCTGATGCACGTGTTGCAATTGATCAAGCACGTTTATTAACCTTGTATGCTGCGTATAAAATGGATACTTTAGGGAATATGGCAGCGTTAACCGAAATCTCTGCGATTAAAGTCGTTGCGCCAAGTGTGCTTGAAAAAGTGGTTGATATGGCGATTCAAATTCACGGCGGAGCAGGTGTGTCGCGTGATACGCCTTTGACAGGTTTCTTCGCTCAAGCACGTTCACTGCGTTTGGCCGATGGGCCGGATGAAGTGCATAAAGGTATGATTGCAAAATTAGAACTGGCAAAACGCGGCTATAGTACGCGTCGTAAAAAATAATAGAGGAGAAGATCATCTCTTTAATTCATCGTGTTGAAATAAGAATAGATGATCTTCTTAGTTATAAAGAAAAGATTGATAGTTTGGGAAAAAAGAATGTCAGCGATTGATGTAGGTGGAACAGTTCGGGCGGGTGAAGAACTGGATGCTGTAGCCGTAGAAAACTGGCTCAAAGCACAAGGTGTCGATCTACAAGGGCAGGTTGAAGTCACGCAATACTCAGGCGGTGCATCTAACTGGACGTATAGATTGAAATACGACAATGTCGATCTAATTCTACGCCGCCCACCCAAAGGTACCAAAGCTAAATCTGCACATGACATGGCACGTGAATATCATGTGCAAAAGAATTTAACCCCTTTTTATCCTGTACTTCCCGAAATGGTTGCATTGTGTCAGGACGAATCTGTTCTTGGCTGTGACTTCTACGTGATGAAACGTGTAGAAGGCATTATTCCACGTGCCAATTTACCGAGAGAGCTAGATTTTAAAGAAGCCCAAGTTCGTGAGTTGTGTATCAATGTGATTGATAAACTGATCGAACTTCATCAAGTCCCATACCAAGGCACAGAACTTGAGAACCTTGGTAAAGGTGATGGTTACTGTCGTCGTCAAGTGGAAGGTTGGGACGCTCGTTTTGAAAAAGCCAAAACCATCAACGTCCCTTCATTTAAATATGTACGTAAGTGGCTGAAGGATAACATTCCAGCAGACTCAAAAACTTGTGTAATTCATAACGATTGGCGGTTTGATAATGTCATTTTAGATCCGAATCATCCGACGCAAATTATTGGCGTTTTAGATTGGGAAATGGCAACGCTTGGCGATCCACTCATGGACTTAGGTTCGGCTTTGGCATATTGGGTTGAAGAGTCGGATAGTGCACTCTTTAAAGCGACACGTCGCCAACCGACAAATCTTAAAGGCATGTTCACACGTAAAGAAGTGGTCGATTATTATTTAGAAAAAACGGGTTTAGAAGTAGAGAATTGGACCTTTTATGAAGTCTTTGGCATTTTCCGTTTAGCCGTGATTGCCCAGCAAATTTATTATCGCTATCACCACAAACAGACCAATAACCCTGCCTTCAAAGATTTTTGGATTTTAATTCACGCTCTCCATATTCGCGCACTTAAGTTGATTGGTTTACAGAAAATTGAAGCCAATGAAGTTGCTCAAAAATACATTGTTAAAATGAAGGAAATATTAGGCAAATGACCACTATTTATTTCATTCGCCACGGGCAAGCATCTTTTGGTGCAGAAAGTTATGATCAACTTTCTCCCAATGGTGAACTCCAAGCCAAAATTTTGGGTCAATATTTTGATCAGATCTTAAAAGAAGCGCCTGTGGTGGTGTCAGGCTCCATGCAGCGACATCAGCAAACGGCATGTATTTCTTTGGCAGAATGCTTTCCTGAAGTAGATGTTTTAACAAATTCTGCATGGAATGAGTTCAATCATCAACAAGTCTTTGCTCATTACGAACCGCGTTTTAATGAGCCACATTTACTAAAAGCCGATGTGGCTAAAGAGTCGAACCCACGTGCTTATTTGGCCAAGATATTTGAAGGGGCAATTGAACGCTGGACAGGTGGCGACTATCACCATGAATACGATGAATCATGGCCTGAGTTTAAAAGTCGGATTGAAGTCGCTTTACAAGATTTGTGTGATGAATTGGCTCAAAGCAAACCCCGTTATGCTGTGGTGTTTACTTCAGGCGGTGTAATTTAAGTGGTTGCAGGTAAGCTGTTGGGTTTAAGTCCAAATAAAACCTTTGCGCTAAATTGGGCTATTGCCAACAGCAGTATGACCACATTACGACTGGTGGGGAATGAACCGCAGCTTTTAAGTCTCAATGAACATCATTTTATTAAAGCCGAAAACTCAAACTTACTGACATGGATCTAAGGACAGGATTAAAACATGGCTAAAACAATTTTAATTACAGGGGCAAGTTCTGGCATTGGTGCAGGTATGGCGCGCGAATTTGCACAAAAAGGCTATAACTTGGCAATTTGCGCACGACGCTTAGATCGCCTTGAAAGTTTAAAGCAGGAACTTGAAAGCAAGTACGGGATAACAGTCATCCCTAAAGTTTTAGATGTGACCAATTACGATCAAGTGTTTGAAGTTTTTCGTGCATTTAAACAAGAATTTGGTCATTTAGACCGTGTGATTGTGAATGCTGGAATTGGAGATGGACGTCGAATTGGTAAAGGCAGTTTTGCGATTAATAAAGCCACGGTTGAAACCAACTTTATTTCAGCTCTAGCGCAGTGTGAAGCTGCAGTTGAAATTTTCCGTGAGCAAAATGCAGGGCATTTGGTTGTTATCTCGTCTATGAGTGCAATCCGCGGTATGCCGAAACATTTGACAGCGTACGGTGCAAGTAAAGCGGGTGTTGCACATTTGGCCGAAGGTATTCGTGCAGAACTGCTTAATACCCCAATCAAAGTCACTACGATTTTCCCTGGCTATATTCGTACAGAAATCAATGAGGGCGCAAAACCACTGCCTTTTGAAGTGGATGAAAAAACAGGTTCACGACTGTTGGCCGCAGAAATTGAAAAAGCCCCTGTAAAAGCCTATGTTCCTAAATGGCCATGGTTACCACTGGGTTTAGCAATGAAAATTTTACCGCTGAAATTGGTCAATAAACTGGGCTAATGATTGAAATAAAAGGCTGTGAATCAGCCTTTTTATTTTTAACTATGTGAGTGCCTTCTAAACACACTTTGCTATTTCCAGATCAGCATTTGAGTGCATTCATGAGTTGGTCATAAACTCAAGGTAGGATTGAAGAAAAAGGTGATCAAGATGTCCACACAATTCGACTTTGTTTCAGTCAGAAAAAAGCCCAATGTTCATTTTGGTGGGCGCTCAATTAGCCATGTTATTCAATGTGAAGATGGTTCACAAAAGACCCTTGGCGTTATTTTGCCTACAGATCAACCACTGACTTTTGAAACGCATGTCGCGGAGCATATTGAAATTGTTTCAGGTCAATGCCAAGTTAAAATTGGGCTACAGACTGAAATGAGACTGTATCATGCAGGTGAAAGTTTTGATGTTCCTGCCAACAGTCGCTTTAGTATGATGGCAAGTGAAGTCGTAGATTATATTTGTCACTTAGAAAAATAGCCGGAGACAAAGACTTAAAATGGCTACAACAACATTAATTCTTGATTTCTGAAGAATATTTAAGTCTGTGTATCGGTGCAATTCAACGTATACTATTTTCATCTCTTAGCTAGCTTAGACCCAGTCACTGAATATGCGATTAAAAATTTATACGTTGGCTTTGATTCCAGTCATTCTTTTTCAGGGCTATGCCGTCAAAAAAAATACACTAAGATTGGCTGAACCCGAAGGAGAGCGCATTGGACAAAAGGGCGTGGGTAAGTCGCTTTCCTTGCTCATTTTGGGGGATTCAGCAGCGGCAGGTGTTGGTGTAAATGCTCAAGATGATGCATTATTGGGTTCAATTTTAAAAGAACTGTCATCTGAATTTAGTATTCAATTTTATTTACACGCAACGACGGGATTCACCACAGATCAGGTCATTCAGTCCATCCAAACACTTGAGACACAGCATTTTGATGTCATCATTACTTCTGTGGGCGTAAATGACATTACAAAATTCACATCGCCACAGGCTTGGATCGCAAAACAGAAGCAGCTTTATCAAATACTCAAACATAAGTTTAGTCCACAACTAACAATTGCATCTGGTGTACCGCCGATGGATCAGTTTCCTGCACTTCCAAACCCACTTGCATGGTTGTTCGGTCAATATGCCAAAGCGATGAACTTAGAATTAGGCCAATTTGTCGCACAGCAAAATCAGATAGACTGGATAGAGTACGATCTAAAGAAGTTTTTGGCTTTAAACTTAGCTATGGCTGAAGACGGTTTCCACCCCAGCAAAGAAATTTATCAGTATTGGGGTAAACAAGTGGCTGAAAAAATACGCCAATCTTTTTAAAATACAATAAAGACAAATTTTCTATAGCTTATGACACATTCAGTTGAAATTGAAAAACATCCACTTAAGCCGTTCCTGCCAGCTAATGCCAAATTATTGATGCTGGGCAGCTTTCCGCCGCCCAAGACCCGCTGGAAAATGGACTTTTACTATCCAAATTTTCAAAATGATATGTGGAAAATATTTGGCCTGTGTTTTTTTCAAGATAAAAATTATTTTCTCAATATCGAGCAGAAGACCTTTAAAGAACAACAGATCCGTACATTTTTAAATGAACGGGGCATTGCGATTTTTGATACGGCCTATGAAGTGATTCGCCAAAAAGGCAATGCTTCAGATAAGTTTTTGCACATTATTACCCCAACCAATATACAACATTTACTTGAAAAAATGCCCGAATGTCATAGTGTGATGACCACTGGCGATAAAGCTACTGATACGCTCATGTTGTCTATGCCTACGGGTACGTTAAAACCACAAATTGGCATGAAGTCCGAGACACATTTTGCTGGGCGAGACCTGAGGCTTTATCGGATGCCATCTTCTTCTCGTGCCTATCCTTTGGCTTTAGAGGAAAAGGCCGAGGCTTATCACAACTTATTTTTTGAAATAGGCTTACTTTAGGTAACTATTTGGATTATCCACATGACTGAATGTTCCAACCATTCGTAGATAGTTGGTCTGCTTTAGTCTTCGTACTCAACATAGTCCCAGAGATTAAGCCGCGCTTTAATCTGTTTACGTAGTTGTGGCAGCATAGGAAATAATGTTCCATCAATCCATAGGCTGAGTGCACCTGCCGAAAGTGGCTGTTGCGATTCATCGATCAATTGTGCACCTTTCACCAAAACAAAAGTCTCTTCGCTTGCAGCTGTTTCGATCCCTTTAAACTGAACCAAAAGTTCATGGCCTGTATCTTGTATTAGCCACTCCAGTTCAATTTGGATATTTTGATTGGATTTTAAAACGACTTGCCCTTCAACCATGTCATTGTCACTCAAGCAGTCATACTCAACACGCACTTTACTTAGAAACCATTCTTGTCGAGCAAGATCTTCTAGTGTTTTGTAAGGGGGTAAAATATTACTGAGATTAAACTGACGACTTAAATCAAAAAATTGCATTACTAAACTTTATAAAGGAGAGATAAAAAAGAATGGCTGCATATTAAATCAAAGGGTGTACAGAGTAAAACCTTTCAAGACCTTGCATGAATTTAGGTATGAGATCCAATTATTCTGTTCGAGTCTTATATTCAATGGTGTTTATTAAGAAGAGCAATAGATAAAGTATTTTTAAGCTGAGCCTAAAAACAAAGCACTCAGCCTAAACAGAAAGCTATCGTACATTAGGGAATATGGATAACATCATTCACCTGTAATTACATCATCCATTCAATGGGTAGGTATGACACGGCTTTCATCATAAAACGCTGAAATTTTGTAGTTTCGGGTTCTTTTTGATGTTCAATGACAGTTCCATCTTTTTGATGTTCAAGCCAAATGATATCGCCTTGAGGATTAAGCTTTAACTCATATGCAATATGCGGGAGAAATTCATCTAACTTGTGTGAGATTGCATTTTGCAATTGATCTGACTCCACCACTAAGCCGACTTCTGTATTTAAATGGGCTGAGCGTGGGTCAAAGTTAAACGAACCGACAAAGACTTTTCCGTCTATATCAAAAAATTTGGCATGGAGCCGTGAGGAACTTCGACCTTTAGCTGGAATTACATGCCCAGTTGCTACTTCATACCATGTGTATTTTTCTCGTTCGATATAGGGTTTAAATTCATATAATTTGACGCCATTTTTGAGTAAGCCACGGCGATATTTTTTATAAAATGCATGCACAATGGCAACATCATTAGCCAATAACGAATTGGTTAAGACCCGAACTCGAGTTCCATTTTTTGCCAAATTGGAGAGATAGTCGGCACCTGCTGTGGTTGGAACAAAATATGCGGAGACCAACTCCATATGCTTTTCAGGCTTACCCATCAAATCGAACATTTGTTTGACAATGATTTCATTAGGCTTTGCTTCACCACGAATTTTATTGGGAGAATCGGCAATGAAATGAGCCTTTGCCCAGTTAACAGGATGTTTAGTTAGCTCTGAATCGACTTGTATCCGAGCCAAATCAATTTTCTGTTCAATCACATTTTTATCTAAGGCATCCGCTTCATAGTGCTGTTTTAATTGAGCCAGTTCTTCTTTTGTACCACGACCCACTAATTGGGGAATTGTGTAACTGAGATCATCATTCCAGAAATTTAGAAATACACTGTTAGCATGTTCTACAGCTTTCCCATAAAACAAAATGTCCAAATCGGTAAATTGGAATTTTTCACTGGCATCAAAGTATTCACTGCTGATGTTACGACCACCAGTTACCGCAATTGCACCATCAGCAATGATCAGTTTGTTATGCATACGATGGTTAATGTGATTGAAGCGAAAAGCGTAATCAATCACACGTAAATGACGGTATTTGTAAGGGTTAAATAATTTGATTTCAAAATTGGGATGAGCGGTCAGCTTTTTGAAAGTTTCATCAAGTGCCGTGCCGTTTTGGTCATCAATCAATAAACGTACTTTCACCCCACGATCCGCAGCATTCAGCAGTTCGTGCAACATCATATGGCCTATAAAGTCATCTCCCCAAATATAGTATTGGACATCTAGACTGTTCTTGGCTTCTCGGATCAAGTGCAGACGTGAGGCAATGCTCATAAACGCTTCGTCTAGCGTCAAATAAGCCGTAAGACCCTGTTTTTGCTGTGCAGATACATCTTGACCATCAAGCCAATGCTCTGCATATACTTCTACAGGGGCTGAAGGCTTAGCCTGATTGGGGGCGAGTTGGCATCCCGCGAGTGTCAATACGGTGCTCAGTAAAATTAGCGGTCGACAATGAGTTGGTATCGCCATATTTCTTTTAAAGACCTAATTTTTATAAGTTATATATTTCACATGTTATAGGTTGAAACAGAGAATAAAAAGCGGTTACTGTAGCGCATCTGTTAAAGACCTGTTAAGGATAGCGAAAATGAAATCACGTGCAGCTGTTGCCTTTGGACCTGGACAACCTCTGGAAATTGTAGAAATTGATGTTGCTCCACCGCAAAAAGGTGAAGTTTTAGTCAAGATTACCCATACAGGTGTATGCCATACAGACGCATTTACTTTATCTGGTGATGATCCTGAAGGTGTTTTCCCAGCAGTTTTAGGCCATGAAGGTGCGGGTATCGTAGTTCAGGTCGGTGAAGGTGTAACCAGCGTTCAGCCGGGTGATCATGTTATTCCACTGTATACGGCTGAGTGTGGCGAGTGTTTATTCTGTCAGTCAGGCAAGACCAATCTATGTGTTGCAGTCCGTGCGACGCAGGGCAAAGGTCTGATGCCCGATGGTACAACGCGTTTTTCTTATAATGGACAACCGATTTATCACTACATGGGCTGTTCAACCTTTTCTGAATATACCGTTGTCGCAGAAGTGTCTTTGGCTAAAATCAATCCAGATGCTAACCCTGAACACGTCTGCCTATTGGGTTGCGGCGTGACCACTGGTTTAGGTGCAGTCAAAAATACAGCCAAAGTACAAGAGGGTGATACCGTTGCAGTCTTTGGTTTAGGTGGTATTGGTCTAGCAGTTGTACAAGGTGCAAAAAAAGCCAAAGCCAGCCGTATTATTGCGGTTGATACGAACCCTGACAAATATAAATTAGCAGCAGAATTCGGAGCAACTGATTTTGTAAACCCAAAGGATCATGACCGTCCTGTACAAGAAGTCATTGTTGAAATGACTGGTTGGGGAGTTGATCACTCATTTGAATGTATTGGTAATACTAATGTCATGCGCTCAGCACTTGAATGTGCACACCGTGGTTGGGGCCAGTCGGTGATTATTGGTGTGGCAGGTGCAGGCCAAGAGATTTCAACGCGTCCATTCCAACTGGTCACTGGCCGTACCTGGAAAGGGACAGCTTTTGGTGGTGTAAAAGGTCGTTCGCAACTGCCTGGTATGGTTGAAGAAGCAATGACTGGCGACATTCGTTTAGCTCCATTTGTTACGCATACCATGGGTCTCGGCAAAATCAATGAAGCCTTTGACTTAATGCATGATGGAAAATCAATCCGTACTGTGATTCATTTTGAAGACTAATTCGCTGTAATATGTTTAAAAAACCAAGCTTCGGCTTGGTTTTTTGTTTTTGATTAGAAGAAAAGGGAATTGGCAAAACTGTTCATGTTGTTAGACAAAAATGATAAAAAATGTCAATTCGTTAGATTTTGTCCTTTTATGACATAGTCGAAAATAGGTTCTCACCTTATCTTGATGTCTCAATAATGCACACTTGTATAAAAATAAACTAAAGCAGAGGGTGACTATGGGAAAGAATGTTGAATACCGTCCTGAATGGGTACGTGAAGATTTCATCGATTTTCTGGCTGAAAAAGTCAATCCGCTATGGGCATGGAAAAAAGCCAAAGCGCGGATTGTTGCAAAACATCACTTGTCAGATGACTTCGTGTACATGCAGTTACAGCCAAATCATCATTTTAAAGCAACCGACTATCAAGCTGGGCAAAGTATCTTAGTGACAGTACTCATTGCTGGTGTACGTTGGCAGCGCAGCTATTCGATTGTCGAGATTATAGAAAATGGCAATCTTGTGGTTGCTGTCAAACAACAGGGCAAAGTCTCAAATGCGCTCACTCAACAGCCTGTAAAAAGTGTAGTTGAAATTTCCCAAACGCAGGGCGAATTTGTTTTGAAAACTCGGCCTCACTCTGCACTGATGATTGCCTCGGGAAGTGGTGTTACTGCAATTTACGCATTGATTAAGGCTGCATTAAAACGCCCACAAACAGTTTCCAATATTGATCTCATTTACTTTACGCGGGATGATAGCTTTCATGCAGAACTACAACTTCTGACGGAACATTATCCGCAGTTTAAATACCACCATATTAATACACTGAATCATAAACAACATTTGAGCCTAGAGTTGCTTAGCCAAAAGGTTGAAGGTTTTGAACAACGTGAATGCTATGCCTGCGGTGCTGCCAATATGATGCAAAGCCTGACAGAAATTTATCAAGCTTTAGACTTAGTGGACCATCTGCATACCGAATACTTTCAAATTGTTGTCGATCACACCCAAAGTGCTCAAGTGGTCACGTTTCAACGTTCGCAGCAACAGTTTCAGGCCAAAAGCAATTTATTAGACAGTGCAGAACAGGCGGGTTTACGTCCCGCACATGGTTGTCGTATGGGCATTTGTAATACTTGTTCATGTACCAAAGTTCAGGGTGTGGTGCGGAATCTGCTCACAGGCGAGCTTGATCAAAACAATAACACACAAATTAAATTATGCATTTCACAGGCGGTTAGTCCTGTTGTGATCAACCTTTAAGAAGGCATAGATATGAATCTTCCCGTTTATTTTAGTGAAAGCAGTAAATCCAAATATTTAAGCCCTGCGCAAGTCGAAGAGTTTGGTGCGAAAGTTGAAGCGATCCGTCGTGAAGTGATGGAAAGTCTCAATGAAAAAGATGCTGAGTATATTTATAAAATTCGAAATTTTGTGCGCTATAGCGAAATAAGCGCACGAACGATGCTTATGTTTGCAGGATGGCTGCCTCCAGTATGGATTTTGGGCACAGGTTTATTGGGGGTATCTAAAATCGTAGAAAATATGGAGCTTGGGCATAATGTCATGCATGGTCAGTTTGACTGGTTAAATGACCCGAGTCTCAATGGGGCAAATTATGACTGGGATACTATGGCCACAGGCCCCGACTGGAAACATACGCATAATTATATCCATCATACCTACACCAATATTGTTGGTATGGACCATGATGTCGGCTATGGCTTAGTCCGTGTGAGCGATGCACAGGTCTGGGAACCTCGCTTTTTGTTGAATCTACCTTTAGCTGCACAATTGATGGTGTTTTTTGAGTGGTATGTTGGTATACAAAATCTGCATATAGAGGATGTGGTCGCCTATAAAACAAAAACTTGGCACGAAGTTTGGGCAGAGTCATATGATTTTAGGCAGAAAATGAAACGCCAAGTGATTAAGGACTATGTCTTTTTCCCAATCATTGCCGGGCCAAATGCACTGCCAGTTTTTGCAGGAAATGCGGTAGCCAATGTTATTCGTAGTTTATGGGCATCCGCGGTGATTTTTAATGGTCACTTTACCGAAGACGCTGAAAACTTTGAAATGGACAATATCGACAATGAAACACGGGCCGAATGGTATCTGCGTCAAATTCGAGGCTCAAGTAATTTTAGTGGGACACAGGGCTTGCATATCTTAAGCGGGAACTTGAGTCATCAAATCGAACATCATCTTTTCCCGGACATGCCAGCCAATCGCTACGCACAAGTCGCGCCCAAAATTAAAGCACTGTGTGCAGAGTATGGAATTCATTACAATGAAGCGAGCTTTATCAAACAGTTTTCATCTGTTTGGGTGAAATTGGCTAAATACTCGCTGCCAAATGAATGTTATGAAAAAAGTGACCCTACACAGTCTTTTCTGAAACATAATTTGAGTTTATTGAAGAAAAAAATCTTTAAATCATAGCTCACAAGTATGTACCAGAGCAGAAACTTTATTGGATAATATTGACCCATTAGGTTTCTGCTTTTTTTTTGCACAAAAGTAGGGCGTAAAACCCCTCTATATGATGTCTTTGTGTAAGTCGGATTAAATTTAATCATTATGTGAATAGTCGGTATTTACTTAAAATAAATTATTGTTAATATTGGTTTTTCAGTGAAAGTTGTTTAGCTTTGCTATGTCGCTCAAATGCATGCTCATTTGCTATTGAAAACGGCTCTCAGTTATTTGTCTAATTTGTGTAATAGTTGCAATTTTTCATTGGTATACGCTTATATAAGTTGTATATGATGCATATTGTGATGGTAATCACGCAGCGTCATTATACTTATATTTACTTTTTGTTTTTTCATTGTTTTTCATGACTTTGCTTGATTTCTTTTTTAAACAATATGTCTGGTTATGGACTAAACCAGCAAGTTTAAGTTGCAGATAATTATTATGTCTCGAACCCATTCACAGCCTAAGAATAAATCTAAAAATATTGCTTATGATCAACAGGCAGGAAAGAGTTCTACTTCAAAAAAAGACCACCATCTGATTGATATTATTCCTCAGCTTTTTTGGATTCATAATGACGTCTGCAAATATATAAATTTACCCTTACGCCAGTATGTGGGAGGAATGGATTTATCCGCAGATAGCTTCAATTTGGTCGAATATATTCATCCAGAAGATGTGCCAGCATTAGATGAATTTTTGCATCAACCGATAATTGCCGAGCTCACATTTGAAAAAACCTGTCGGATTCGTAATCATCAGGGCCAGTATCATTGGTTCTTAGTCCAAGGTGAAATGGATCGCTCTACGGCTGGATTTCAACTGAGTTGCACTGATATTCATCAGGGCATGAAAATTTATATCGAGTCTTTGGCGCTGTTACGTGCCCATTCGGATATGTTAAATGCCAGCGTAGACTGCATTATTGTGGTTGAGCCAGATGGTATGGTCACCCATATGAATAAGTCGGCATGTGTCATGTTATTGGGAAGTGCAGATGCTAAGGACTTTGGTATGTCTTGGGTCGAACTTTTGCCTCCTGCGGTGCGTAAAAAAGCCAAAAAAGCATTGCATGACGCAGGCCAAGGCCAAATTTCCCGTTTTAACGGCATGAGTTTATCGGACGGTAAAGTTTATTATTGGGATAATGTTCTGACACCTGTACTTGATGTTGACGGAGAGACCCAGAGTATTTTATGTGTTTCACGTGATATCACGCTACAATATCTGACAGAAAAAAAATTAAAACAAGGCAGTGAACGTGATGAGTTAACCGGTTTAAATAACCGACGTGCGTTTAAAGAAAAAATCAGAAAACTGTATAGTAGTGCACGTGATAAAAAACAAAAGTTAGCCGTCATGTTGATGGATTTAGATCACTTTAAAACCATCAATGACACACTCGGTTATGCCGCAGGTGACCACCTTTTAAGAATTTTATCGAAACGCTTAAAACAAATTTTAGAAGGACGTGCTTTCTTGGCGCGTCTTGGTGGGGATGAGTTTGGTGTGATTATTCCGCATGTGCAGGATATAGGCGAGCTCAATCAAATTGCCCAACAGATTTTGCAACAACTAGAAATCCCCATTACGTTTTCGGGTAACTACATCAATGGCGGCATGAGCATTGGATGTGGCCTCTATCCAGATGACGCCAATGACCTCAGTGAGTTACTCAAGTGTGCTGACACAGCACTCAATGATGTTAAAGCACAAGGGCGTGGTGGTATGCGCATGTTTGATCAGGATATGTTTAATGCGGTACGGGAGCAATCTGAACAACTTAATTGTGCGCATCAAATTATTCGTAATGTTGCAATCGAGGCTTTCTTTCAACCGAAAGTCTGTTTAGATTCAGAACGAATTATTGGTTATGAAGCGCTATTACGCTGGCGTGATGATCAAAATAACATTCAAAGCCCTGCACGAATTGCAGCAGCCTTTAATGATTATGAGTTATCCAGCCGTATTGGTGAGATTATGCAGCATCAGGTCTTCAAGCAGATTACTGAATGGCGGGCAAAAGGCTTACAGATTGTACCCATTTCAATTAATGCAGCACCTGTTGAGTTTATGCGTGATAATTTTGCAGAGATCTTTTTAAAACGTCTCAAAGCCTACCGCATCCCCTCGAAATTTGTTGAAATCGAGGTTACTGAATATCATTTGGCTGAACGTGGCTATGAATACGTGGTTCGCGCCTTAAAAAAACTCAAAGCAAATGGTGTGCGAATAGCACTGGATGATTTTGGTACTGGACATTCTTCTCTTACTCATTTACGTGACTATCCTGTTGATATTATTAAAGTTGACTGCTCTTTTGTGCAACGTTTAAGTGATGATAAATCGATTTATGCCATCGTCGAAGGGTTAGCCAAACTTGGCCCGATTTTATCGATGGATATCGTTGCTGAAGGGATTGAAACTGAAACGCAATTGCAGCTTTTAAGAGATATGGGCTGCCATATTGGGCAAGGTTATTTATTTAGCCCGCCTGTTTGTGCTCAGCAGGCAGAAATGCAGTTGCTAAAACTGCACTAGGCTTGGCTTCAGTTCTCATGAACTCAAATATGATGAGGCAATTGAGCTAAAGGCTAAGACAGCAACTTAAACAGGATAGAACAGAATTTTTTGTATAAAAAAGTGTTGTAAAAGCAAAAAAATCAGCGTATTTTAAAATTCAGATAACATATTTTTGAAGATATAAAAATGTTAAAGCAACCTGTAACCTCTAACGCAAATTATTACTTTTGGCAATTTAGATAATTGCCTGAATGCGTTCGGGCATCAAAAGGTTGCCCACCTAGTTAATACCTGATCGGCAACCCTGGTCAGGTTTTTTTATATCTGCTGTTTTAATAAATTTTGGAGTATTTCATGAAAACAACTAACTATTCATACTTTAGCAACTTTTATTGGTTTTACTTTAGTCAATTTATGACTTTAGCCCAGCAATCCATTAGACCCATAACGCTCAAATAAAAGATCGGACTGAAGAACACAGTCCAAAGGATACAAACCAATGAATGCTCTAAATACTGCACTACAAAGTACACAAACAACAGTTCAAGAAACACTTTTAAGTTTGCCGCAGCAACTTAAAGCGCAGTTGCCACTTTCAGCGCCATTAAAACTACAAATTGCTGAACAGCGTCAAACCATTCAAAATATATTAGAAGGCAAAGACCATCGTTTAATGGTCATTACTGGCCCGTGTTCCATTCATGACCCTATTGCGGTTTTAGAATACGCTGAAAAGTTAAAACAATTACAAACCAAAGTTTCAGATCAGATTTTCTTCGTAATGCGTGCTTATATTGAAAAACCTCGGACTACAGTGGGTTGGAAAGGTTTTTTATACGATCCTCTACTCGATGGATCTTCCAATATGCAGTTGGGACTAGAGCAGTCTCGAGCATTGTATTTAGCGATTATTGAAATGGGTCTGCCGATTGCTACAGAAATTTTAAGCCCAATGGCGACTGCTTATTTCGATGATCTGTTGGCGTGGGGAGCCATTGGTGCGCGTACCAGCGAGTCGCAGATTCACCGTGAAATTTCGAGTCATATGCCGTTCAGCATTGGTTTCAAAAATGGTACAGATGGTTCAATTCAAATTGCACTGGATGCGATTCAGTCTGCATCAAACCCGCACCAGCTCATGGGAATTGGGCAGCAAGGCATGGCATGTATGCTTCAGTCCCAAGGAAATCCGAAGACACACTTGATTTTACGTGGTGCAAACTCAGGGCCTAACTATGCTTTAGCAGATATTCGTCATATGCAAGATAAAGTCAAAGGTGAATTACCCGCGTTGGTGATTGACTGTAGTCATGGGAACAGTAGTAAAAATCCACTTAATCAACCTGATGTACTGCGTCGAATTGTTGCGGAACGCACGCAAAGCAATGTGTGTGGTGTCATGCTTGAGAGTCACTTGGTTGATGGTAACCAGAAAATTTCAGATGACATGGTCTATGGTCAGTCTGTTACGGATGGCTGTTTAGGCTGGGAAAAAACTGAGCAAGTCCTTTTAGAGGTTGCCGACACATTACGCAGCCATGCCGTTCAACGTAGTGCTTAATCAACGCAGCCAAAAAGACCTTTCAATGAAAGGTCTTTTTTTTGTGATCCAGTTCAATAAATGAAGATAATAAATTGAAAAATAAGCTAAAAGTTATTTATCAAACGATAAATTAGGTTGAGCTAGAGCAAAAACTTATGCAAAATCAGAAGCCTGAAATAACACGATAAAAAATTGTATTTTGAATAAAAGAAATGCTTTTTAAGTCAGCTATTTGCACTAATTTTTAGAGAACACTATGTATTCTGCAGAACTTTTAGAAGAAGCCCGTCGGATGATGTTTCACATGCTCAGCAAAGTGGTTGAGTATGGTGGCTCAGACTTATTTATATCTGCAGACTTTCCGCCAAGTATTAAGCATCAGGGCCTTATGAAGCCATTGGGTCAACAAAATTTGCCATCTGATCAGACCAAACTCTTTGCTTATAGTTTAATGAACGAAAAGCAACGATTGGAGTTCGAAACTGAGCTTGAGTGTAATTTTGCAATTAGCGTTCCCAATGTTTCGCGTTTTCGTGTCAATGTTTTTCAGCAGCAACAGCATGTGGGGATGGTGATTCGTACGATTACCGCGGAAATTCCCAACTTCACTAAGTTACAACTTCCAACGTCTTTAAAAGACGTGATTATGGAAAAACGTGGTTTGGTACTTGTTGTCGGTGGTACAGGGTCGGGTAAATCGACGTCTTTGGCAGCCATGATTGATCATCGAAATGAAAACTCGGCAGGGCACATTATTACGGTTGAAGACCCTGTGGAGTATGTACATAAACATAAGAAATCGATGATTACTCATCGGGAAGTGGGTGTAGACTGTCATTCTTGGCACAATGCTTTGAAAAATACTTTGCGCCAAGCGCCCGATGTCATTTTAATTGGTGAGATTCGTGACACAGAGACTATGGAGCATGCCATAGCTTTTGCAGAAACAGGCCACTTATGCCTAGGCACATTACATGCTAATAATGCAAATCAGGCTTTAGATCGAATTATTAACTTTTTCCCAGACGAACGTCGCAATCAACTTTTGATGGACTTATCTTCCAATATGAAGGCGATTATTTCACAGCGTCTGGTGCGAACTGAAGATGGTCGTGGTCGCCGAGCAGCAGTGGAAATCATGCTCAATACCCCGTTGATGTCAGACTTGATACTTAAAGGGAATTTTCATGAACTCAAAGAAGTGATGTCGAAGTCACGAGAGCTAGGTATGCAGACCTTTGATCAGGCTTTGTTTGATTTATACAATCAAGGTGCAATTGCTTATGAAGAAGCGCTGCGAAATGCAGACTCGGTCAATGAATTACGTCTACAGATTAAATTAAAGAGTAGTCGTGCTAATCCACAGTTAAACTCAAGTAGTGCTTTGTCTTTTGATCAAGCGGTTGCCGAAAAGGCCAAAGAAGCTGAAGAAGAGAAAGACGACGCTTAATTTTTGAGTCCGTATGTTCATTACTATGGGCATACGGATTGATGTTTTAAGCGGTTTTCTTTCTATTCGTAATAAAGGCATAGAAAGTTAAACTTAAAATAGTTGTCAGAGCACAGAATAAATAGGTAAAGCTATAACCTTGCTTAGAAATGAGTATGCCCAACGATACAGAGCCAAATGCAATGCCTAAGTCATACATGGTAAAGAATGTAGAGGTCGCATGGCCAATCCGATGCTTTTCCGTACCTTGAATAGCTAAAGTTTGTAGACAAGGCTGTGCAGAACCAAAGCCCATGCCAACGCATACTGCCGCAACCAATAAACCCGTCAGAGATTGAATCTGACTGAGAATCACAAGCCCCAAGCTAAATAATATAATCGCTGGGTAAATCACATAGCTCGCTCCGTGATGGTCATAAATTTTTCCTGTAATCGGGCGTAGACTCATCATAGAAATTGCAAAGACGATAAAAAACAGGCTTGCATAGTTCAGCAGATGTTTAGACTCTGCATAAGTTGAAATGAACGACATGATACTGGCATAGGAAAAAGAAACGATCATGCCCATAATTGAAATATTTAAGGCTTTAGTTTCAACAAAGTCATGGATACTGAGCTTGCGCTTCACGGGTGGTGTCAATTTTTGAGTGGTCTGCTGAATTGGGATAAAGAAGCAAAACAAGAAACCGAGACAGACACTAAACGCTAAAATCCCTGCGATCATTGGATAGGATGCAGATTGGATCAGGGTTAAGCCGAGGAATGGCCCAAGTACAATCCCTAGATTTATGGACATGATAAAATAGCCCATGCCTTCGCCTTTACGTTTTTCTGGAATAAACTCATTGACGATAGGTACGGCAACTGTTGTGACTATACTGAACCAAATGCCATGTAGAAAACGAATCAGTAACAATAGGTGTAAATTATCAGCAAACAAATAAGCCAAGGAAAACAAACAAAATAGGGCTTCCGCGATAAAAAGCGTTTTCTTACTGCCAAATTTTTCAATAATGAGTCCGCTAAAAGGACGAACTGCGATAGACGATGCCATGAACAAAGTCATAGCTAAGCCTGCTTGTGCAAGACTTCCACCCAAATCATTCAAAATATAGATTGGAAGGATTGAGGTCTGTGCAAAGTAAAAAATGAACAAAAACAGATTGTTCGCTAAGCAAAGAATAAAAGACTTATTCCATAGTGATGATGTATTGAGAGCAGACATGCAGAACCCTTGGCTCGAAGATGAGGCCACAGAACGTAAACTGTTGTTATTATTTTATGCAGAAGCTAGGTTACGGCTGTGAAATTGAAACAATCAAATTATAAGATAATGCACGTGAAAAGTATAATTATAGTGATAAATACAGATATTTAATCGAGATGAATACATAAATATCTAGTTAATTTATCAAAATAAGAGAATTGTTGTAAAAAAATCAGTCCGCAGACTGATTTTTTGAGCCGCAAATATGAATACTAGGCTTATAGACCTGCTTCATAGGCTGTGCTTGAAAGGAGTTGTTCTACATCTGCGATATTGTCTGGTTTGATTTTATAAATCCAACCTTTGCCGTAGGGGTCATCATTGACGAAGTCAGGATCATCTTCCAAATTGGCATTGATTTCTACCACGGTGCCAGAAACCGGTGCATGAATATCAGAAGCCGTTTTTACAGATTCAACCACACCCGCTTGTTCGCCTGCAGTGATTTGCTGACCAACTTCTGGTGTTTCAACATAGACTAAATCGCCTAAGGCATCCTGTGCATGGTCTGAAATACCAGTTACAACAATAT
>NZ_JBBGZP010000020.1:0-71441 GCF_037572605.1 Acinetobacter sp. MYb191 | reverse complement strand
AAACTACTCTTTAAATATAACAATTTAAAAGCTAAAAACACTAATTTAAATAATTGATTTAAAACAAATTATTTTACGAATAAGCACTTCGTTTAGTTTTGTTTAAAAAATGTACCTTTTGGTAAACATTGTGGAAAAATATTAATTAATTGGGCATTTTATATTCGATAAAAATATTTTTTTACTAAATTAGAACATTTTATAATATGAGAAAATACTATGAATAAAGTATATAAGCTGGTGTGGAATGCTACTTTAGGGAGCTGGGTTGCTGTTTCTGAGAGAGCAAAAGGTAAAAAAAAATCAACGACAAATAAAGTCATAAAAAATTCAGTATTGTTATTATCAATAATAAGTTCTGGAGAAATTTTTGCATTAGATATCACAGAAGATTTAAATGTAATGGGGAGTTTAACCGTTACGCAAGATATAATTGCTAATGGCGTTTCTCTAACAACGGTCAATAGTAATCTTAATCAAGCACAAGGTCAGTTAAGTTCGCTTAGCAACCAAGTGAATGATCCAAATACTGGTCTTTCCAGCAAAGCATCTCAAACAGATTTAAACCAAACACAAAATGATTTAAATACACTTGATGATCAAGTTAATAATGCTACAACAGGCTTGGCAACAAAGGTTTCACAGTCCGACTTTAACAACCTAAATAATCAAGTTAATGATCCAAACTCGGGTTTAGCAACGAAAGCATCTACAGCAGATCTAAATTCGCTAAAAAATCAAACATGGAGTTTACAAACCAATAATGGTCAAGCAACGGCTGTAAAATCTACAGATACAGTAAACTTTGTAAATGGGAAAAATATTACTGTTACCAATACAGGAACTAATATTTCAATCGCAACCAGCGATAATCCTGAATTTAACACAGTAAAAATTGGTGATACGACGAATAATACGACTTTGTCTAGTACTGCGGACGGTTTGGATCTTGATGGGGATAAGCTCACAAATATAGCCGATGGGAATATAGCAGCAGGTTCGAGCGATGCTGTTACAGGTGGACAGATTAATGACTTACTGTTTCAAAGTGGGCAAGGGATTAAATATTTTCATACCAATTCCAGCTTAGCTGACTCAGAGGCAACAGGCTTAGATTCAGTAGCCATTGGTCCAGTTGCGAAATCAACAGGTGAATCATCTATTGCTGTCGGGCATTTTTCCAATGCTACTGGGTTAAACAGTATTGCAGTAGGGAATACAGCAAATGCATTAAATGATTACTCTATTGCTTTTGGTAAAGAGACGGGTGCCCTTGGAACAAATTCTACATCTATTGGTAATGGTGGACAGGCTAGAACGTTAACCCCAACTTATAATGTTTCGAATACTCAGATTATTGCTATTAATGGAATCCCAGTCACTGCGACGGGTACCGATACCAGCAGTATTACCGAAATTAATGGGGTTGCTGTCTCTGCTGCACAAGTGAGCCAGTTTTTAGGTGCATTGCAAAATGGGGCCAATATGGCTGTGGGTGATAAGAGTGTTTCACTCGGGGCATCGACTTTAGCTGGTGGTCCATCCAGTGTTGCCATAGGGAATGCTGCTTTAGCAACAGGGAGTAATTCAAATGCTGTTGGTAACGGGGCAAATGCAACGGGTACAAATGCAAATGCGATCGGAACGCAAGCCTCTGCGGGGACCAATGCCAACGCAATGGGTAGCTCTGCTTCTGCAAGTGGAAGTGCCAGTGTTGCCATTGGTAACCAAGCAACTTCAGCAGGTACGAGTTCAGTTGCTTTAGGTGATGGTGCGAAAGCAAGTGTAGTGAATGGGGTTTCTATTGGTAGTGCAGCTGGAGCAGGTTCCGTTGGCTCAGGTACTTTTGACCGCAATGGGCATATCTCGATTGGGGCAAATTCGGGACAAAATATTAGTGGTAATCAATCTATTGCTATAGGGGTTGGTGCAGGTAGCAATTCAACAGTGAATACTGGAAGCTCTGATTATAATATTGCTTTAGGCACAGAGGCGGGGGCTAATCTTACAGGTAACCAGAATATCTCCATTGGTTATGGCAGTAATAAAACAAGTACGTCTGCGGTACAAAATTCGGTCGCAATCGGTTCCGCAACGTATACCGAAAGTTTAGGTGTATCGGTAGGCACTAGGGCCAGTGCAGCACAAGGTGGTGTAGCATTGGGTTATGATTCAAATGTAACAGGGACGGGCGGGGTTGCACTCGGAAAAGATGCTCTGGCTGGGCAAAATGATGTCGCGCTTGGTGTAGGAAGTGTTGCAGAATTTAACTCCCTTGGAAATGGATATATCACGAATGCGTCAGCTGGTGTTGGGGGCTATAACGTTGTTTCTGTTGGGAATGCCAATGAAAAACGCCGTATTACCAATGTTGCAGATGGTTCAGACGCGCAAGATGCGGTAACAGTCAATCAAATTAAAGCTTTGCAGAACGATATTATTCGGGTGATGGGGGCAACCGATGCAAATGGTGACCCTGCTACGATCAAAAATGATGGAACTCTACCTCTAATTCAAGTCAATGTGAAAGACCAAAATACAGGTGCTACAAGTAAGCTTCCAACCACGATTCAAGATGCCTTTGATCTGCTAGGTAGTGGGCAAATTGGTGGGATTGTACCTGATGCAGTTCTGTATAACGCTGATAAGTCAGTGGTAAATTTAGTGGGGACCGATGGAACCATTATCCGTAACGTGAAAGCTGACGAAAATGACCTAACATCGGCTGTAAATTTAGGCCAGTTGAAAACAGCAGTTGCAGATGCAGGACCTCAATACTTTTCAGTCAATACCACGGATATCAATAATAAAAATAATACGGGTGCGAATGGCGCAAATTCTTTAGCGATTGGTCCAAGTGCTAGTACATCCTCTTTGGCTACTGGTGCTATTGCCCTAGGAAATGGCGTGATTGCTGCACGTGAGAAGGCAATTGCAGTTGGTACAGGTGCAGGTGCCATCGGTATTTCGTCTATTTCAATTGGTGACTCTTCAATTGCAACAGGTGTAAATAACATCGCCATGGGTAAAAGTGCGGAAAGCCGTGGTGAAGATAGTGTTGTGATTGGCAATGGTTCAGAGGCTGATGGAACTAAATCTGACTATGCTGTAGTGATTGGCAGTGAGGCAGAAGTAAATACCGCGAATCAAGGCATTGCAGTTGGTCGTCAGGCACTTGCACAAGGAGACAATGCTACTGCCATTGGTTATCAAGCCAAAGCTAGTGGTGCTCAAGGTGTTGCTTTGGGGCGCTTAGCTAATGCAAGTGCGGAAGACAGTATGGCCTACGGAGATAATGCTACCGCTGCTGGTATTCGTTCTACTTCGATTGGTTCGGATGCAAATAGTACATCACAAGATAGTTTAGCGATTGGTTCACAGGCAAAGAGTTTTGCAGCTAAAGCAACTGCCATTGGTCAAAACGCTGAAAGTGCAGGTGAAAATGCGATTGCCTTTGGTGTCAATAGCGTCAGTCGTGCAAAAGATGCAACCGCTATTGGTAATAATGCGACCTCAAATGGAATTAACGCAATTGCACTTGGAAAAGAGTCCAATGCCAATGCTTTAAACTCAATTGCACTGGGTACTGGAACAAATGCTCTTCAAGAAGATGCCGTGGCTATCGGGAACAGTGCTTCGGTGACCGCAAAAGGGGCCTCTGTATTGGGTAAGTCTGCAACAGCTTCGCATGAAAACGCCGTGGTTCTTGGGAATAATTCGGTTTCTGCGGCGTATGTCGCGACACCATCAACCACAATTAATGGCAAGACCTATAACTTTGCTGGTGCTCCGACCACATCATCGAGCGTAAGTGTGGGAGATGTTGGATCTGAACGTAGCATTGTCAATGTTGCGGCAGGACGCATTAGCAGCTCAAGTACGGATGCAATCAATGGCAGTCAACTCTATCAAACCAATCAGGCTATTACAGATTTGGCTGACACGGCACTGAGTTTTTCAGGTGATAGTGGCACCAAGGTTGACCGTAAATTAGGGCAACAGCTAAATGTAAAGGGGGGGGGCAACTGGAGTACTTACGGATAGCAACATAGGCGTAGTAGCTGATGGTACAGATACCTTACAACTAAAATTGGCAAAAGATGTAAACCTTACAGCACAAGGAAGTTTGACAGTTGGAACGACTAAAGTGACTGATGGCCAAGTGGAAATCAAAGATACTGCAAATAATAGTAATGTAAGCACCTCAACTCAAACCATAATTACCGCAGGTACAAATACGAGTACCAGCAATGCCAGTAGCATCAACTTAAAAAATGCATCAAATAACGTATTGTTAAGTGGCACAACAGGAACACTGACAGGACTAACCAACAAGACCCTAACCGCAGCTGATTTTGCAACAGTTGGGCGCGCAGCGACAGAAGAACAACTTAAATTAGTCAATGATACGGCGCAGAATGCAAGCAAGGGCTGGAACTTAACAACCAATAAAGACAGTACAAACAGTACAAATATTGCACCAGATGAGACCGTTGATTTTTCAAATAGTGATAGTAATTTAGTTATTAGCAATAATGGCGCAGATGTTGATTTAAAACTGGCGGAAGTCGTAAATGTGGGGGGACTTCCAGGAGGTTCAAGCATTGCAATTAATGGAAAAAATGGCACGATTACTGGCTTGACCAATACTATATTTGATCCAACTAATTATGTTTCTGGACGGGCTGCCACAGAAGATCAGTTGGCTACACCGCTGACATTTGTGGGAGACAATGCAGGGGTGAATGTCGATAGAAGATTAGGACAGCGCTTAAGTATAGTCGGTGGAGAGTCTATTGAAACTAATTTGACAGATAATAATATTGGGGTGGTTGCAGACGGCACAGATAATAAACTGACAATTAAACTTGCCAAAGATATTAAGCTCGATAGCGTCAATGCTGGCGGAACAGTTATTGATAGCAAAGGTTTAACTTTTGTGAACTCAAGTGGTGGAGCTGTCCCTAACTCTCCAAGTGTAACAGTTACAGGCATTAATGCTGGAACGAAAAAAGTCACTAATGTTGCAGCTGGCGATATTAGTGATAGCTCGATGGATGCTGTCAATGGTAGTCAGATTAAACAAATCATTGATAAGGGCTTTACAGTCAGTGCAAATGCAGACACTGGCGCTAAAGACATCATTGCTCTTGGTGAAAATGTTGATTTTAGTGCAACAGATAGCAATATTAAAATTACCAATACAGGAAATAATGGCATTACTTTTGGGTTAGAGCCTGTCGTTCAAATTGGACCAGCTACAGGTGGTAATCCTGTGACGATCAATGGTAATACAGGTACGGTTACGGGCTTAACCAATAAAACCACCACTGGCAGTGATTTTGCAACGGTTGGACGTGCAGCCACAGAAGAACAACTCAAAGAAATGCAAACGGGTCTAAACAATGCAGGCTTTGGCTTAACCGCGGAAGATGGCAATACCGTAACTAAAACATTGGGTGAAAGCATTGAGGTCATCGGTGCAGATAGTAATATCAGTACCAAAGTTTCTGGCGGAAAAGTTCAAGTTGAACTAGCTAAAAATATTGATTTAACGGCTGCAGGCAGTTTGACAGTCGGAAAAAGTAAAATTACCGATGGCAAAGTTGAACTCAAAGATGGTAATAAATCGAATATTAGTACAGTTGATGGGACTACAGTTAGCGATGGTACGAACAGTAGCATAGTTGGCGCAGGTAATATTAGTGTTCGTAATGGCGCATATCAAACCCAAGTAGGCCCAACCCAAATTATTGTTGGTGGTGCAAATCAAGTTACTGTAAATGGTTCCACAGGGCGTGTAAGTGGATTGAGTAATACAACATGGGACCCAAATGGGATTTATAATCAAAAACAAGCTGCGACAGAAGAGCAATTAAAGCAAGTCAGTGATGTTGCTCAAAATGCCAATCAAGGCTGGAATGTTAAAACAGACACCGTTTTAGGAACAACACAGGTCAAACCAGGTGATACTGTCGATGTTGGATTAGCAACAGGTGAGAATAATTTAAAAGTCGCTGCGACAAACGACGCTAATGGAACAACTACAATTGATTTCAGCTTAAATAAAGATCTGAATATTGACAGTGTCACAGCAGGTGCTGGAACAGATAAGACTGTACTCAATAAAGATGGCGTGACAGTGCAAGATGGTGCAGTTCAAAGTACTATTAGTTCCGGTACCATTAGTGTCAAAAATACCTTTAATAATGTAGTGCTCGATGCTACTAAAGGTACTTTAGAAGGTTTAACAAATAAAACAACATCAAATAGTGACTTTGCTACGGTAGGTCGTGCAGCGACAGAAGAACAACTCAAAGAAATACAAACGGGGCTAACAGACTCTGGTTTTGGTTTAACTGCAGAGGATGGTACTACTGTTACTAAGAAACTAGGCGAAACAATTGATGTAATTGGTGCGGATAGTAATATCAGTACTAAAGTTGCTGGAGGCAAAGTTCAAGTTGAGCTGGCGAAAAATATTGATTTAACGGCTGCGGGCAGTTTGACAATTGGAAAAACTCAAATTACTGATGGCAAAATTGAACTCAAGGATGGTAACAAATCGAATATTAGTACCGTTGACGGGACTATTGTTAGTGATGGCATCAACAGCAGCCTAATTGGTGCAGGTAATATTAGTGTCAGTAATGGTACATATCAAACTCAAGTAGGCCCAACCCAAATTATTGTGGGCGGAGCAAATCCTATCATGGTAAATGGTTCTACAGGAAAAATTGGTGGTCTAACCAATAAAACCTTTGATCCTAATAACTTTGTTAGTGGGCAAGCTGCAACAGAAGATCAGTTAAAACAAGTGAGTGATATCGCACAGAATGCAAATAAAGGGTGGAACTTAACGACTAATGGGGGAAATATTAGCCAAGTACAACCGGCGGATACTGTTGATTTTTCTAGTAAGGATGGAAATATTAATATAGCTAATAGCGGAAACAACGTCAGTGTTGAACTCGCTAAAGATATTAAAGTTGATAGTGTAACTACAGGTGATACAGTCATTAATAATAATGGACTTACAATTACTGGTGGGCCAAGTATTACTAAAAATGGAATTGATGCAGCTGGAAATAAAGTGACGAATGTTGCAGATGGTAGTATAGCTCAGAGCAGTAAAGATGCCATGAATGGTAGCCAAATGCATGACATTATTGGTGATGGAGCATTTCAAGGCGGTGATGGAAATACCATTACTAACATAGGTGGAACAGGTGCGACTAACATTAATGATGCAATTAGTTCGATCAATCAAAAAGCTGGACAGCATTCTACAGTGGTTGCCGGTCAAAATATGACTGTTACAGAGACAACGAATAGTTCTGGTGGGAAAGAATACAAGGTTGCGACCGCGGATGATGTCAAATTCAATTCAGTAACTTCTAATACTGTTACTGCAAATACAGTCAAAGTTGGCGATGTAGTGATTGATCAAAGTGGTATTAATGCAGGCAACAAAAAAATAACCAATGTTGAGGCGGGTGAAGTCTCTAGTACTTCTAAAGATGCGGTGAATGGTTCACAACTCAATACCTCAAACCAATATATCACCACATCATTGGGTGGTGGCGCAAAATATGAGAATGGCCAATTTACAGCCCCAACCTATAATGTGAATAACGGCACCTATCATAATGTTGGAGACGCTTTAGGCGCATTGAATCAAGCGGATATTGATTTGGGGAATAAAATTACCAATCTAGGTGACCGTTTAGAGCAAGTGTTCTATGACACGAATGGTCGTATTGACGATGTAGAAAGAAAAGCAAATGCCGGTATTGCTGCGGCCATGGCTATGGAAGGAGCACCATTTGTAGCAGGTAAATTCACCTATGCAGCAGGTGCAGCATATCATGGCGGAGAAAATGCAGTCGGCGTCACATTGCGTAAAACAGCTGACAATGGACGCTGGTCATTTACAGGCGGGGTGGCAGCAGCATCACAGGGCGATCCAAGTGTCCGCATTGGGTTTAGTGGTGTAATTGATTAGATCTTTGAAATCAGTCATTAATTTTTGTCTACGCTGAAATAGAATATAAACGAGAAGAATTGCTATGAAAAATAAACTTCTATATTGCATGCTTTTAGGTTTTCCATTATCCACTTTTGCTGCTGAAACAGTAACGACGGCTGGACCGCAAGTACATTTCCCCGAACTGAAAAAAAGCTATCTTAAACAAGTTAAGCGCTATGAGGTGAATGATATTGCGAGGTTAGGCACTGGTTTAGATAAGAATCAATTTCGACATATTTTAGGAGACCCTCAATTCAATGAAGGTATATTTGGTTCTAAAACATGGAATTATGTTTTAGATATTCGAGTTCCAAATACGCAGCAATATAAACGTTGTCAGTTAAGAGTCGACTTTGATCGAAAATCTTTTTCAGAACATTTAAGCTGGAAAGGAGATGATTGTGAGGAACTCATTATGCCTCCTGCACAAATGGTTGTATCCCAACCTGTAGCTCCTTTGATTGAGACACCTACAGTAGAAAGCAGCATAGATATTCTCTTTGAATTTGATCGTTCAGATGCTGCTTCCATTGTGGAGGGGCAGGATTCGATTCTCTCCCTTGCAAATCGGATCAACCAAGTCAGTGGGACGAGTCCTGTTATTGTGTCTGGTTATACAGACCCCTTAGGTTCAGATGCTTATAATCAGAAATTATCTGCTGCACGTGCAAATACCGTGGCCCACTTATTGGTCAATTATGGGGTCGTACCACAAAGGATTAAAATTGAAAGTAATAGCAAAACTGACCTCTATCAACAATGTGATGGCAGTCAGCGCAGTTCAGAGCTTATTGAGTGCTTAGGCCCGAATAGACGAGTTAATGTTGATTGGTGAATAACTATAACTGTATAGCTTAAATAGTAGATCTTCAGCATCGGTAATATAGCGATGCTGAGTTCTTTGACTAAAAGTAATTAATTTTTAGAGAAGGACCTGCAAAAATCTAATTTTTGGATTAGGTTCAAATATGTTTTTAGCTAATATGCTTCAGAACAAAAATGAGTAATTATGATTGCTAAATCGTCCAAGATTCTATTCTTTAGAGCATTTAAGAAATGAATAAATATTTAACAAATCAACAGTAACCTATACTCATCATCCTTTTCGACAGGCGCTCTATGTACACAGGGCAAGACCTTTTGCGTAGGATGATCTACCGCCAAACGCCAAAGATGTCCTAAACCTAGATTCACAGGTTTTGCATTGGGTTTCGCTTGATAATGTAAATCAAAGAAATAATCTTCTAAGAAAATTTCAAATTCTGCTTCTGGGCCGTCATGTAGTTCTTTGAGTTTTTCTCTGATCTCGGGAATTAAAATCTTTTGCTCTACCTGATCATTGGCCACGATATCACTCGCAGCGCCGTGATAGGTACATAAGAAAGTATCTGTTTCAATCGGTGAGTGATCAATATGAAACGAGTATACATCTGTTGAAATGAAGTCCAGCTCGTCATCACGCTCATAACATTTCAACAAATTAAGCGTTGGAGATGCACCGAAATCAGTTAAGAGCTGAATATCGTTAAGAATAATTTCCTTTGCTAAATTCCCTTTTTCTGAAAGTTGTAGCGCTAAAAGATCGTCAACGGAAACTTCTGTAATATTCTCTTTTAACTCAAGTTTAGCCACAATTTCTTTAAAATCACCAATCAAACTTCTATGCCAGCAAAGTGCATTCATCTCTCCTTGAAATTTGGAATTTACAAGTTCACAAAAGTTAGAAACCACTCTAATTTGAGAGAGGCCAGAAAACGGATTTTTCATATTAGGATTTAATACATTATCAACTAGACCTAATAATACCCCAGCTTTATTAGAATATTGTCTACCAACACTATTAAGTGGTTTAAAGAAATCAAATTTCAGGTGTAGTGAATGATGTGAAACAGAGATTTTTATTGTTTAATAAGCTAAAGACAGTTAAACCTAAGAAATTTTTATAAAAAGATTGGTGGTATCTGTACCGAAAGCTACTGGTAATGTAAAAAAATTGGGGAAAATAAGTTGAGAATAAATCATAAATCTTTGATTGTAATTGTACTAAATGGAATATTTCTTCAGGCTTGCGATCTATCTACAAATAAAACGCAAAAAGTAGAAATTGAAGAAAAGTCTTCTGATTTTACTCCGCCAATGGGACCTTATGGATTACCTTACCGCGTAGGAAATTTGGGAGGTAAACCCGTAAATTTGAGTGAAGGTGTAAGTGCAGATTATGAGTTGTGCCCTGTATGGGAGTGGAGTAAAGCTGAGCCTGAATGTAAACCACGACCAAAACGAAATTATGACTCAGTTATAAACTTTATAGCTTTCGAGATACGTTATACCGATGAGACGTTGCTTGTTACATATGTAAAAGCGCCACAAGCTAAGACATTATCTAAGGAATATAGAATACAGGATGCATCACCAGATACACCTTGGGTAGATGTATTTGCTTATGCTGGCAATAAATATGTAAAGGATGGTGATATGAGGGCACTGCTTGATAGAACGGTAAATAACAAACCATCAGATAGTCAGTCTGGAGGTTTAAATTACATTAGAGTATATAAAAAAACAGATCAGTTTAATTATGGCTTGGAAAAATATATTCCAGATCAAAAGTGGATATCTCAATATGGGTATGAGGATACTGATGATTTATATGTATCTGTGGAAAAAAATAAGAATCAAGACATATCAATGATCAATTGCTCAAACCATCCATCTTCAATACAAAAGTGCACACTCAGATTTATTTTAGAACCTGAGTTGAAAGTGCAAGTTGATGCGAGTTTCAGTAAAAAACATTTAAAAGATTGGAGAGAAATTCAACAAAGTGTTAAAGCGATGATTTTAAGTTTTACAGTACAAGAAACTGTAACTTCCCATATTGAATAGAGGATATTTTATGACTCCCGTTGGATTATTAGCGCCATTAGCAACAACTTCAATTAATTCATGTTTTTATCTTTCATCCATTAAATAATTAAGTAGCTGAACCTGATCTATAACCTTAGTCTTAATACAACCTAAGCTTGATCCCGTATCAGCTACTTATTTAGATAAATCTATTTCCTTTATTCATGTTCTTTACGAAGATTCAAAGAAAGCTCATCCCAACGTTGTATCGCTGCGTCCATCGCTTGCATTTTGACATGACCAAAACCACGTACATCTGCTGGTAATTGTGCGATTTGTTCAGCAACTGATAAGTCATAACTTTCAGGTGCAGCACTAATGGCTTTAACAAATGCGATATAACGATCACGCCAAGCATGTTCTTTTTGACGTTCTTGCTGTAAAGCAAATGGATCAAGGAGTGTTTCTCTAAGCCACTGTAGTCTAGCAAGAATCATCATCGGAATACGCATCCAATATCCGAAAGCACGTTTGCGTATGGTGCCATGAGCACCCAAAGCTGGCGGTGCTAAGTGATAGGTTAATCGTAAACCTTGACCAAACTGGGTTTCAATCGATTGTTTAAAACTTTTCCCTGTAAGTAAGCGTGCAACTTCATATTCATCTTTATACGCCATGACTCTATATAACTGTGTCGCAATGGTTCCAGCTAATTCTTCAGGCAGCACTTTAACAGCTTGTTCAACAAGCGTTTGATACTTAGTTGCATAATCTTGATTCCAATACTCGACCAGACGAGCAGAACGATCATCCACTAATTCAGCCAATGTGGTTGGTTTATTCGTTGTTGGTATCGTTGCAATAATGCGTTTGGCTAAGTCAAGATCACTCATCAGATGACAACCGATACGGAAAGCTTCAAGGTTTTTTTCAGTAGCCGTACCATTCAAATGAATTGCCTTTTCAATACTTTCACGTTTCAACGGAATTTGACCTGCTTGCCAAGCCATACCAAGTAAGATTTGATTTGCAAAGATTGCATCACCTAAAACCTGTGTGGCAATACGTGTTACAGGTAAAGATGTGAGTTTTCCTTGAGTCGTTCGACCACGAAGTCGATTGATTAAATCCGTAATTGGCGCATACCAATCACGAGACTCAAGAAAATCAGAAGTAGGGGAACCATCTTCATTGACGATGATAACAGCATCAGCTTTTAAGCGAGAAAGTGCTGCATTACTGCCTGCAACAATCGCATCTGCACCGATTAAAAGATCACATTGTCCTGCAGGGATTTTGGTTGCGGAGATTTGCTCATCCTCTATAGCGAGTTGTATGTAGGAATAAACCGTACCACCTTTTTGAGCAAGTCCAGCCATATCCATGATACGTGCAGCTTTACCCTCCAGATGAGCAGCCATTCCCAATAAAGCGCCTGCTGTCACCACACCTGTACCGCCAACACCACCAACCATGATCCGAATGGGTTGTTGATCTAGTTCTGGAAGGATTGGTTTTTCTGGCCAGCCAGCTTCGATACCTTTGAATATTTCTGGGCGTTTCATGTCGCGGGTATGTACTGTGACAAAACTTGGACAGAAACCTTCGACACAAGAGAAGTCTTTGTTACAACTGCTTTGATTAATTTGACGTTTGGTTCCTAATACCGTTTCAACAGGTTCGATCGACAAACAGTTCGATTGTTTAGAACAGTCACCGCAACCTTCACAAATCTCACTATTGATAAAAACTCGCTCTGCAATATCTGGATAAGCATTGCGTTTACGACGACGACGTTTTTCACTGGCACAGGTTTGAACATAAATTAACGCCGTAACGCCAGAAATCTCACGTAATTTGCGTTGCACATCATCCAGTTCATTTCTGTGGTAAATCTCGACGTGAGACGCAATACCTTCTTCGGCATGAATCAGCTCAGGTTCATCCGTGACAATGACTTGTTTTGTGATGCCCTCAGCATCCAATTGTCGTGTTAACTGTGCCACGCTCAGATGACCATCGACATGCTGTCCACCCGTCATTGCCACTGCATCGTTATAGAGAATTTTGTAGGTCATATTGAGTTTTGCAGCGATCGCTTGACGTATGGCAAGATAACCTGAATGAAAATAGGTTCCATCACCTAGATTGGCAAAAATATGCTTTTCATTGGTGAAATGTGAAGCGCCAGCCCAACTCACGCCTTCACCACCCATTTGCGTGAACGTTTCTGTGCCATGATTCTGTAACACGGCAATAAAATGACAACCGATTCCACCTAATGCTCGACTACCTTCGGGTAGTGCTGTTGATGAATTGTGAGGGCATCCACTACAAAAGAAAGGTTTACGTTCTGCAATATCTAAAACACGCCGTGATTCGTGCTCTGCTTTTTGCAACAGCTCAAGTCTATTTTGAATTTGCGTTTTTAAACTTTCTGGAAGATCTAATTTTAAGAATCGAGCGGCCAACATTTTTGCAATCGGTTCAGGTTGGAATTCATAGTGACCAATCAAAGGCGCTTCATCAATAGATGTACTCCATTCACCTTTTCCATCACTCGCTTTACCAATGATACGAGGTCGTTTGCCATCTGGAAGCGCATAGAGTTCATCTTTAATCTGTGCTTCAAGAATAGGGCGTTTTTCCTCTACAACAATCAGTTCTTCTAAACCTTCGGCAAATTCACGTAGACCTTGCGGTTCTAAGGGCCAAATTAAAGCAACTTGATACACTCTCAATCCGAGCTGTTGAGCCGTTTCACCTTCAATTCCGAGAATACGTAATGCTTCAATCGTATCTAAATAACCTTTACCACTTGCAGCAATACCAATACGCGCATCAGCACAATGCCATGTGACCTGATTCAGTTCATTTTCACGTGCATAGGCCAACACAGCGGGTAAGCGATATTGATAAAGGCGTTCTTCTTGTTGAATGCCGTGATCAGGCCAACGTATATTGACACCATCTTCAGGCATTTGAATATTTTGGGGTAAAACAGGAGTAACTCGGTCTAAATCCACATGAACAGAAGCCGAAGTTTCGACGATTTCACTGACTAACTTCATCGAAGTCCATACACCCGCAAAGCGTGACATGGCAACCGCATGTGCACCTAAATCAAGAATTTGTTGTATTGAAGTTGGGTAAAAAATTGGAATGCCACAACCGATCATGACATGTTCTGACTGATGCGGAATACTTGAAGATTTACATGAATGATCATCACCAAAGAAGGCAACTACGCCACCTCGTTCTGCTGTTCCAGCGAGGTTGGCATGACGAAGAACATCTCCAGAACGATCTACCCCTGGGCCTTTTCCATACCACCATGCGGTCACACCATCATATTTACCTTGACCTGCGAGATTGGCTTGTTGGGTACCCCAAATTGCTGTAGCAGCGAGATCTTCATTTACGCCAGATTGAAAAACAACATGATGGTCTTTGAGTATGCCTTCAACTTGCCAGAGAAAATTATCATAATTTCCTACAGGAGAACCACGATAACCAGAAATAAAGCCAGCAGTATGATAACCGTTTAAAGTATCCCGCCGTGTTTGTGCGAGTGGTAAACGCACCATAGCCTGAATACCTGTCATGTAAGCAGTACCGTCATCACTGAGATATTTATCTTCAAGTGATACATCCTTGGTTGGAATCTTATTTGGAGTAAATTTTGTCGCTATATTCATTTATATCTCCTTTTGAATTTTGTAGATCGAGCTACTTTCTTTTCTCAACATCCCGTTGAATATTTGGAGTAAATGACATACTCGGAAAAAGATTGATCAGTTCAACTTAGGACAATGAAACTGTTCAATGTATGTACATTAATGTCATTGTGGGTGATCCAGACTGGTGCAACAATGCGTAATTTAGAAAAACATATTTACGTTATGCGCAAAAATCTTGAGGGTGGATTACTGCATGCAATGCATGCTTTTCTAAAAGTCATTGATAGTGGAAGCTTTACCGCCGCCGCAGAGCAGATGGAACTAACAACAGCGCAAGTATCTCGACTGATTAGCGAGTTAGAAGGGCGTTTAGGTACAAAATTACTACAACGATCTACCAGACAGCATGCATTGACCGATATTGGTGCAGCTTATGCAGAGCAATGTCGTCAAGTACTCGCAATGGTGGAAGAGGCTGAAGCTCAAGCCATGGGAATGGCAAGCAAACCGCAGGGCAAGTTACGTGTTTTGAGTATGGCCAGTTTTGGTCATCATTATGTGTCTCCGATGCTGGCCGAGTTCTGTCAAACCTATCCCGAGCTTACGGTTGAGTACCGTACTTCCCAGAATGTGCCAGACCTTTTAGCTAAAGGAATTGATGTCAGTTTATATCTCACCGAATCTTTGGCTGACTCCAGATTTGTTGCTCGCAGAATTGGAACAATATTTTCATTACTTTGCGCATCACCAGCTTATTTAGAAAAATATGGCGAACCCAAATCACTAGATGATCTACAAAAACATGCATGTTTAAGATTAGTGAACCCATCTATTACACCGCAATGGCATCTAGTCAGTGAAGATAGTTGTTCGTATCAAATCGATATTACAGGCCAATTGATTGCAGATACACCAGAGCTATTACTGGACATGGTGCAACAAGACATGGGCATTGCATTGCTTCCAACCTTTGCAGTGATTGAGGCTATACGCACTGGGCGATTGCGCCGTGTCTTAACAGACTGGAGATCACCTGATATTGGTGTTTATACTTTACTGCCATCGCGTCATTTTATTGATGCTAAGACAAGAGCATGGTTAACGTGGGTTGAACAGCATATTTCGCCTAAAATTCAGAGTGATACAGACTATTTTCTATAATTCTAAATTCGTGATTCAAATCTTTAAGCAAAACATTAAATATAAAGTAGATTTACCACAAACTACAGTCCATAGATAAGATGCCAATAAAGATTGATAAACAGAGACATTACAAAACTGTCAGCTATGACAGATCAAAGGGCACTTTAACCAAGGCTGATTATGTGTACATGCGTGATCTACTGGAGACTGTGCTAGAACAACTGCAAAATTCAGAATTAGACAACGATAAAGAAATAGATCAGCTCAAACAGTTTTTTATAAAGTTAGATCATCACATCGATAGGCTGCGCGCGTAGATTTCGGCATAACGTATATTATGTTCATTAGCGTACTCGGCATCGTGAATATAATTTTACTAGGATTCACGATGTCGAGCTGTAGCACCAACTGAGGTTGCGTAGGCTACAGTCTTGGATATGCTATTTAACATAATATACATTATACGAACCATAAGTTATTTATAAGAAACCACAATTGATTATGTAGCTTCTTATAAATAACTTAGATCACATCAAATTCAATTCGACGATTTTTCTTACGGCCATCTGCAGTTGTATTATCAGCAACAGGTTTGTTCGAGCCCAATCCTTCAACACTTAAACGTTCTGCAGAAATACTTTTATTGATCAAGTAGTTTTTAACAGCTACAGCACGCTCTTTACTTAAAGCAAGATTCTTTGCAGCGTCACCTGAACTGTCTGTGTGTCCAATAATTTTAACCTTTTTCCCACCAACCTTATTTAGAGCCACGGCCATTTCATCTAAGATCTGAGTCCCACTCGCAGCCAAAACCGCACTGCCAGATTCAAATTCTATAATTCTTTTTTTAAGTGCTTCATCTATAATTTGCTGTTCAGCCTGATTGACAGAAAGCTGTGCATTTAAGCGATATGGTGGCGTTACTAGACTTTGGAATAAGTTTGTTGTTGGCTGAATTTCATTTGAACTCGATATTTTTCCATTAAGTTCCATTTGCGTACCACGTACAGAAAGTTTACCTTGGTGAACTTTTTTTAACTCTGGAACCACCATATTCGCAACAGATTCACTCCAACCATTCGGAGCGCTAACTGCTTTAACCTTTACTTTATCAATCACTTGGTCAGCACCATAAACACTGTACATCTTATTCAAAATGATTTGCTTACTGGCCTCATTTGGAACAACACCTTCAACAATAATCGGTTCAGCCCAGACATTCACGCTCAAAACCAACGTTAAAGTCAGCAGCCATTTATTCGACTTAAATCTATGATTTATTTTCATATTTTACTAATCTATAAAAGTTTTTTTAAAAAATTTCACAGCTTGTATTAAGCTCAATTGCCGCTCACACAAAGCTTGCTCCAGCGTTGCCAAACCGGCATTTTGCTCTAAATATGCATCAATCCAATTGGCTTGAACCAATGAAACCCAGTGATCTGAATCTATCTTTTGCGTGAAAATTTCACTTAAGGTCATAATATCTGCCCCTTGAAAGCCAAAAAGAAGTACTGGTTTTTCGCTATGTAAAATCCCTATCAGAAGCTCAGCATTTTGATTTTGAATAAAAAAACTGATTAGATTGACCCAAAAAGCTGCAATTTCATAGCAGTAGCTAGAGTTATTAATAGGTAAAATCAACACTTTAGTTAAGCGACTAGTACCATGTTGAATGACGGGCTGTAACAATAATCCGAGTCCAATCATGCTTTGTGCAAGCTCATAACTGCTCATTCTTAGTAATTGAGCAAATGAATGTATCGTATGGTGTTCATAAAATGCCGAAACTTCGCTGTTATTAAAAACTTGTATCTCATTATTTAATTTAGATAATTTATCAAGCACGATATTGGGGTCACGTATCGAGCGTACCACACGATTCTTTTGGAATAAATCGATTAAAGTTTGCTTATAGCGATATGGCGCATAAATAAGATTATCAAAACTATTTTCAACCTCTAATAAGTGGCTCAAAACCATTGGAAATTGACGACCAGAACTGTCATGACTGGCTATCAAATTTGCCACAAGAAAATTATTTTCTTGTGGATTGGCAATAAAAAAGTCTAATGAAGGTAGCTTTTCATACGCTTGACTAAATCCCTCTGATTGCATGGCATGTTCTAATGCTTCAGTAATCCACTGATCAATCAGTTGAATTAAGGCATACTGGCCGCGTGTTTTTAAGAAATCACCACGTGCAGGACATTTTCCATAATATAAAGCTAAGGTACGCAGTTCATCCATCGCAATACTCCCTACAACCTAGCCACTTTCGAGAAATCATAAACGAGACTCCTGTATACCCGGTGTTGGAGCTTTAGGACTTGCAACTGTTGCTGAAGGTGTGGTTTGCGCTGCCACCACACGTACGGATTTATTGGTGGCAATTTGATCGACCAGTTGCATGCCATTGTAACTGCGCTGCCCGCCTACCCCACCATTGGCGTCCCCGCTGATTAAACGGAAGTTGACTTTTACTACAAGCTCTGGATTTTGCTGATTTCTCCAAATCATTTCATAGCTTCCGCCACGTTGCGTTCGCTCAGCACCGTCAATTAAACGATTAATGCCATATTCACCGGGCGCCTCAAAAATCGTATGCGTTTTCCCATCTAAATCAATGGCTGTAATACGTGCGCCTGGAATTGCTCCAGCATTTGGCCATACAAAATTCACCCATTGTTGAATGCCATTTTCATAAAGCATTCTTTGTCCATCAATATCAATGGTATAAGATAAAAACTTAGGATTTTCAATTGGGTAAAATTGAAAATTGGATTGCGCCGTAGCAGCAGGTGCAGACGAAGCTTGATTTAACGCTCCTGTTGCCATGCCATTACTTGGCGCAACATAGCTTTGAAAATTCATTACAAATTGTGGATTTAAACTAATCCCTAAATCTTTCCATGTCTTAGAAGTCAAGGTATAACCACGACGAATAACCAGTGGATCAAGATACTCTTTGACATAACGCGCAATACTGCCATTTTCGCCAAGAATCTGGCTAATTTCATTGCTGGTTGCTTGCAGTGTCGCTGAAGAGTTAAAAGGATATTTTTTACTCAGGTTCGTATTGAAAGGTTGGTAGACTTGCATAACCCATAGCTTATTCATCTCATCTTGTGCTGGGAGAATTAAACTTTCAAATGATTGTGTCAGTGGCGACATCAACAGTTTTTGGAGCAGTTTCTGATCAACCTCAGACAGGCCAACTGACATTTTTTCATCTACCAACTTCTGCGTTGTATTAAAGACAGAATTTTGCTCATTAATGGTCGACTTAACCAAACTCATCGCAGATGGCCCAATATCACCTGAGCTTTTCAAGTCATTGAATTTACTTCGAACTTGAGCTAAAGATTGCATGTATTCATCAAGCAAAGACTTATTTTGTTGATCATCACGTTTACGCACCAACTGATAAAACATTTGGAATTCTTTAGAAATCGGGCCTTGCGCTTGATTCATGACTTTGGCATCAAGCTGAGTTTCATCTCGTCTTAATACTTTGCGTTTAAACCAAGCCACAAAACCTGTTTGCGGTGCTGCCAGCTCTGCCATTACGACTGGATTGTCCCAACTGGTTTCTTTCGCAACGCGATCAAAAACACTTCGAATGGGTGAGTTTTCAGGCTCGCCTAAAACTTGAACGAAACCCGCCTGTTGTCCATAATCCTTAGCTTTGGCATAATGTATCGCACCTAAGAATTTCCGCCACTCCGCAATATATTCTTTTTTATAGAGTTCTGTGAGTTGTTTACGGATTTGATCTGGACTACCACTAAATGATAAGTCATCCGACTGTGTGCTGTTGAGTACCCAGTCTTTGGTATCTGTAGGACGTTTTGCAACTTCATCGATGGCTTGCTCAACATATTCTGACCATGCAGCATGTGTAAACATACCTGGTAAGGCATAACTCCCTAAGATTGCATTTTGATTGGCATCGCCAAGCATTTGTTTTATGGTTAATGCTGGATAACGGACAGCCGCACGCATTTTTAATTCATTATAAACACGGTCTCGTGCAGGCATTCCACGAACAACAGACAAGAGAACTTGACGTGTTTGATCCACCACTAAGCTGTCTGAGCTGAGTACAGGAAATTTAGGATCACTAGCTAAAGTCATGCTATACGACAAAATTTGCTCTGCCTTTTGGATCATTTCTCCGCGCGGCATTTGCCCACGATTATTATCCAACCATGAACGCCAGAAACGTGTGACTTGATCACTTAAATGGCTTGCATCCATATATTGAGTATTGCCCATCATTAAATAGGCTTTTAAAGCATTGTATGCATCTTGTGGATTTGCATCATTAGGCTCTAAATATTGCTGTGTTTTTGCAACAGGTGTCAGCTCTACATTTGCGTGGTTTGTACGCAATTTTTCTTCATTGCTTTTCACCCGCTGTAGATATTGGGCAATATTTTGTTGTGTTGGAATCAAGATGATTTGCTCAATACCTTTTAAATATTCTGTTTTTAGCTTCTCCCGCAGCTCATCTCCCTGATATAGACCAAAACCCAGCTTTAAAGGACGATCTTCTTCAAATTGGTCCAACTGCTGCATACGTTCCTGTAAAATCAAGAGTGCACTCAGTTGTGTAGACAACTCTTGACCCGATTGCTTTTCAAGTAAAACGACTTTGTCTAAATCGGCTTGTACGTCTGCAATCAATTGTTGATTATTCCGATAAGACCACACCCATAGACTTAAAATGATGGCTACACCAAATAAAGCGGCAACAAAGGCAATATAACGCTGACGCTTTCGACTAGGGTTAATATGCTGTTTAACGAGGTTCTTGTCTTTCAGAATAATGTCTGAAAATAAACCTTTTAAAAAATAGCCATGGTTTTGCGAAACTGAGCGCGTTGGAATGCCATTTTCATTGTCTAAACCTTTTTGCAATAAATAGTCTTG
This sequence comes from Acinetobacter sp. MYb191, assembly GCF_037572605.1. Lineage (NCBI taxonomy): Bacteria > Pseudomonadati > Pseudomonadota > Gammaproteobacteria > Moraxellales > Moraxellaceae > Acinetobacter > Acinetobacter sp. MYb191. Next base: position 50,807 of record NZ_JBBGZP010000020.1, on the reverse strand, counting down.
AGCAATTTGCTCGGTCATTGGACTTTCAATAATGCCTTCTTGAAGTGCGCTGGTGAAATAAAAGCCACGGAAAACAGGTTTAAATTGATAAGGGTTATCTTCAAACAGCGTGCCAATAAATGTCTTTAATGCAGGCTTTAAGCTTTTAAACTCTAAAGGAAATGTCATGACACTTGGAGAAATATTCTGCGAGTGTCGGCGGCTGAGATGTGTAGTACTAACGCCTTTTAAACCGTCATATAAAATGGAATAGTGTTTTTCAAACAGTTCAACAGCATTATTGGCCCCATCGGTTGTATAAGGCAGTGTCGCCCCCCAAACCTGATCAAACTCGCCGACTTCATAGCATTCAAAAAACTCTGTAAAACCTGCAATCAGATCCATTTTAGAGAAGACCAAATAAACCGGAGAGAAAACCTCTAAGCGCTCAGTGAGATCTTGAATCCGTGCACGTAAATTCTTTGCCAGTTTGATCGACTTTTCTGGACTGTTACTGACTAACTCAGCAATACTGACAATCACAATCAAGCCATTGATTGGTGCTTTTGAGCGGTTTTTTTTCAAAATATTTAAAAAACCTAACCATTCAAAATGATCTTCTGCATAAACGGAATAACGACCTGCAGTATCTAATAACACGCCTTCTGTTGAAAAAAACCAGTCGCAATGACGCGTTCCGCTTAATCCAGCAGAAACTGATTTTTGATGGGTTTCTTCAAAAGGAAATTTTAAACCTGAGTTATAAATGGCCGAACTTTTACCCGCAGCAGGATTACCAATTACCATATACCATGGCAACTCGTAGAGTGCAGCATTGCCCTTTTTATCTCCCAGTTTTGATTTTCGAATCAACTGAATAGATTCTTTCATTTGTTGCTGAATCAAATGAAGTTCATCTTTGTTTTTTTGTTTGCCATATTCCGCATGCGTGTCATTCGCAATGGCATCGGCAAGTGCTTCACCTTGTGCTGCATGTCGACGACGTACAATGAGTAAATAAATCCCCCACAGCATCAACCCGAATACATAACAAATCATTAAAGGCCAAAAGATTTTGGCTGGAATGACGTTATACATGGCCATTAGTGCGACAAAACCCGATATAGCCATAATGGCTTTAGGGTTGCTCACATACTGCCAAACATAACCTAAGACGTTATAAAATAAAGAATTCACAATGCTCTCTTATTCTTTTTTAATTTAAATGGTTGGTTCTACAGGGATATTACTGTCTTCGTACGCATGTAGAAAACAATGTGTAGACAATTGATCAGTGCTATAAATCATCGACATCAGCTCATCAGGCAAATGCATACTCAACATAAATCCAAAAACTTTGGCCAAATGCTGCGTATGTCCAAAGCTTTGTTTGGTATGAATGAAGTGATGCGATTCAATCCCACTTCGATCGAAAATTTGGTTAAGTTTTTTCATGGTTTGAATGTCTGTAATATCATCGAGCATCAGTACAAAAGGTTGAATATCCTTAAATTGTTCTAATTGCTTCATCGCTGGGGATGCAAACTGATTGGCAAGATTGGCCTCGTTTAGCGCAATCTTGAGTTGTTTTAAGGGTTTGATATCAAGTAATGGTAAAGAAGATGATGCTAAGCACCAACTAGAGGCATATTCAGCAGGCAAGTAATGGTCGGTTAACCATGTTTTTTCATCGAGCAGTTCTTGGTCAATTTCAGAGTCTACATTCAGGATGAACGTAATTTCCTCTGACTGCTGAGAAATTTGCTCCAATAACAGCATCCAATCTTTATAGGCTGTTTCTTGACTGAAATAATGGTGCTCAAGATGAATTTGCTGCGTAATCACGCCTAATGAACTTAAATAATCCTGTACGACGCCACTGCTTTGTTCTTCATTCCAAGCATGTAACATCGATTCAGGCAGCAGAATATGTATATTGATACGGTTTAATTTAGCAACCTGCTGCACATCAGGTTGTTCCTCTGGTTCATTGCTATCAGATTCACTCGTAGGATCAATCCATGCCGGATGCATACGATATTCATAGGCCAATTCACTGTCATAAAATAAAGCCGATTGCTTTAAATGCTGTGAGATTTGCCACAATGTTTCTGCATGTTGCTCTAGTTGATGCTCGATCAGGGCTTGGATTCGCATATGGCGTGGATGATCAACGACTTCATCATCGTCCTGATTTGTAATGAGATGGTCTAGTGCATGTATGCGATAAGACAGCATCGGTAAGCCATAGGCATTTTGTAATTGCGTATCGAGCTCTGGGCTTTTAAATTTTTTAATCTCATCAAGAATCTCGTCATTTTCCCCAAAGGCACTATATGCAGATGAGGAATAAATATTCAGGTTTAACCACTGAATTTCAACAGGTTCAGCCTGTTGGTTCTCATCATCTAGATCTTGTTCTACTTGCGCTTGTTTTTGCTGCTCTTTGCGCTTTTGGTGAGCTTTAATGCCATGATAAATAAATACTGGAGACCATAAAATTACGCACAGAATCAGTGGAAATAGAAGTAAATAATTAAGCAGGTCTGCCCCAGTTGGGTCATACTGAATGTCACGCCAGTAAAAAATGACGATTCCTGCCACAAGCAACAATAAGCTGCTCAAAGTACCAATAAAGAGCTTAAGCATGCCCCATCCCCATCCCCATCCCTATCAATGTATAACAGGTTTCGTGATTGTGTTCGGTCTGCATCGGCATTAAAAAAGCGCCTTGTGATAAACCAATGGTCATCGTTGAACTCAGCTGAATCGGTTGAATATCGTCTTTCCTCAGGATGATTCTTAAATCCACCCCAAGCGTTGGACTGAGCCAGCTCGCGAGTAATCGTTTGAGTTTTATACTCTCAGCTTGATCGGGTAAAAATTTTAAATATTCGTCGTATGGGACGGGGCCAACTTCTATTTCAATTTTTCCATCTATTTGACGGATATTTTCTCCACAAAAGGTATTGATGCCCAATTGATTATTGCCCCCCAGTGTGCTTCTTTGTTCAGGGGACAAATGAAAGACCTCTTCAACAAATTCTTTAATCTTAAAAGGTTGCTTAAACACGCAACTCAGCATGGTTTTTAGCGCATGTGCTGTATTATTTTGCCCCTGCATTAGTCCTGCGAATTCAGCAAAATAATCATCTAAATCCTGTTGCTCATGCTGCGAACTCACATACCCATTCAGTGCATGCAAAATATCGAGGTAATGGTTTTCTTGCTCAATCTCATAGCGAATCGGTAAATGATAAGCTAAAGATGCATCCACATATTGCGCCGTGAGCTTGTGATTAAATAAACCTAAAAAATGAAGTGTTTCATTCCGTTGTATACGCGCACTTTGTTTAATTTTATTGGTATAGCTGTACGGTAAGGTGCCCTGAATCCCAGTTAAACCAATCATTAAATTGGTTAAGTGAATTTTTTCTTCGTCAAGGGTCAAACTTTCAATTTCTGCATTCGGAAAATTGAGATTCAGTGAACTATGAAACTTAAATTGCTTTGCCCAATCCCCTTCTTTTTGAGCATGGGGAGCTTCCGCATGACGTAATAATCGCGTCGCCTGAATAAATTCAAAAGCGTTTGGTTGTTCAACCAATACATCAACTATAGAAGTGTCTTGCCACCAACGTTCTGCACGCATTGGTATAACTCCTGTTGAGATTGAGCATCTGAAATAACAACATCGACAAAACTGTTCATCTGGACTTTTAGATTAAAGACATGCGACAACAACTGACTAAAAATATACAGGCTATGTCCTCGAAACACTTTTGAATCTATCCCTAGATTCACTTTCAGCCCTCGTATAAAAAGTGGGAATGGTTTTGCATCCACCATCTTTTGCTTTAATTCAAAATTAACCGACTGAATCGCATTAATAATAAGGTGGTTTTCTTTAAGCTGAGGCAGATTGTAGAGTTCAAGTAGTTCTTGAATATGGCTTAGAGCATCTCCCTTAGTGAGAGATAAAGTATTTAATGATAAATGCGAAATGATCCGCCATTGCTCTTTTTTATTTTGTTCAAAGTAATAGGGTTTATTCGGTCTTTTTAAAACCACAGCTCGCCGTGCTAGACTACTATCATTCAAATTTAATATATTGTTGGCTTGGCTCAATGCCTCATGGGGTAAATCACGATTGGAGCATAATAATTGCGTACTGATAAAATCAGATTTGGTTGTTTCAGGTGATAAATGTTTTGAAATAATACTATAACCTGTTTCAACATATTTATTTTGTAGCTGTGCCGAATTCAAACTATAAAAAAACTGAGTCTCATCCTTTTGATAATGACTCATCGCAAAAAATGGATAAATGTCAAAAGTAGTTTGATCTTTATTCGACTTTTCACGAATCATTTGCATTTTAGTAATCGAATAAGTTTGATAAAACTCAGGATGATGAGCATCTGTAATTAAAGGATATTCGAGTTGTTGATGATTAATTTTTTGGGGTTCCGCCTGTTTTTTAAATAAATTGATAACTGGTACTACATATAATTTAAAGTTTGCGATATTCAACTCAGAATAATTTCGAATATTGACCTGATCATTTAAATTCAGTTTAAGATGAATCAAAATTTCAAACTGATTTTGCTCTTTTTCTAAATATTTTAACAAACCTAAGTTCATATTGAGAAAGTTAAATTTTTCAGAAAAACAGAAATATTCCATCAACAGCCGGTATGCATGATGTGTATGTTGATCCAAGGGCAACAGACTTTCACTTTCAGCAAAACCCATGATACTAAACGGATTTGGGATGTCGATGACGCGATGACCAAACTTTAATGAAAAGCCTGTGCTGGACTGGAACACAGCATCCAAAACTTGTAGTGGAAAATTGGATATCGCATCCAAATAAATAGGCAAATTTTCTTTTTCTAAAATTCGATGTGCCTGATTAAAAATATTAAATCCTAAGCTAAGCGTTGCATTTTGATTTAAATGCATATGCGCACTAGGATTCGTTTTAAAATTGAGATGACTCAGTTCAATGGGTAATAACTTTAGTTCTTGTGTGGTGCTAAATTCACACTGTACACCTTTAAAACTTCTTGATTTTATTGCAGTATTTTTAGGGATGAGATGGGCTTCAGTTAATTGTTTACACTTATTTAAATCTTCAAAGCTGACCACAGTACATGCAGGAAAAGGTTTGAGATATTGAGGAAACATCACCTCAAACAAAGACCGAGTAAAAATGTCGTAACTGTCAGCCAGTTTTTTATCAATTCTTGCTGCAATTAAAGAAAAGGACTGAATTAAGCGTTCAATATGTGGATCATCTACTTGCTCTTGGTTTAAGGATAAACGCTGAGCGATTTTTGGATATTTTTGCGAAAACTCACGGGACTGCTGCCCAAATTCTTGTAATTGTTTTTCGTAGTACGGTAATAATTCTTCAATCACAAATCAGCCCCATTAAGCTCTTGCAGAAATAACATATTGTTGTGTTGTCGGTTTGAGCAAAGCATCAAAAATCACGGGTTCATATAAAGGATGAATATTTAAATAGGCTTGAATACTTAAACACAACGCCCCCATATTCTGTCCATCGAGCAACATTTCGACTTTGATTTGTTTCAGTCTCGGCTCATGTGCAGTAATAGACGCAGCAATCGATTGGCAAATTTTATCGCGATCGGTCGGATTCGCAGTCGATAACCCAACAAAATCAATGATTCCAAATTGAACAATGGACTTTTTTACCAGTGGAAAAGCATCAATTGAATCATTAAAATTGGCCATACGACTGTTCAACAAATCTTCTAAGTCGGTCGCGACGGATTCACGTAGCTCCTGAAGAGACATCCCCAATCGGTCCTGTTCAGTGGTCGGTAGTAATCGGTCAAATAGCGTTTTTCTAAACCCATAGGGATAAAGCTGATCTAGATTCATGTTGATTAAAATCATCTCGCATAAATAAAGGCTAACGTTGGTTAGCCTTTATTTTTTCAGTTATTTTTATGCAGCGTATGATGCAGTATTGTTTGATAGAGACCATTTTTTGGTCACAGCACCTTTTTGTGTGCCATTAATATCTTGCTGATTATATGTCCATTCCACAGCAGCATATTTCAAACCAAACCCTTCAAGCGGAACACCTTCTTCACTTACTGTTGGTGTAACACTTGAAACCAAAACATGCTTCAATTTAATTTGTAGATACTTAATACGTTTATCACCATTTGCGCGATAAAAATCAATTTGTACTTCATCAAAGGTATAACCCGCTGAACATGCTTCCCAAAGTTTTGGACTGGTTGCATCCAAATCTTTAACAAACAGCATATCAGAATGTTCAACACGTTCCGCCGTATGGCCACCAACACTTGATGATGTTGCAGACTTTGGCTGACGAATATTGTGTGACCAAGAGTTCACCTCTAACCAGCCTTGGTGCTCTGTATCACGCGACTCGCCATCGACCTTATATTTACCTCTGAACTGTACGTATATGTCTTTCATTTGTAATCTTTTCCTATTCTAAAGTTATTATGTGTTGGCACTCAAATTAGTTTGAGGACTGAGGTAACTCAGTAACAAGTCGCAGTGATACTGACAACTCATCCAACTGGAAATGTGGTCTTAAGAAAACCACAGATTTGTAGTGCCCCGGTTGTGCTGGGTTCTCTACAACTTTGACAGATGCTTCACGCAGCGGATATTGCGCTTTCGCCTCTTGTGAAGCCCCGTCATCAAGCAAAATATATTGAGCTAACCACTCATTTAAAAATGTTTCAATGTTTCCCGCCGAAGCAAAGCTTCCGACTTTATCTCGCATCATGGCTTTTAAATAATGTGCAATACGTGAAACGGCCATAATGTACTGAATTTGGCTAGATAAAGCAGAGTTTGCATTGGCAGAATCGCTATTATACTTTTTAGGTTTCTGCGTCGATTGCGCACCAAAAAATGCTGCATAATCCGTGTTTTTACAGTGTACTAAAGGAATAAAGCCAAGATCACTGAGCTCTTTTTCACGACGATCAGTGATGGCAATTTCAGTCGGACATTTAAAGACCACTTCACCATCACTGGTTTTAAAGGTATGAACAGGTAAACCTTCAACCAAACCACCACCTTCAACCCCACGAATGGCAGCACACCAACCATGCATATCAAAAGCATTGGTCAAACGCGTGCCAAAAGCATAGGCTGCATTCATCCATAAATATTCATCATGATTTTGCCCAGAGACTTCTTCCACAAAATTAAAGCCTTCAGTCGCTGTACCTTCCTTAGGGTGATAAGGCAGACGCCCCAATACACGTGGCATTGTTAATGCAACATAGCGCGCATCATCACTTTCTCGGAAAGAACGCCATTGGACATATTCAGCGGTTTCAAAAATTTTGGATACCTCACGCGGACGATCAATATCCGTAAATGATTCCAATCCGAGGATGTTGGCATCTGCTGCAGAAATAAAAGGTGCATGTGCAGCTGCCGCAACATGTGAAATTTGTTCCAGCAAATACATGTCTGAAGGTGTACGATCAAACTCAAAATCGCCAATTAATGTGGCATATGGTGCACCACCAAATGACCCATATTCTTCTTCATAGATCTTTTTAAACAATGTACTTTGATCAAAGTCCGTTGCGCCTTGAAAATCCTTGATTAATTCTTTCTTCGTCGTATTTAACATACGAATCTTAATCAATGGATTAGATGGCGTTTCCTGGCAAAAGTAATATAAACCGCGCCATGTCGATTCAATTTTTTGAAACTGTTCATCATGGATAATTTTACTGAGCTGCGTTGAAATGAGTGCATCAATTTCAGCAATACGCTTATCAATCGATAAAGTCATATTTTCTGAAACAGTAATCGTCCCCGCCATCACTTCTTTAGCAAGTTCACCAATTAGACTTTTCGCTCGATCATGCTCTTCTTCATTTCGAGCAATTCGACTACGTTCAACAATTGAATCTAATAGCGTAAATTCTTCAGCGGTATCTTGAGCAACTGCAGCGGATTGAGCATTATTCATTTTCAGCCTCCACACTCATTTTACGCACTTGATCTGTATTTTGTAGAACTTGATCAAGTAGATCTTCTAAGCGCTCATTATTTGAAATTTTGTTGCGCAAATCAGTCAAGCGTTCACGAGCTTCCACCAATTTTTTCAAAGGATCCACTTGCTGAACTACATTTTCAGGACGAAAATCTTCCATCGACTTAAACGTTAAATCAACAGACATACGTCCACCATCTTCAGTCAATGTATTTTCAACTTGATAGGCTGCACGTGGCGCTAAAGACTCCATAACTTCATCAATGTTTTCTAAATCAACATTAATAAACTTTTTGTCTTTGAGCTTGGTTTTTTCTACTTCAGATGCAGCAGAGAAATCACCTAAAACACCAACAACAAATGGTAATTCCTTGATTTCTTTAGCATCACCAACTTCAACATCATAAGTCAGTTGTACCCGAGGTGGTCGAATACGCTGTAACTTTTTTTGGACGCTTTCACGTTTAGCCATATGAAAATCCTGTTTTTATTATTTCAAAAATGAAAGTTTTTAAAGTGAATTGAAGGGATTTGTATTCGGTTTGCTCGCCACTTCAGTTGATTGTGCTTTCTCAACTTTTTTGGGTTTTGCCACCTGTACCGTTGTTTTCTTTGTGGTTTGTTTGGTTGAACTTGCGATTTTACGCGTGGATTTCTTAGGGGCTTTAATCACCACGGCCTTTGCATCACTCGTATCTGGTGCAGGCAATGAGTTACGAACGAGATTAGACAGCTCTTTGGCAGGTGGATAGGTTAAGTCTGCAGATAAATAGCGCATTTCTTCTTGACGCATATGGTTTAACGCTGTGTTTGCAATCGAAACACCAGCTAAAAACCGAGTATCTGTTAATGATGTATGATTAATATTTCGCGCATTTAACTCTTCAACCAGTTGAAGTGCTTTATAGCTTTTCCCGAGTTCTTGATATCGACTTGCAGCTTGAACCAATAATTTATTTTTTAGCTCATCATTTTTTTTATTTTTACTATCGCAAATCTGTGCATATAAACTTAGTAAATCGTGATCAGTTTCACCATTTACCAATGGGTAATCTTTAATACACTTATTCTTTAAACTAATACCCTCTTCTACCGCTGCAAAAGTAAATGGTGTCACCGTTAATAAAACGAATGTAGGTAAAATTAAATAATATTTTTTCAAAACTTGCCTCAAATCTTTATGAATAAAAAATTAAAATTATTATCAGTAACTTCGATTTAAAATATACACACCCTAGGTAAATATTTCTGGTTATATAATGCGCTTGGATTTAACAAAAATATGGCACCAAAAGTCAAGGAAAGAAATGTTAATAAAAAGTAACTGTGTTTGCTTTTTGTAATATATCTTCTTTTTTATCTAAATTTCATTTGTGTATTATGATGGCATATATATAAAATACCCGCCAAATAGCATTTATAATGACTTGTAAAATGCTAATTTATAAATAATTTTATATTTACACTAAAAACACAGATAGCCATTGGCATATTTGTCTTGTAAAAACTTTGCTATAAAGCATGACTGAGTTACATATGAATAACCTTAAAATATTAATTAAGAAGCTATCTAATCATGCGCGTGTTGCTCTAGAGAAGTCTGCAAATAGTTGTATTAATCAACAAAATTATGAAATCGAAATTGAGCATTTTTTTCTTGAATTATTAGAACAACCCGAACCAAATGATCTCCATTTATTAGTTGGAAAATATAAAATTTCCCATGATTTTTTAGTTAAGGATTTACAACTCAGTCTTTCCCAATTGCCTAAAGGAAATACCCGTACCCCTATCTTTGCTCAATCCATTATTCGTTTATTAGAACAAGCGTGGTTACTTGCTTCAGCTGAACAAAATCCTGTCATTCGAACGGGTCATATCTTGGTAGCACTTTTAACAGCACCAGATTTGCATCAAATGGCTTTACGCGCTTCAAGCCAGTTTGAACTGTTCCCGATCGATACAATGAAACATAAATTTTTAGACCTATGCTCAAACAGTATCGAACAAGACGTTTTACAGAAACCAGCGCCAATCGAAAGCACTGAACCTGCACAACATCTGATTAAAAACAAAACTCCAGCACTTGATCAATATACGATTAACCTGACCCAAAAGGCACAAAGTGGCCTTATCGACCCTGTTATCGGTCGTGAGTTTGAAATACGTTTAATGCTCGATATCCTGATGCGTCGACGCCAAAACAACCCCATCTTAACTGGTGAACCTGGTGTAGGAAAAACGGCTGTTGTTGAAGGTTTGGCGCTAAAAATCGTGAACAACCAAGTGCCTGATGCTTTAAAAAATGTTCAGTTGCATACGCTTGATATGGGGCTATTACAAGCAGGTGCCAGTGTAAAAGGTGAATTTGAAAATCGCTTGAAACAAGTGATTCAAGAGGTTCAGTCTGCCACCCATCCTATAATTTTATTTATTGATGAAGCTCACACTTTGATTGGTGCAGGAGGTCAAGCAGGCCAAAATGATGCTGCCAACCTATTAAAACCCGCACTGGCTCGTGGTGAGTTACGTACTATTGCAGCAACCACATGGGCTGAATATAAACAATATTTTGAAAAAGATGCGGCACTCAGTCGACGCTTCCAAGTCGTTAAAGTTGAAGAACCGACTGAAGATGTCGCCATCGATATGTTGCGCGCCATGCTGCCAGTCATGGCCAATCATTTTAATTTAAATATTGATGATGAAGCTATCATCACAGCCGTACACTCTTCACATCGTTATATTAGTGGCCGCCAACTCCCAGACAAAGCGATTAGCGTACTCGATACAGCCGCAGCGCGTGTAGCGCTCACTCAAAATGCACAACCTGTGAAGTTGGATCAGATACTTGCTCAACAACATAACCTCAAACTTGAATATGAAATCTTAGAAAATGAACATAAAAATTTGCCGATTCATCATGAGCGATTGCACAATTTAAAACAAAAGCTAGCGCAGCTTGAGTGTGAAATTGAACTTACTCAAATGCAGTGGCAAAAAGAAAGAGTACTTGTTGAACAGATAAAGCAACGCCAGCAAGATATCACTGCTAACAACGCTCAAGAAGAGATTGCTGCGCTTCGTGAAGAATTAAGCAATGTACAAGGTCATAATCCCTTAGTGTTTGAGCGTGTTAATGCACAAATCATTAATGAAATTATTTCAGACTGGACCGGTATTCCTGTGGGTAATATGGTGAACGATGAAATAAAACAGATTCTCAGCCTAGAAAGCAAACTGGCCGAGCGTGTTATGGGGCAAGACTCTGCCCTACATCAACTGGTTCAGGGAATTAAAACATCTAAAGCAAAACTAGATGATCCCAATAAGCCGCAAGGCGTGTTCATGTTGGTGGGGCCAAGTGGGGTCGGTAAAACCGAAACCGCACTTGCGCTGGCGAGTGAGCTTTATGGTGGAGAATCCCACCTGATCACCATTAATATGTCTGAATATCAAGAAGCACACACCGTTTCTTCTTTAAAAGGTGCCCCACCAGGATATGTGGGATATGGTCAAGGTGGTGTGCTGACGGAAGCAGTTCGCCGAAATCCTTATAGTGTGGTTTTATTGGATGAAATTGAAAAAGCACACAACGATGTTCAAGAACTCTTTTATCAAGTTTTTGACAAAGGTACGCTTGAAGATGGTGAAGGTCGAATCATCGACTTTAAGAATACCACCATTATTTTGACCTCGAATGTAGGTTCGAATGCCATTATACAGGCGTGTTTGAATCAACCGATTGAGACATGGCCAACAGCAGAAAGCTTAGCAGAGCAGTTAAAACCAAGTTTATATAAACAATTTAAACCTGCTTTTTTAGGGCGCATGCGTATCGTTCCCTATTTCCCACTGCATGATGATTTACTGGTTCAAATTATCCATCATAAAATCAAGAAAATAATCTCTCGCCTTGAGAAGCAGTACCAAACCAAAGTTCAATATTCAGAGGAACTGGTAGAACTATTATTAAGTCGCTGCACGGAAGTCGATAGCGGTGCACGAAATGTTGATCACATTTTAAATGCCAGTATATTGCCTGCTTTAGCCACAGAAATATTGATGGCTTTGGCAGCAGATCATTTGCCTAAAGTTATTCAGATCGATGTCAAAGATGATGAAATTACTTATGTTTTAGACCCTGTCGAAAAAACCACAGCTAAAAAGAAACGATATCCTGCTAAAAATAAAGCGAATCAAGTTTAATAGAATATATAGAGTGTAAAATTATGAGCTTAGAAATCGAGCCTTTATTGTCTCCTATCTCAAGCGATCAACTATGTGGACAAGACTTGTCTTTTTCCAATGAATTCCACGCTATCAAAATTGCAAAAACTCAGGATGATCCATTACTTGATCAAGGCGATTGGGTCGCTGAACCTAAGCAAGCAGACTGGCATTTCGTTGAACAAAAATCTATCGAGCTTCTCACGGGGAAATCGAAGGATTTACGCTTATTAGGCTGGTTACTTGAAGCGTGGTCAAATTTATACGGATTTGAAGGCACTGCAAAAGCCCTAGAGCTTATGCATAGGACGCTAAATGAGTATTGGACACAACTTCATCCTGAAATTGAAGACGAAGATTTAGATCAACGTCTAGGTTTATTGCAAGGTTCAATTAATCATTTGATTCCACTGATTAAACAAGTCGCTATCGTGAATGTTCCTGCATTTTCACTCAGTGATTATGAAGCCTTACTGAGACAAAAAAACCATTTGTTGAAACAAGTAGAAAGTTATACAGATGATGCCAATAGCTCACAGATTTTGGAACAGTTTGAGCAGAGCTTGTTCAATACATCAAAATCATTTCAATATCAGAACTATCAACATTTTTCGGCAATTCTGGCTGAATGGTCAATTTTGAAAAGTGTGTTAGATACCTTAATGGGCTTAGATGCACCAAGCTTTGCTTCGATTGATACTCAGCTTGAAAACATCCACACCAGTTTAAAAAAGCTCTATAAAACCGATGTTTTTACCCAACCTGTAATGGCGACACAAACATCTGAGTCTTCTGCTGCCGCAACGATAACAACACAGGCACTTTCATTTACCCAGCACAAAGAACAAGAGATTGACATGAACACCGTCCATCCATCCAAAGGCTTTCAGGTTCAACCGCAAAATCACTTAGCAAACCGTGAACAAGCCATGCGGGTATTACAAGAAATTTCTGACTATTTCCAAGCCAATGAACCGCATAGTCCCGTAAGCTATATGTTACAGAAAACCATCAAGTGGAGTCAGATGCCACTACATGAATGGTTAAATCAAGTCATTAAAAACGAAAATCCACTGCAAAACGTCCAATAATTACTGGGCTAACAACAACAAAATCAAACACGCGACTGGTAATCTAAATGTTTAAAGCAGAAAAAATACTTTGGGGTGAAGGTCTATTTTTACGTCCTCAACATTTTCAATTACAAGATGCGTATCATGAACAACGTCTGAATCATACCATTCGTTCCACAATTCCATTTGCCTATGGTATTCAAAATATTCAATTTGATGAGGCTCAGTTACACACACATATCTTGGCACTCGAAAGTATTAGTATGATTTGGCAAGATGGTGAAATTTATCAAGCGCCGACACGCGATTTACTGCCAGAGCCAGTGTTATTAGATGAACTGAATTTACGTGGCGAAATCTTGGTTTATTTAGCCTTGCCGATTGTACAAGCCAATAAGAAAAATGTGAGCGCTGAAAATAGTGCACAGTTCGGTCGCTATCATTCTTATCTAACCTCAACCCATGATTTATTTACAGATGCAACTGCAGCAGATATCACCTTATTGCGCCGCCGTGCAGAGTTTCGCTTGTTAGAGGCGAACGTAGAACCGAATCAAGAGCTGGATGGTTTTTTGTATTTAGCTTTAGCAAAAATTAAACGTCAAAGCTCAGGTCAATTTGAATTTGATCGTCATTTTATTCCGCCTATCTTGCATATCGAATCTTCTGAAAATCTTATCTCGAGTTTGAAACGCAGTTTAAATGTCATCAAAGCGAAAATTAAGACCATTCAAAGTAATAATCGAGAAAATGAGCAAAAGCTAATTGAGTTTCGCTCTGGCGACATTGTGTCATTTTGGTTGGTCAATGCACTCAACACAGCACACGCGACGTTGAATCATTTATTGCAATACCCGCATATCCATCCAGAGCGGCTTTTCTTTGAATTATTACGTTTGACTGGCTCATTGCTGACTTTTTCAACGGCTCATGAGGTTGATCATTTACCTCGCTACCAACATCATAATTTACAAGAAAGTTTTAGTCAGCTCGATGTCATTCTACGTGAGTTATTAGATACGATTATTTCAAACCGCTACATCAGTATCCAACTCAAAGAAACGCGACCATCTTATTGGTTAGGCAGTTTAGAGTCTGACAAAATTACTCGAGATTCAAGACTTTACTTGGCTGTTTCTAGCAGCATGATGCAAAGTCACGAACTAATTCAATTGGTTCCGTTACGATTTAAAGTGGGCAATACCGTAGATGTTGAACAGCGCGTCATCGCCGCACTACCTGCAGTTCCTTTGCATCATTTAATGCAGGTTCCAACCGCTATTCCAGTGCGATCTGGTGTGAGTTACTTTGAAATTGAACCAAATAATGACTTATACCAACGCATGTTGGATGCCGAGTCGATTTGTATTTATATTCCGGCAGGTTTCCAAGATATTGCTGTTGAATTGATTGCTGTGATGAATGGCTAAGGAAATGAATCATGAATAATGCCCCTTCACTTTTTGATGATGGACAAATTGGAACTGGTTCAATTACTCAGCCCATGACCACCAAAGTCACCAGCACAACAAACTTGGTCGACTTACTTCATGACGGGTTTTATATTGTATTTTTATTGAAAAACAAATATATACCGAGTAGTGCAACTGAATTTCGTGAAAAAATCATTGCCCTACTCAACCGTTTTGAAAACCAAGCCCGAAAATTACAATTTTCATCAGATGATATTCAAGATGCTAAATATGCTTACTGTGCATTATTAGATGAAACCATTGTGACTCAGCAAGATGCACAATTTTTCGAGCTACAAAATAGTTGGTTAATCAGTCCCTTACAGCTTAGTTTATTTGGCTCGCAACTTGCGGGTTATCGTTTTTTCGAAATTTTAGAAGAGTTACGCCGTAAAGGAAATAGTCGCTTAGCCGCACTTGAAGTTTATCATTACTGCATGCTCCTGGGTTTTCATGGTAGATATCGCATTGAATCTATAGAAAATTTAAACCATTTGGTCGCACGTGTAGGCGATGAAATTGACTATTTGAAAGGAAAAAAGGCGGCCTTTTCTCCTTTTGCATCGCTCCCCGATCAAATTAAACACATGATTCACCGTGAGCTTCCTTTTTACTGGATTTTACTTTTTCTAATCGTATTCGCGCTCTTATCCTTTGCGGGCTTACGCTATATGTTATCAAAGCAAAGTACGAATTCTTTAGCCACATATGAAAATGTCATTTCTACGCCAACAGAACAGGCACATATTACTATTCATTTACCCTAAGAACTAATTCCATGGCTCATGAAAAACGGACTTCAGTCAAAATTTTGACGTCTACAAAAAAGAAAAATATTTCACCTATGCTCTATGCGTTTGGTGGTTTTTTGAGTGGTGTCGTATTGATGGCCGCTCTTGGTTTTACTTACTTTTTTACACAACAAAAAAATGATTCAATACAGGTTAGTCCAAGTTCTAACGCAGATGTCACTGAACCCTCAGTCGATAATGACGCCCCGACGCGGGAACCCGAAGCTATTTTTGAAGCGACTAAAGTCGTCCCTTCTAAAAGTGTTCAACCTTCAAATGTAACTGAGCCGCCTTCTGATTTTACTCAACCCAAAGAAGATGAATTAAGCAGAGCTTTTCTTCGTCCAGCTGAAACAGTTGCTGCACCATCTATGAAGAGTGCTAGTCCGCAGCCCTTACCAAAAGAAAATAAGAAACAAAACTCATCAACGCAAAGTGCGGCCGCACCGAAAGATAAAAATCACGACAAAGTAGCCAAAGCAGAACAGACTGTGGAAAAATCGGAAGAATCTCCCACAGGTAGTGTACAAACTAAGATTACAACTCGTACCGCCGAAGCCCCAATGCCAGCTACTATCAGACTATGATTTATGCTCTTTTTTCGCTTTTTCTAATCTTAGCGATAGGGCTAAGTTTAGCACTGTCCTATGAACTCAGAGCAAAATTAGCTGGCTTTTTTGTCGGGTTAATTCCTCAGGGAAAACAAAGATTTCAATCCGCTCGCCATTTTGCACAGCATATAAATCATGCTGCTGCGCCCGAGCAATTGCAATCGCATTGGCATATTCAGCAGTGGTGGATATTGGCTGCGGGTCTATTTTTATTTGCCAGCATCTTAATGTTTGCTTTTACCAGTCCAGTCACGCCCACTAAAATCGAAGCGGATTATTTAAGACAATCGGATCCACAAATTTATGCCCTACTTGATGGACAGATTTTGTCTCCACCACCAGAGGTCGAAGAAGCCTTAGTTGCTGCGGCCATAGTTGAAGCAAGTATGCTTGAGCAAGTGGATCTTAATAATAATTCTATTCAAGCCAGCGCTTCGAGTTACGATCCAAGTATTCAGGATGTTCATTCAACTCATTCACATGACAATTTAGCAACGGCTGATCGTAAGTGGCACAAAATGAACCCACGCTATAAACAACGTTTACTGATGGTATTTAAAATAATGCGTGAGCAGCATGGATATGAACTGGTTTTACTGGAAGGCTATCGTAGCCCGCAGCGTCAGAATTCTTTAGCCAGCAATAAAAATACGACTTTGGCACGTGGTTATCAGAGTTATCACCAATTTGGATTGGCGGCGGATGTCGCATTTAAGCGTGATGGAAAAGTCGTTATTTCTGAACGAGATCCATGGGCGATGCGTGGCTATCAGCTCTATGGTGAAGTTGCAGAATCTGTAGGTTTAACTTGGGGCGGGCGTTGGAAGTCGATCCAAGACTATGGCCATACCGAATTTCGAATGCCGAATTTAAAGAAAACTGCGGAAATGGCTGAAAAGCTGACCTCTGAAGGACAACTTTCAGCTGCGAATTTGAGTTAATCAGGTTGAAGGCTGACTCAAATATTGAGTGATGATTTGCAAAACTTGCGCAGTTTTCTCTGCATGTAACCAGTGTCCAACATCTGCCACCGTCTGAATCTGGGCTTGAGAAAACTGCGATTGGATAGCTTCTATATATTCTGGCTTTGCTACATAAGGTGAGTTTCCACCACGTATAAACAATGCAGACTTATGCCATGTTTCTATATTTTCCCATGACAGAATTTGGGCATAGTTCTGATACAGTGCATCTACATTAAACAACCACTTCCCTTTGCTAAAAGATTTCAAGAGAAACTGAATAACCATTTCTTCTTTGAGATATTCACGCATGATTTCTATGGCTTGCTGACGTGTTTCAATATCTGCTTTTTGTACTGCAAAGAGCGCTTTAAAAATTTGCTCATGATGATTTTCTTTATAAGCAATAGGCGTAATATCCAACACCACCAGTTGATCTAGTCGATCTCCTGCGAGTTCGGTCACTTTCATCACCAGTTTTCCACCCATCGAATGCCCGATCAAAGAAAAGTGCTCGATATTGAGTTCATTTAAAGTTTCAATTAGATCGGCTGCCATGACCTCATAATTCATAACATTGGAATGTGACGATAACCCATGATTACGTACATCTACCTGTAATACATGGTGGCTTGAATAAAACTCCCGAGCCAACATCCCTAAATTACTTAAACTGCCAAATAAACCATGAACAAAGACCAGTGTTTTTGCAGCTGACTGCTCATTTTGATGAAATTGATGATTTAGGATCATATGAAACTTACTTTATTCGATTGCTATAGATATTGAATTTTTAATGGAAATAAATCAAATGACTTTTTATATTAAACTCAATTTTGCTTAGGCTATTTTGGGTGGGATATTTGCTTAGGCTAAATTTAAAAGCATGATGTACATGTCTGTTTAATATCAGATTAGATTTTTGAATAAGATTCTAAGCAAGTGAAAAGATGCCGAATGCCTTAAATTTTACTAGTTTTCTATTTTAAAAATAATTCAGCGGAATTTTTAAGTAAGGAATACCATTGTCTTCTGGTTGAGGGAACTTGCCTGCAAACATATTGATTTGAATTGCTGGTAATATCAATTTTGGCATGCTTAACGTTGCATCACGGCGATTTCGCATCTCGACAAAATCGACCCTTTCCGTTGTAGTATTGATATGAATGTTTTCATGCTTTTGCGAATAAACCGATGTCTCGTATTGGTATTGATCACGACTTTCGGGTAAGTAGTCATGGCATAAGAACATCCGCGTTTGATCTGGCAATGTGTACAAAGTCTTCACTGAGTCAAATAAAGTCGCCGCACTCCCTTTTGGAAAATCACAACGTGCCGTCCCATAGTCAGGCATAAACAACGTGTCCCCCACGAAAACAGTATCACCAATGACATAACTGAGACACGCTGGTGTATGCCCTGGTGTTGGAATATTATATGCTTTTATGTTGCCTATCAAAAATGTCTCGTTATCTGCAAAAAGATAATCAAAGGACTGCATAGCATTTAAACTCTTAATATCTAAATTATAAATCCCACCAAAAGTTTGTTGTACGATCTCAATCTTATGACTAATCGCAATTTTTCCACCTAGTTTTTGCTTTAAATACTGTGCAGCACTTAAATGATCTGCATGCACGTGTGTTTCTAAAATCCAGTCTACGCTTAGGCTATTTTCTTGAATATAAGTAATGATTAAATCGGCCTGCTCTGTTTTGGTCGTTGCCGATGCTGCATCATAGTCCAACACACTATCAATCACGGCGCAGCGCTGAGTGTCTGGATCGCTCACTACATAACTAAACGTATTGGTCACTGAATCAAAGAATGCTTTTACTTGCGTGGTTTGCTTCATGGCATTTTCTCCATCACTTTACGATGTAGCAGCACACCGACGAACATCGCAATTATAAAATAGATCGTTTGATAATAACCCAGTCCAATCAAAGTAAAACTCGGCGCAGGACAAATTCCCGCAATTCCCCAGCCTATACCAAATAGCAGACTTCCCAAGATCAGTTTTCTGTCGATTTTCGTATTTTTAGGAAGTTGTATGGCTTCACCATAAAAGGTTTGTGGATGTGGCTGACGTACAGCTTTTTGAAAAGGAATAAATGCAACCGCAATTGCACCCATCATCACAAAAGCTAAACTGGCATCCCACTGCCCAAAAATATCTAAAAAGCCAATCACCTTCGCAGGATTCGACATTCCTGAAAGCATGAGACCAATTGAAAATAATCCACCCCAAATGAATGCCCAAACATTTTTCATTTTTAGATTGCTCCAAGCATATGACGGAAGGCATACACAGTAATAAAGCCTGCGAACATAAAACTCATTGTAGCGATGATTGAACGTTTTGATAAACGACTGATACCACAAATACCATGCCCGCTGGTACATCCAGAACCTAATCGAGTTCCAAAGCCTACCAACACACCCGCAATAATTAACATGAAAGGTGTCGCTTCCATATGAATATTAGGCTGAACAAAAGCTGCATATATAAACGGAATAATAAACAGCCCCAATAAGAACCACAGTGCAGGCGTATTTATAATCCCTTTTAAGCTTACAACTTGAGAGACCAGACCAGTGATTCCCGCAATCCGCCCATTGGTATATAAATATCCAACGGCGGAGATGCCGAGTAATATTCCACCTATAAAAGACCACGCAAAATCATGCATTGACAATCACCCTTAAAACAATATATGTTTTTATAATATATTTAATTAAAAATAATCAAGCGTACTTTGTATCTATCGATGCTATGCACGTCTATGGCCACTGTCTACGGGGCCCTTTCATCTGGATTTAGATATTTGAATGGGTACTACCTGTTAGTTCTCGAAACTTTTCATCTTTTAGATAACACCTTAAAGCATTTCTTTTACATAGTAATTCTTCACAATCATGCAAAAATCTTGAATATATCCCCGAGAGATTTTGTATTCAGCCCTTTTTTAGATTAGATATACTTAACTTATCTCGTTTTATTTCATTATAGTTTTCATTTAAAGAAACTGAATAGAGTTATGGGTACACTTCTACATCATGATCATTATTCTGGGTTTATGAAACACATTCACGGCATTTGAATATATTTTCATGCAGGTAGACACATGAAAAGTAATGAAATAGCCCGCTCTTTTTCTGAGCCGTTTATTGGAATTCTGATAGTACGCGTTCTGCAAACCATCTTGGGAGCTTAGACACGGCGGCATTCATTTTTAAGGTTTCAGCTTCTTCAATTTCAGCAAGAAAAGACGCTTGTATACCATCGGAAGAGTTATCAAACAAGTAAGCTCGATCACAGCACTCTATAGCTTGCATGAGCAGATCCATACTACGGTAGTAACGTTCAATAATTTTCTGCTCAGGGACAGGATGGCCGCCCACACTGACGCGATACTTAACCCTAGCAATATTGATTTGTGGATCGACTGTTGAGACATAATATAGATAGGTTTTATAACCCTGACGTTTCGCTTCTCGGAGAAACTCAACTTTAGAGATATGTGACATTACCGTCTCAAAAGTAAAACTGACTTTTAAGCGCAGAAACTCAAGCCGGATATAATCAATAATGCGTGCACAGAGATAAGAATCGATTTCATTGGTTTTAAACTCGATCTTCCATTCATCTAGTACCATCGGCTCATGCGTAAGTAAGGCCACGAACTGTCCCGCTTTAGGACGCTTCTTACTTTTTAGAAAAGTGACCAACTCTGAAGCTTTTAAGGAAGGATGATAATGTAATAAATCAAGGCGTTGACTCTGTCTTAAGTTTTGTTCCAGTTCATCTGCATTTAAATATGCCCCAATATGTTGGGGCAAAAGGTAATCTTTAATAGTGCTTTTACCAGAACCATTCGGCCCTGCAAACATTCTTATTCTAGGTTGTCGAGGTGGCATATCAATCTATACGGTTGCGTGTTTCTTTTTACGTGTCAGTGTCGGTAAAACGCCTACATCGACATAAGCATGACTTAAGTCCTGCAAAACAGTTTCATTGCCATGAATATCACGTTTAACCAACTGTTCAGCTTTTGCATAAACCACAGACGAACGCGTAGTTGCTTTTTGAAAAGCATCATGAAAAGCATGAATGGCAAGTTTAGGAATCATATCATCCTCATATTTGCCTACTTTAATGTCGGTATAAGCTGCCATACACCAACTCCCACTCAAACGATGGTTGATTTTTATTTATCTTAACACAATCGAGGACATTGTCTATTTATACAGCATCCTAAAACAATAAATTAGATCTTAATATCTACGCTAATTCCGTACTGTCTTATTGGGTTACTTTACTTTTACTCGTTTCGTATCTTCAACTTGTAAAGCTTTAACCGTTGGACAGAAGGCACTTTCATTCATCCCTGCATCGGTCAGGCTTTTTTCTTGCTGCTCAAGATAACGGTTGGCCACCATCAACATCACTGAAGCAGTACTTAACTCAATATTGGCCTTGGATAGCACAGCAATTTGATGATATGCATCCATACGCTGACAAAATGCGGTTTTCATCTCTGTTGCTGTCGCTGGATTATCTTTTGCATCTAAAACGGTTTTAGTTGAATTAACAGTTGCTGTATATTCTGCCATCTTTTGATCATACTGCGCCTGAGTTAGCTTCGTTGTTTCTGCATAACTCAGGGTTGATAGAAATGATGATAAAAATAACGAAAGGCTAAGCAACGTCCATGTTTGTTTTTTCATGTATTAAGACTCATCGCCTTCTTTCCATACGTCTTCATAGTCATCGCCATCAATCATAAAACGATAACCTTCACTTAAAGCCAAGTATGGAAGTACGTCAGGCAAGATATCTTGTAACTCACGTACAGTCATGGTTGTAAAAAAGTCTTGGCCTTCACCCAATTCACCACCATAGATGAACCAAGCGACATTCTCTTCAGTTTCTGGCTTTTTACGTAAACCGACAATGGGTTCTTGATTTAAAGTATGCACAGCAACAGCAACGACATCATCACCTTTTACTTCAACATAAGCGGAGTCAAATTCTTCACACAGTAGTTTTTGTTCTGCAATCAATTCATTCAATGCAGATTGTTGTGACTTTTGTGCCATGCGATGCTGTCCCTTTTGAGCGTCAATCTATCGATAGCGCATTTTAAAACATATTTAGGTCAAAGGCTGTTTTTATTTAAACAATTAGCACACAGGTGAACACTCAATATCACTACAAATTTGGCATTCATTTTGCTTAACAGTATTACGTTTTATAAAAAAAGTAATATCGGGGCTAAGCAACTATGGGTTATGTCGCACGAGAACTCAGTCCTCAAAGCAAAATATTGCTGGGCTTTGGATCATTTCTAATACCAATCCTCATTTGGTGTGCTGTGAGTTATTTGCCCTTTATTTGGCACCCTCAGGTACAAATCACCAACTCTGGCAGTGTCTCTTTTTTACAAGTCGGTAGTCGTGTAGACAAAAGTGTGTTCTATGCAGAAGCGCAAAATGCTGTCAATACAGGCACTGAACCGCCGCAAGGTAATTTGGTCAATCCTATTTATTTACCAGCACCTCATCAAGTTGCGACAGCCTTAGTGACGGCATTTACTACACCACCAGCTCAAGCCGATGCACCATGGTTTCATCAAAGTCTTTGGCACAGCATCAGAATTGTATTTAGTGCTTTCTTTATTGCATCACTCGTTGGTATTCCATTGGGGATTTTATGTGGTTTTTCCAACAAAATTTCCCAGCTGACTGAACCCTTTGTTGAATTCTTTCGCTACTTACCTGCGCCTGCCTTTGGTGCACTGGCTGTTGCCATATTAGGCATTAATGATGCACCAAAGATTGCCATCATCGTGATTGGGACGCTGTTTCAGCAAATTCTGATTATTGCCAATACCACACGTATGGTGGACCGCGGGCTGATTGAAGCGGGTTATACCCTAGGGACGAATAAAGCAAAAAGTCTGTTTCACGTGGTCATTCCAGCGGCGTTACCCGATATTTACCGTGATTTACGTGTCTTGCTGGGCTGGGCGTGGACCTACTTGATTGTCTCTGAACTAATTGGCACCACCACAGGGATCACTTGGTTTATTACCCAGCAAGCACGCTACCAGAACTTTGACAATGTCTATGCTGCGATTTTGATTATTGGCGTGATTGGTTTGGTCTGTGATGTGATTTTAATGAAGCTAGGACAACATCTTTTTAAATGGAAAGCGGGAGCAAAATAATGAAAACCACAGATATAAGAACGACGGAATTCAATGCTCGTCAGTATTTTGATCACATTTATCAACGTCCTGTCATTTTAGAGGCCAAACAACTTAGTCAAGTTTTTCAGCATGGTAAAAACTCACGCACGATTTTAAATCAGCTCGATTTGAAAATTCATAAGCGGGAGTTTATTTGTGTGATTGGGCCATCTGGTTGTGGAAAATCAACCTTTAGTCGGGTTGTTGCGGGTCTAGACCCATATAGCTCTGGTGAATTGCTAGTAGATGGACAGCCCATTTCAGGCCCTAGTCCAGAGCGAGGCATGGTGTTTCAAGGCTATACCTTATTTCCTTGGAAATCGGTTAAAGAAAATGTAATGTTTGGTCCACTAATGAAAGGTGCAAGTCATGCCTCAGCCGAAGCGGCTGCACGAGAATGGATCAATATTATTGGCTTAGAGAAGTATGAAAACCAATATCCGCATCAACTGTCTGGCGGGATGAAGCAACGTGTTGCGATTGCCCGTGCTTTAGTCAATGAACCGAAAATTTTACTGATGGATGAACCTTTCGGTGCACTTGACCCGCATACCCGTCAAAAAATGCAAAAACACCTGATGGACCTATGGCAAAACATTGATATAACTATCATTTTTGTAACCCATGATATGGATGAGGCTATTTTACTGGCCGATCGTATCGTAGCACTTAAAGCCAATCCTGGGGAAATTAAAGAAATCATTGAAGTGGATTTACACCGTCCACGAAACACTGAACTGATGTCCAGCCCTGCCTTTAAGCAACTTCGAGAGCGAGTCGATTTCTTAGTACATGCACAAGAAGAAGAAATTGACCCAGCACTGGAAGATTTACCAAAAATTCCACGTATGACCCAAGTTAGTACGCATAAATAATTCATTGATCTAGCCTGAGGGACGACCCTTAGGTTTTATGCACTGTTGGACGGCCAACACGAGGATTTACCATGCAAGATAAATATGTCCTTCCACTGGTGGATATCAGCCTTTTAAATAGCCCAAATTTAGATGAACGTATGCAAGTTGCTCAAGCGCTTGATCAGGCTTGTAAAGAAGTTGGTTTTCTCTACCTCAAAGGTGATCAATTTCAACCTGCATTATTTGCACAGTTATGTGACATCGCGGAGCATTATTTTGCCCAAGATGAAGCACTCAAAATGCAAAACTATATTGGCAAATCGGTCAACCATAGTGGCTATGTGCCTATAGGTGAAGAACGGTTTTCAAGTAACAGCTATGATTTAAAAGAATCTTATGATGTGAATTATGACTATCAAGGGTCTGCATTAAATTATCCCTTACTTGGCCCGACGCAATGGCCAGATGATCCCGCATTTAAACGCCATGTCTCACAGTACTATCAGCACTTAAAAGCCATTGGTCATCAACTGTTTCGCAGTTTTGCGCTGGCTTTAGAGCAAAAAGAAGACTTTTTTGATATGCATATTCAACATGCACCCAGTCAATTACGCCTCATTCACTATCCATTTAACCCTCAAGCGACAGATGCAGAAGGCATCGGGGCACATACCGACTATGAGTGCTTTACTTTATTATTGCCGACAGCACCCGGTTTACAAGTTCTAACTAAGCAAGGTGAATGGATTGATATTCCTCTGCTTGAAAAGACCTTGGTGATGAACATTGGTGACATGATGGAAATATTGTCCAATGGCAAATATTTAGCCACCAAACATCGGGTCAAAAAAGTCCAACAAGAACGCTACTCCTTCCCTTTATTTTTTTCTTGTGACTATGACTATGTCATCCAACCGATTAATACAAATGAGCCACCTAAATATGCGCCACTGGCAGGTGGAGAACATTTGTTTAATCAAACGGCTCAAACCTTTCATTATTTAAAACAACGTGTAGCCAGTGGTGAGTTGGTCTTAAAGAATGCCGTTCCGCTTTATTCTTTTGGTCTGACTGAGTCAAACATGGAGTACACCCCATGAATTTATTCGAAACTTTAAGTCAACTAAAACCCATCACAGCTGCTTCAGGTAGTGTGCCAACCTATTTAATGGGCGCATTTCGACGTAAAAGTATTAGCTTTTACAATGGCCTGACCGATGAAAATACGATTGTGTATTGGTTTCAGTCCAAGAGCTTCACCATTGACCTACGTCTCAAATCTGCAATAGATACCCCTATCACAGAGCATCAAGCATGGGTCGGTTATACGCATTGGGATGTACAAAATGCATCACTGTCATGGGAGCTAAGTAGTAATTATCAGAACCATACCCAGTGGCCTGAGCCTGCAACCCTACATAGCATTGGCAATTGTATTTTGGAGTTTTCTCCAAGTAATGCCTATGTTGAAGACTGGCGTCAACAAGCCAGTAAGGGTTTATTTTTAGGACTACGCTTAGTCAAAGCCGTACATGTTGCCACGCAGCAAGAAATTTCGCTCGATGGCGGTCTCATCATCTGCGGTGAGCATATGGCATATGCACAGTCACGTTTACCCCATATTCAACAGAATGTAGATGCATTAGGGGTTCTTTCTTATGTGGAACAAAGTCCTTCTGACTTAAATCAAATTGAAAGCTATGAAGTATCAGTTTCAACTCAGGATCAGCTCATTCAATATTCAAGCTGCACCCAAATGACTCAACAACAACTCATTCTAGATGGTTTTGAAGTCGTTGATGCTGGAACCCTCATACAGCATAAATTGATCGGTGGAGAAGCGTATCAGTTGGTGTTTGTCGTGGATGTGTGTGAACCTGAATACACTTTTCAAAATGTAACACCTACCACGGCGGACAGTCAGCATTGGCTGAAACAAGAACAACATCACCTCATGCATCATGCAACTGTGGTTGCGTAAGGGAGCTTAAAATAAGCTATGGCTTTTCTCTATTTATTGATCGCCGTGATTGCAGAAGTCCTCGCGACTTCTGCATTAAAAGCGACCAATGGTTTCACTGCACCTTTACCTATTGTTTTAACTATTATTGGTTATGCAGTTGCGCTCTTTTTCTTAGGTCTAACATTTAAATCCTTCCCTATGGGGTTAGCTTACGCACTGTGGTCAGGTGCAGGCATTATCCTGATCTCTACAGTCGGTTGGATTTACTTTAAACAGGTGCTCGACTTTGCCGCAGTTGTTGGTTTAAGTTTTATGATTATCGGCATCGTGATTATTCATGTGTTTTCTAAAAGTACGCATTTATAAATACATACCTTAAAACATGCTCTTTATTTAACATTAGATCTTTCTTTGCTTTTTAAACACACCCATACAAAAAAGCCCAAGTTAACTTGGGCTTTTAGTTTCTACGGAGTCTTACTTTAACTCTTCAACCAAAGCTGGGTAAATTGCACCATCAACATCCATTTCTGTTTTATAAATGCCATTTTCAACGTTGAATTTGTTTACGTGGTAGCTTGAGCCATAAATCGAGTCAAAACCTGAACCTTTTTTAAAGACGGTTTTATTGGCTGCCAAATCGAGTAAATGCGTCCCGCCAATAAATTGTTCATATTGTTTCGGATCGACGCCAACACGGTTAGACATAATTTTCACGGCGTCTTCATGTGTTGCAGGGTCATTAATATATTTGACTGTTTTATCCCACACTTGGATCATCTTTTTCCAATCTTCTTTATTGGCAGAAAGATGGCTCATATTCACGGTCAGCGTGTCATAAATTAAACCTGGCTTATCTTTAGAACTATAAATAATTTTAGACCCTGCAACAGACTTCAAAGCTTGATTGGCTACAGGTTGCCAGACCGCAATTGCAGCAATGTCTGGACTTGCAAAAACTTGTGGAAGCTCATTGGTCATAGAATTGACCAATTTAATGTCACTGGTCTTAATTTTTGCATCTGTTAGTGCTGTACTTAGCAATAAATGGTCAACCAAGCCTTTTTCAGTGGCAATACTTTTGCCTTTTAAATCAGCAATGCTGTTAATTCCATCTTTTGCAATGATCACGTCATTACCTGCGGAATAGTCTGTCGCCATAATCATGACACCTTGAGTGCCCCCAGAGGCTGTGACTAGATTATCTCCATTGGTCACCAGTACTGCATCTAGCTGATTGGCTGCAAAAGCAGAAAGCGATGATGAATAATCAAACCATTTAAATTCAACATTCAGCCCCGCTTCTTTGAGCCAACCTTTTTCAATTGCCACTTGCCATGCAACAAAACCCGGCCAATCACTATAGCCAATCGTGATGGTTTTGGTGGCTGTGCTCTCAGATGCCGTGTCTTTTGTTTCAGGAATTTTGGCAGTGTTATCACAACCTGCCAATAAAATAGTCGAAACAATAGATACTGATAAAAACGCTTTTTTAATCATGATGCAATTTTCCCGATGCTGTAAATGTTTAAACTTGCTATGTATGGAGTGAGTCATTGAGGACGGTGAACATGGTCACGATTTCAACGCTCTCTGTTTTTCATTTTGTGGAATCGGCGGCATCACCGCATCCATCAGTTCCAAATGCCCTTTGATCACACCTTTCAAAGCAATGAATTGCTGGCTCAGCGCTTTTAACTCTGTAGTTAAGCCTTGCAAAATCATCACTTCTAGAATTTTTTGCTCATCTAACTGAATATGCAGTGAACTGACCACTTGCTCTAAAAATTGTTGCTGCAAGTCCAGCAATTGGACTCTAAGTGGCGTAACACTGGCGTCATAGAGCAAGGTAAACGTCCCCACCATCACGGCGTTACGTTGCTCCTGATCCGCAATCAAATGTTTATTGATCATGTCAACAATTGCTTGAGAACGGCTTTCATAGTGCTGATCAACAATTTTCTGATCCAATGCATCGACAGTTAATTCAGGCACAGTGATGCTGATCCGTGCCAATTTATGTTTCGGCACGCGCTTATCCTTTTTCGGATGGATCTTGCTTGATATAAATGCCCGCTCTAGCGCTTAAGATGGCGACCACGAACTGTTTAAATACGGTGAAGAATGCATTTAAGTCATCTTTGAATTGTTTAGACATTTGCTGCTCCTTTCGGTATTACCAAAAAAGGTTTTTGTAATACCTAGAACTAAGCAGAATACATGCCAATTTTTTTGATTAGATTGACAGCAACAGCGCATTAAAAAGTTTATTTTTGTGCAAAATGTATTTATATTTTTAAAATTGATACATCAAAGTGCATTGCTGACTATTCAACTTGGCTTTTTCATCTGTCAAAGAGGTAGGAGTTTACTTCCCTATAGACAGAATACCTTCTGAAAATGAGATCTTATGTCCTCACAATTTTTAGTTTTCTCTGACTTATACGCAAAAAAAATCGCCAGATGGCGATTTTTTTTATTGATAAACTTTTTGGAACTCACCCAAAATTGGAGCTGAGACGCCATCTTTATACACATATCGAGAGATAATACCTTGATCTGTATAAATATTCATTTTGATCGAATTTGTACCTTTTAAGCTACTCATCAAATTTACAGGCGCTAAAATATAATTAGTCGAACGGTTGGTGCCTAACACATGATCATGCTCGGTTGGCCCGGTGACAGCAAAAGTTTGGCTTTTTTGTCCATTTGTAAACACGACCTTTTGAATGTCGTATTTATTGTAAGTACTGCTCAAATGCATTTTTAACTTAAGCAGTTCTTTGTTCGACTCATTCCAGCTCACAGTGACCACTGGACAAAGCTCATTCTGCGCACAAATGAGTAAACCTGTTGTCCCCACATTTTGACGACTCGGGTCTGTAGAGGTTGTTGCACAACCTGAAAGCAACATCGCCCCCAAACTCATGAGTAGCCATTTTTTTGGCGATACGTTCGTTATCATTATATTTACTCCCAGAAACTTAAAAGGCTTTGAAATTCTAAAATGAAGCTTTGATTTTTCCCAGTCCCTATTTTTGACGAATCTGCACCTAAATCAAGCTTTTTCGTTCATTCAGGTTATAAATTTTAAAATTTATATCTCTTTATACAAATATGAAAGAGAAGAACATGCTGAAAAGCTCGCTACTAACCAAGCACATGTATTCTTTTCTAATATGTTCTCAATGAATACTCAACTTTGCAAGCCAATCAAAACAGATGACAGAACATGACGAAGGGAATCAACATCCTTTATACTGGTGCTAAAAGCTCACCAAAGACATAGCCGCCGATGAAATTTTTTAGTTGCGCATCCTGTCAAAACCAAGTCTTTTTTGCCAACTCACAATGTGTGAGCTGCCAAACTACACTCGGTTATATTGCATCGGAAAAAGATATGGGGAGCTTTGAAGAGCATAGCCCTGTTCTTTGGTTAGCGCTAAATGAAAAATACCAGACGAAGCGCTATAAGCCTTGTTATAACTATCAGCATCATCAAGTCTGTAATTGGGTTATTCCCGCAGAGAGCAACGACATCTACTGTGAGTCTTGTGTACTCACATATACCATTCCTACTCTCGACAACCCAGATCATATCGTCTATTGGTCACGGCTCGAACATGCTAAACGGCGTTTTCTGTATTTAATGCAACGCCTGAATATTATGCCAAGGCCCAAATATAACGATGATGATCGCTACGGACTCCGTTTTAATTTTCTCATGCCTGAACCAGAGCACCCCGTGCTGACAGGACATGCTAATGGCGTCATCACACTCAATGCTAGTGAAGCAGATGTCATCTATAGGGAAACGACCCGTATTAAAATGGGTGAAAACTACCGTACGCTTTTGGGGCATTTCCGTCATGAAAGTGGGCATTATTATTTTGACCTTATTAAATCGCTACATCCTGAGCTGGTCGACGAGTTCCGTCAGTATTTTGGAGATGAGCGTCAAGATTATAACGCAGCACTACAACGCCACTATGAAGATGGCGCGCCACAAAACTGGGACAAGTTTTATGTCAGCTCTTATGCCAGCACGCATCCTTGGGAAGACTGGGCAGAAACGTGGGCACACTATTTACACATGATGGACACATTAGAAACCGCTTACTATGCAGGATTAATTGTGCGTAATAATCGAAAAGATACGCATGACTTAACCTTTTACGAAAATCCAATCGGCGCTCAAGATTTTGATGTACTACTCAAACAATGGATGACACTGACTTTTAACTTAAATGCGTTAAATCGCAGTATGGGTTTAGAAGATGCTTATCCATTTACGCTCTCAGGGCCAGTCCTCAATAAATTACGATTTATACATAAACATGTTTTGGGCAAAGCCTTTGCTCGCCAAATTGCTTGAGCCGAATATAAGCGTTCTTAAGTTATGTCTAGGGACACAAAAGATCGGACCGAATTTGGATGTAACTCGTTAGAAATTATCTTAAAATGAAAGACATCTTTAGCCCATATAGATAACGTCCGTGCTAAAAACTATGCTTTTAACGAGACATCATGCTTTCACGCGACCAATCATTTTAGGGCTAACGATTGTTTTATTGCCGGCCTGCCAGTTGGTCAAAGTCAAAGAAAATAACATCCATCAAGCTATTCGTAGCAAGTCTGAAAATATCTTAACCCACGACCAATTGAGTGCGGAAACCACCAGCTTACTCAAATTACTCAGCCTGACGCCACAGCAATGCAGCGCTGAATTTGAAACATGTTTGAAGCGCTTAAACACACAAACAGATATTGCTGCAGATGAACGCTATGCTGCTTTAAGTGAACTGTATTTGGCCCAAGCTTTAGAGCTCTCAAAACAACGCAACTGTACCCACGCAAAGCCACATAGTGAAAATAATCACTGCTTAGAACAGAGCCTTAATGCCTTCGACCAAAGTTTACGCTATAGCTATGTGTATTTATTTAAAATGCAAGAAAGCCCAAGTACCCGTGTTTTTGATCAAAGACAAATGCATGTCCGCACTTTTTACAATGTCGCTTTGTCGCGTTTAATTACCACGGCGTACCGTACGCAGCCTTTTCATCAAGTTCCCGCGCAACTCAACGTCCAACAACGTCAATATATTGTAAATTTAGAACACTATCCTGAACTGAAAAGTAAAACCATTGATCGAGTTCAATCCATTTATAATTTAAACTTCTCGGGTTTTTATCAAGTCAACCGTCAAGACGGTCTGGGCGCAGAGTTCGTGGTTGTGACTGAAGCGGACCCTATTCATAAAAATGATTTTATTCTTGACCCGATATCGTTTTATCAAAATCAAACCAATCCCAATATCCATCCTGCAAGCTATTTGTCCGTAACCGCAACGGCACAGCCATTAAACTCTGAAAGCAGCATTGAAGATGTACTTAATGGCAAAGCCATTTTTGAGATTGAGTTATTTAATCCTTATACGCAAAAGTATGTAGACATACATCAACAAAAATATATCCTCACGGCGAATTATTCTGTGCCTTTTGCTTATTGGCTGGCAGAAAATAAACTGGGCTCTACAGGCTACTTAACCTTGCTCGATAAAACTGAGCACTTGCGTATGCCACATGTCTATATGCTTGAACCCTACCAACCGAATAAAAAAGTGATTGTACTTATTCATGGTCTCGCCAGCAGCCCTGAAACTTGGGTCAATCTGACCAATAACATTTTGGGTGATAAAGTTTTACGGGAAAACTTTCAGGTATGGCAGGTATTCTATTCAACCAATATGCCGATTGTTGAAAGCCGCTATCAGATTCATGCACTACTCAAACAAGCCTTTGCACAAGTTCAACCCAACTCTCGCTCGGCCAGTGACGCCGTGCTGATTGGACATAGTATGGGCGGTGTCATTAGCCGCTTACTGATAAGTGAGCACGATATTTCTGAGCAAGTGATTCCACTGTTAAACTATGAGCAATACACTCGATTACAACAATACCCCGTAATCAAAGAACGTTTTCAATTTCATTCCGATTTACCCATTGGACGTGCAATTTTTATTGCCTCGCCTCACCGTGGCAGTGAACTGTCTGACCGCTGGTACATGGAGTTGGTGAAGAAAATGGTGAAGTTGCCGATCACTTTCTTTAACCAAGTGGATATACAGCTCAATGGTAGCTCAAGTACCAAAGGCATGGTGCAATCTGGCCCAGACGACTTAAGTCCAAAGTCACGCTTTATGGCTTTGACCAGTAACATCATGCCGGTATCCACAGTTCCTTATCATTCTATTATTGGTAATCACCGTCAGACCAATGACATACATGACATGAGCGATGGTATTGTGCCGTATTCAAGTTCACATTTAGAACAAGCTGTCTCTGAAAAAATCATTAAAGGCAACCACTCGGTGCATGAGGAAGCAGAAACATTATTAGAATTGCGTCGTATTTTGAGGCTACACCTTGAGCAAACTCAGGCCCAATAATCATTAATGCTAAAACTGTTCTACTGCTAGGCGACTTTTATCCAAATACTCTAACCCAGCTAAATGAGCATCGAAAACCTGAAAAGTAGCAGTTGTAAAACCTAAGGTACGGAAAGGTTTTGATATACTTGCTTTATCTAAAAAATACATACATTTATCTACTCGGAAATATCATGCACATTAAAAATCAAGTTGTACTGGTCACAGGTGGCGCACGCGGTTTAGGTCTTGCGATTACACACGCCTTAATCAATGAGGGTGCTCGTGTAGTCGTGAACTATTTGAACAGCCACGTTGCAGCTCAAGCCTTAATCCAGCAGTATCCAAAGCAGGTTTTCACCTACCAAGCTGATGTTACAGACAGTGCACAAGTCAAAAACATGTTTGATGCAAGCTTTCAGCATTTTGGACAGCATATCAATGCCGTGATTAATAATGCGCTCATTCAGTTCGAGTTTAATGGTGAGGCCCGCCCAAAAGTTCATGAGCTACGCTGGGAAACTATGCAACAACAATTTGAGGGTGCAGTTAAAGCCGCTTTGAATACTACCCAAGCGGCGCTTGAAGGTATGAAAAAAAACCAGTTTGGGCGCATTGTAAACATCGGAACCAATCTGGTACAAAACCCTGTGGTGCCTTATCATGAC
The DNA here is from genome assembly GCF_037572605.1 of Acinetobacter sp. MYb191. NCBI lineage: Bacteria > Pseudomonadati > Pseudomonadota > Gammaproteobacteria > Moraxellales > Moraxellaceae > Acinetobacter > Acinetobacter sp. MYb191. The sequence goes on along the minus strand of NZ_JBBGZP010000020.1, from coordinate 17,481 downwards.
TACACCACTGCGAAGGCTGCACTGTTGGCATTTACCCGTACCTCAGCGCATGAACTTGGTCAATACGGCATTAATATCAATATGCTCTCTGGCGGTTTACTACAAACCACCGATGCCAGCAAAAGTACACCCAATGAAGTTTTTGATTACATCGCGAGTGCAACACCACTGCGTCGTGTAGTTACACCTGAGGAATTTGCTTCAGCCATTTTAATGTTCTTATCGCCATATTCTTGTGCTGTGACAGGTCAAAACTTGATTGTGGATGGTGGTTTAGTCAAAGGCTAATGAGCTTTAATCCCTAAACTCTGAATAAGCATGATTTAAACAATCCATTTTAAAATTCTTGAAGCTTCATCGACTTGAAGCTTTGTTTTAGGTTCAAGTCTTCTTCAGAATCTGCTCACCCTAGCAAGGAATACAGTACGATGCTTTCTTTTCCCATTCGGCACCGACTGGCTGGCTTTTACTTTTTTTATTATTCCATTGTGGGAACCTTCATGCCGTTTTGGAGCCTGTATCTCGAAGATCAAGGCTTTAACTACAGTGAAATCGGTATCCTTTCCTCAATTGCGATCATTACCCGCTTTTTTGCTCCTTTTATTTGGGGCTGGATTGCAGATAAATCAGGGAAACGGATGCTCTTGGTCAGAGTCGCAACGTGGATGGAAGCCTGTATTTGGTTCATGATTTTTATCATTCCAAACTCGTTTCAGGCGATCGCCCTGCTCATGCTGATCTTTAGCTTTTTCCAAAATGCCATTCTGGCTCAGTTTGAAGGCGTTACTCTATTTTGGCTCGCGGAACAGCGCACTGCTTTGTATGGAAAAGTCCGAAAGTGGGGCTCTGTCGGTTTTATTGTCGGGGTTTTTGGTATCGGTGCCGTATTAGAAATTTTACCCATCTCTATGCTGCCAGTTTTATTACTGTGTATTTCTTTTTTGGCCTTTATTTGGTCATTTAGCATCAAAGAACCGACCACTGCACCCAATTCACAAGGGCAGCTTGAGCCATTACTACCTATTTTAAAAAAACCCGTTGTGGCCGCATTTTTCGGTATCGAATTTATTCTGCTTTTTTCACATGCGCCCTTTTATAGTTTTTATAGTAACTTCTTAAAGCAAGCTGGTTACTCAACCACAGAAATTGGTTTTTTGTGGGCTGTCGGTGTCATGGCCGAAATTATTATGTTTGCCATTGCTCATATTTTTTTCAAACGCTTTTCATGGCGACTCATGGTGTCTATTTGTCTGATCCTCACGGCGCTACGCTGGTTTATGGTGGGTTCTTTTCCACAAGTCTTCGCGATCCAGTTCTTCGCACAAACCATTCATGCCTTTAGCTTTGGTTTATTTCATCTCATCGCCATGCGTATCATTTTCCAAAACTTTAGTTTAGGACAACAAGGACGCGGTCAAGCCTTATATAGCACCATGTGGGGACTGGGTGTAGCGTCTGGAAGTATTCTTGCAGGATATTATTGGCACAGCCTGTCAGGCGAATATATTTTTATTCTGGCAGGCTGTGCTGTGCTACTGGGCTTGGGTTTTGTTCGGTACTTACCCAAAGAAGTTCAAGCTTAAAAAGTTCTCTTCTGATCTGTCCGCATAAATTGCAGCAGTTTCATTAATCAGCTTTCTAAACTTTGATTTCACTATATTTATGAAACCATGGTTGGGCCTGTTCTAGCTGACTAGCCAGCTGTAATAGCAGATCTTCACGGGCAAAAGGTGCAATAAACTGCGAACCAAGCGGAAGATTGTCAGCATTCCAATACAACGGTACAGACATCGCGGGTAAGCCTGTGATGTTGGCTAACTGAGTAAAAGGCACCCAACGTAAATTATCTTTCACAATTTTATCGACCAATTTTCCTTGTGCCAGCAAATGTGCTTTGCCGACTTTTAGTAAACTTTTTAAAATTGGTTTTTGCCATGATGGAGTAGAAATTTGCCCATTTTTAGGCGCGACTGAAGCTGTAGCAGGAGTCAGATAAAGATCATAATGATCAAAGAATTGGTTCATTTTAGTGACATACACTCCCCAATTATTCAGATTATGAATATATTCTAACGCAGTCGTTTTCGCACCAAAGGCAGCCAAAGCTAAAGAATCCAGCTCAAAGTCTCCTGCTGTGGTCGGAACGTGTTGCTTGATCTGCTCTAACATATAAGAAAATTGACTAAACCACGTCGTGATAAAGTCTCTGGCCAAAGACATACCATCTATCTCAGGTTGTGCTTCGACCACTGTATGCCCTAAAGACTCCAACAAACGTGCGGTATGGTGTACAGCATCAATAGCATCTTTAGACACTGTGGTTCCAATAGGCGACTGAGTACTAAATGCAATTTTAAGTTTTTTTACAGGCTGCTGTAGACAGGCCAAATAGCTTTGGTTGGGCTGTTCAATTTTAAACAACGAGCTATGCTCTGCACCCTGCGTTGCATCTAACATCGCTGCACTATCTCTTACACTTTTACTCAATACATGCTGTATCGCAGCGCCGTGCATTGCCTCACTCATATCTGGACCCCACGGCGTACGTCCACGACTTGGCTTTAAACCAAATAAACCGCAATACGATGCTGGAATTCGAATCGACCCGCCGCCGTCGCCCGCACCCGCAATAGGAACAATCCCAGCGGCCACTGCAGAAGCGGAGCCACCCGATGAGCCACCACTATTATGTTTTAAATTCCAAGGGTTATGACAGGCTCCCCAAGCATCTGATTCTGTAATGCCTTTGATACCAAACTCAGGAGTATTGGTACGTCCAAAGGTTAAAATGCCTGTGTTTTCCCAACGGTTTACAATTTCTGCATTATGTTCTGCAATATGACCCGTGCGTTTAAATGCTTGGCATCCATAAGATGTTGGATAACCTGTATATTCTTGAAATAAATCCTTTACTAAAAATGGTACACCTGCAAATGGACCAGACAGTGCATTTTGTGCTCTGTTCTTTGCATAATCATGCATAGGAATAATAATCGCATTTAAAGCAGGATTGGTTTGCTGGCTACGCTCAATTGCAATTTGTAATAATTCAGCGGGATGGATTTGTTTTTGCGCAACCAACTCAGCTAAACCCAGCCCATCATAACGAAGGTATTCAGAAAAATTCATTTTTATCCAAGTATCTATAGTTTTTATTGTTTTATACTTTTACTAAATTTTAACCTATGAGGCAAGTTGTACTTGATTGCGTCCTAAAGTTTTGGCTTGATATAACGCCCGATCAGCACGATTTAACAAGCTCTGTAGGCTATTTCGCGTTGGTAAAACTTGATGCACCACCCCAAGACTCACCGTCATGCTCAAAACAGCATGTGCCACTTGAGTTTTTGAAGTAGCGACAGCACGGCAGATACGTTCTGCAATGATTTGTGATTCAATTTCAGTGGTATTATTTAACACCACCACAAATTCTTCACCGCCCATACGCGCAAATAAATCCTGTTCACGCAAATTACTTTTCACCGTCGTGGCAAAGCTTTGTAGCAATACATCACCAATATAGTGACCATATTGATCGTTCATTTTCTTAAAGTGATCAATATCTAGCACAATGATACTCATCGATTTAACCAGATTTTCCTTCAATAAGTTTTCAGTTTGAGTGAATAAAAAACGGCGATTTCCCACATGAGTTAAGGGGTCGTGGTTGGCCAGATAGAGCACTTCTTTATACAGATCATGACGATTACGACTCACAATACATAAAAGCAAAGGTGCAATCATCAACATGCACAGCCCTATACGCACCGAAATAGAAGTGGCCAAGAAGTTATCTGCTGTACGTGAAATATAATAGGTCGTTAAACTATGATACGTCACAAAACAAACCAAACTGTTAATGATACTCACATAAAATAAGTTGTAACTTAAAGCCGCCCAAATCAGCCCTGCTAAAGGAAAAAGTAAGGCGCCTGGACCAAAGAAAAGATGAGTACACGCCACAGAAATTAAAACTGACAGTAAGGGTAAAACATCGACAAACTGGGTTTCGCACTGTCTACGGTTATTCCAAAGATACTTTAATTTCTTCGCTGCAGGAAAGGTCAACATGAGGGGTAAAAGTGAAATACAATTTAGAACTTCCCCCGTCCACCAAATATAAAACTCAGCCCAAAGGTCTTGCGTGCTCATAAAGGTGTGTGGCATATACGGAACGACAGCAACGGCAAATATCGCGCTGGAAAAGCACCCAAGAAAAACACAAACCAAGAAAAGATAAAGAAAATTTAAGCCTTTGTTATATGCACGATAGTCAATTTGTAAATAATGGATAAAGAATAAAGACACGCCTACCGTCATAAAATTGGCGATTGTTAAAGCCAAAGTCAGCTCAAGATGATTCCCTGTGACTAAGTCTGCCAACATATAACCAATAAAAGCACCCAACCAACCACCGACATTTCTAAGTGGCTTAAACCGTAAAAACAAGCCGATCAGTACAGCATTAGCTGGCCAAAAATAAGCGAAATATGCAATCGGCCGAGTGAATATCCCAAGCAAACAGCAGACAAAAATCACCACAGCAACCATCAAACATGCTCGGCCATGCTGTTTAAAATTCAACGATACTTCTGTGAGCTTAACTGCGTACAAAATATTCCCTCATTTTTACATGAGTTATGATTAAACATCATGTTTTCTACTGTCACTTTGCTTGCAAACGATGCATTGATGAAAATCATCACAGATTGACAATATTTACTAAATAAACTCTATCGATTGTTCGTTATGGTTTCAATATGATTTTTTGATTTATATCCTGAATCTAGATATTTACGATTAAATGCTGATATCACTCTCACCCATAAAAAAAGCCTCCACATCGGGAGGCTTTTTGATCTTTGGACTTATTTTGCTTCAGGCGCTGGTGCTGATGCTCCTGCTTCTTCAGACTCTAAAGGTGCAGCATCAATCATCTCTGGACTAACTTCAATATTGGTTACTGGTGTCTCAGTTGCTGAACTTTCCACTGGCGTTTGTTGAGCCTCTTGTTTTTTGTCACTACACGCAGCAAGCGACATCATCATTGCAGAAGCTAAAACCACCAAAGCCATTTTCATGTTAATCATTATGCACCTTCACATTAGTCATCAATTGCTTGAAACAATACTACTTATTTTTGCTCAAGTTTAAAGTATTCGTTTGTGAGCAATCTTTTGAAATTAAGGCAGAATTATAACATCATTGAACAAAAATGATAAAAACAAGCTTGAAGCAAGCTTGTTTTTATCTATCCAAGAATGCACTCGAATTAAACAGGATACGCTGTCGCGACTTCCTGACTAATCATTGCTGCGGTTGCCGCAGATAGCGTCCAACCTAAGTGCCCATGTCCTGTATTAAAGAACACACGTTCTAACTTTCCACGGCGTACTACAGGCATCATATTCGGCATCATAGGACGAAGACCTGCCCAAGGGACCGCATGCTCTGTCGAAACTTTAAAATTACGATTGGTCCAGTCAACAAGAGGTTGAATCCGATCTGCCCGGATATCACGGTTATAGCCATTAAACTCAGCAGTGCCCGCAACACGGAAACGATCTTTACCTAAACGTGAAGTTACAATCTTCGCGCTTTCATCCAGCAAGCTCACCCACGGCGCATTTTGCTGACTTTCTTCGTCATTTAACATCACCGTAATCGAATATCCCTTTACAGGATAAACATTGACGCGCTCTTGAACCAATTCAGCCAATTGATAGCTACCCACCCCAGCACACACCACAACAGCATCGGCAGCCAACATTTCCACTTCATTTGGAAGCAGTTCAACATTCTCTGAACTGGGTTGTAACTTCACTTCAACACCTGAGGCTAAATGCTGAACATCTGTCACATCCATACCAAAACGATACTTCACCCCTAACTTTTTGGTGACTTCAGCCAACCCTGTGGTGTACTTATGAATATCACCTGTCGCATCACCTTCACAATAAAATCCAGCATAATAGTCGCCGGTCAATGTCGGCTCAATTTGCTTAATTTCTTCGTTGGACACGCCACAACGTTCAAGTCCACCTTTATTGAGTAAATCATTGACTCGGATGGCAACGTCATAATCTTGTTTATTATGATAAAAATGCAAAATACCACGTTTTTCTAAATTGAAGTCGATTGACTCTTTATCCGCAATTTCGAACAAGCGCTGACGAGCCAATAAAGCCAAACGTACTGTTTCGTGGGTATTAGCCTCATAATGTTTAATATTGCCCAGAAATTCCATCAGCCATGCATATTTATGCACACTAAACGCAGGATTCAGCAATAAAGGGGCAGATTTTTGAGACATCCATTTCATGCCTTTCAGCACTGTCGATTTTTGGTTCCAAACTTCCGCATTACATGCAGACAGTTGTCCACCATTTGCAAAAGAAGTTTCCATCGCAGGAAATAAATGACGATCCACAACGGTCACTTGATAACCAAGTAAGCTTAATTCATATGCAGTTGTGACGCCTGTAATTCCAGCACCAATGACAACGACATGACACATAGACACCTCCTTTTTATTGTTTGATGTCAACCCCATCTGTCATGTGTACCTGAGAGCTTCGATCTAAAACATCCCATGACGTTTTAAACCATCCCCTTCGGTGAGTGATTGAACACTTCTCTCCAGAGTTTTTTCATTATTACAGTCCTTTTGCCTGAGAGTTTCCGGGGTCGTTGCTCCTTCGGCGAATGCAGAACATTTCTCTCCTGCAATAATGCTTATTATTCTATGAGCAATTTATATACCATGTAATCACCCGATTTGAAAATGCTCTTAAAGTATTATCTTTCGTTTATTTTTATAAAGCACAACCTCAGCTTAGGACAAACGTTGCACTATACTGATCAAAATTGCGCTGTTACTGCTTTAAAATAGGACATATCTATCGCGCACATCTGAGCTATGCTGAGGTCATCTAAACATTTTTAATAGTGATGATTTATACATCTTAAGATGCTTCATTCTGTTTCTCTCCTGTATTAAAAGAATGAATGAGTTGTTCTGCATCTTGATAAATTTCTTGCCAATGCGATAGTAACTCACTGTGAAAGCTTATAGTGATATAACTCGTATTAAACCCATAATTGGGCTGATGTGTATTAAATTCACAACTTGTTGCACCACTCTTAAAATAAAGACATACAATAGTGAGACTTACCCCTTTACCTTTATGCTCCTGCCAATACACCTTTTTTCTAACACCGTCATCACTTTTTACCTCTATTTCATAGAGCCCTAAATCTGAGTTAAATGTTTTTGTTTCATCTACCCATATTTCACTCACCTCTTCTCCACTAGAAGAAAACATTCCTTTTCTTAATTTTCTTTTTAACTGACCAAAATAATTAAAGAAGTCTTTACTTCCCCACTCCTCTTTCCAAACGGAACGTTGGTTTAATGCGATTTTGATCACATCTTTATTTTCAGAATCTAGTTTAAAGCCTTCTCTAGATGCTTTCATTTCAGGCCATTTCACTTTCAAAGCAATACTTTGAATTTGATCATCACAGCCTTTAGCCTCGTGTTCTTCTTCGATATTTTTCCCCCAATAATTCACACCTTGATAATTCACTCTGCCATAATATAAATACTGCTTATCAATGAGCATGTGCTGCTCACCAAATTTTCCACAAGCATATAAGCGTGCTTTGACTTTTTCAGGGTCATGCATACTGTCGTAGCCGTATATCAACAATGAAATAACCAAAACTGTGAGTAGTGATAAAAATATAATGGTGCCTCGTCTGACTGTGCTTATTTTTTTATTCATATCCCCCCTTCCTTTTTTCTTTTAAAAATGAACTCTCTAAATTTTCTTACTCAGTAAGACCAAATGAAGATTCATCAACGGTTGTCCTACATTGGCATCTAATAAGATTAGCTCTCATACGCAAATAAAAAAAGTCAGACCGAAGTCTGACTTTAATGTGTACTCTCTTAAATATAAAGAGAATTTTCTAGTATTCAATCGGTGCAAATGGTGCAACGACGTCTGCATTTTGAGCACGATGACGCAAAAAGTGATCCATTAAAACAATCGCAAGCATTGCTTCTGCAATCGGAGCCGCACGCACACCCACACAAGGGTCATGACGACCTTTAGTTAATACGTCAGTATCTTCACGATTAATATTGATCGTTTTACCCGGTGTGGTAATAGATGCTGTTGGTTTAAGCGCAATTGCAACACGAATAGTTTGACCACTCGAAATACCGCCCAAGATCCCCCCTGCATGGTTCGCAAGGAAGCCATCAGTGGTTAACTCATCACGGCTCTCATGTCCAAACTGACCAGCAACGGCAAAACCATCACCAATTTCAACACCTTTAACAGCATTAATGGACATCATGGCATGGGCAATGTCAGCATCTAAACGGTCAAAAACAGGCTCGCCCCAACCTACAGGCACTTTTTCCGCCAAAATTTCAAGCTTTGCGCCACAGCTAGTACCTTGTTCACGCAATGAAGTCACCAGTGCTTCAAAACGCGGTACGGCATCAACATCACCGCAGAAAAATGGATTATTAGGTACTTCATTCCAATCCAATTTCTCCACAATTTCAGTCCCAATTTGGGTCACATGACCACGAATTAAAATACCAAACTTTTCAGCCAAGTATTTTTTCGCAATTGCACCCGCAGCCACACGCATAGCCGTTTCACGCGCACTTGAACGGCCACCACCACGGTAATCACGGAAACCGTACTTTTGTGTATAAGTATAATCTGCATGTCCCGGACGGAAGCTTTGTGCAATGTTACCGTAATCTTTGGATTTTTGATCGGTGTTACGGATCAATAAACCAATTGGTGTACCAGTTGTTTTACCTTCAAACACACCTGAAATGATTTCAACTTCATCAGGTTCTTTGCGCTGCGTCGCAAATTTAGAGGTGCCCGGCTTACGACGGTCTAAATCTTTTTGTAAATCGTCTGCTGTAAGCTCAAGGCCCGGTGGAACACCATCCACAATCGCCATTAAGCCTACACCATGAGATTCACCACAAGTCGTTACACGGAAGAGTTGCCCTATACTATTACCTGCCATGTCTAACGACTCCTTTTATGCTTGAACAGATTGAATGAATAAATCACGGAATTGACGGCATTGAGCCGCAGTCAATGCAAAGATTCCTGTACCGCCTTTTTGGAACTGTAACCAGTAAAAATCAACGGTATTAAAGTTTTGGCGCATTGCCCATTCAGAATTACCCACTTCAATCACGATGAGACCATCTTCAGTTAAGTAATCTGGCGCTTGAGCTAACATTTTACGAACCAAATCTAAGCCATCTTGACCTGCCGCCAATGCCAATTCTGGCTCATGGTGGAATTCTTCAGGTAAATCTGCCATGTCTTCAGCATCCACATAAGGTGGATTCGACACGATAAGATCGTATTGATTTTCAGCAGGAATTTTGGAAAACAAGTCAGACTCAAGTAAAGCCACTTGATACTGTTTGTCGTGGTGTTCTGAGTTAATTTGAGCCACTTCTAAAGCTTCTTTAGAAATATCCGTTGCATCTACTTCGGCATCTGGATACGCATAAGCCAAAGCAATCGCGATACAACCTGAACCCGTACACATATCTAAAATACGTTGTGGCGTTTTTGGATTCGGGTTTTCTGGCAAGTTGTTGACTGCTTCACCCATTTGGCCATTTTCACCTAAGCAATAAGGCGCGAAACGGTTTTGAATCAATTCTGCAATCGGTGAACGCGGAATCAGTACTCGTTCATCAACATAATATGGCTTGCCATCAAAATATGCCAAATTAAGCAAATATGAAGTCGGTACTTTTTCATTAATACGACGTTCTAATAAGCTTAAAACTTCTGCCTTTTCGCTTGGCAGTAACTTCGACTCTAAGATTTCAGCATCTGCATTCCAATCTAAAGATAAAGTCTGTAACACCAACGCTGAACTTTCAGCAAAATAGTCTTCTGTACCTTGACCTAAATGTGCATCGTATTGACGTAATGCTGTCACTCCAAAACGGATAAAATCACGAATTGTGCTTAAGTTTTCAGCGGCTTCCTGTATATGTTCAGGGCTAATAGTCGGGCGATCCACTAAAGGCGTCTCCAAGGTCATAATAAAAACGCCTTATGATACCCTGTTTTTCTATGATTTATAATGTTTTGATGCACAGCAAACACATTTTCATACGCTTTGCTCTTATTTGCTTATACGGCCTGTACGTGCTTCGTACATATCTGCACGGGTTTGCGTCATTTGCATCAGACAAGAAATACGCTGTAATTCAGTCTTTTCATTTTTCACGATAGGTTTGTTATTACAAATCTGATCACGCTGCGCCAGCCATTGCTGATGAGACTGTTTCACCAGCCCTTGCTCTTCTGCAGGAGCCTTCGCTAAATACGGCTTAAATACTTTCTTTAAGCGTTTCTTTTGTACTTTATATTCTTTACTCATGCATGCATCAATTTCACTCAACACATTGCCAGTTTGCTTCATGCATACTTCATATTTTTTAGTTGGGCCCATTGCATAGGCTGAACCACTGAATAATCCCACAACAAGCAACGCACTGAATATTTGTTTCAATTCCTTTCCCCAAAGCAAATTTTCTTCATTGATTTTTTAATCTAATCATTCACAGCATCTGCGTGCTGCAGCGCTTTAATATAACATCCTATTTTGTATGAACATACTAGCCTCTTATAAAATTTCCACCGCACAGCTTTTTACATGAAGTCACAGGCTTTGCATTGAAACCTGATCAAACAGCCTTATTATAAGGTGAGTTCTTCTGCCAATATTCCCCAAATTTATGAGTTATAAACACAACAATTTAATGGCGATGCGTGAACGCTATTGGAATGACACCGAAAACAATCATGTCGCCACTGAAAAAGCCTATTTCCAAAAGCTGTTACAGCAACAAGGGATCTATGAATGTGCAACCATTGAGGATGCTCGATACTTCTTTTTTAGTCTGCCGAGCATTATCATTGTTAAAGGTTATGCACATGGGTTTATGCACCAACCGGTACAAGAGATGATCCTACAACACATACAAACGCATAAAGATGAATTGATTCAGAAAAATACGCTTAAAGTAAAATTTCGTATGTAACAATCCCGATTAGGCTGTATTTAGATGGTTGCTTAACACTTATGGCCTTTTTTAACTCGAGATTCAGCAAGTTGAACTTTTTTAATACGTGAATACACGATATTATCCGTTACAATCTAAAATGCTGCCCTTGCTGATGAAAGGATTTTACTGAATTATGTCAGATCACAACGATAAGCTTAAACAACTGAAAACCTCCTCTATGGATCGTCGTTTATCGATTGCCAAAGCTTCGTTGCTTGCTGGAACACGTTGGGCTGCTTCTAATGCGACAACTATGTTTTCTAGCGAAGAAGAAAAAGAAAAGAAACGCAAAAAAGCAATGAAAGAACAGGCCGATTATCTTGTTTCTGAAATAGGCAAACTTAAAGGTTCTATCGTTAAAATTGGCCAAATGATGGCGCTTTATGGTGAACACTTTCTACCTGAAGAAATCACGCAAGCCTTAAATACTTTAAATAATCAAACAGTCGCTTTAGCGTGGCCTGCGATAAAACAGCAACTGCACAGCCAGTTGGGGTCTAAACTAGATGATTTGACCATCGATCATGAGCCACTGGGCACTGCATCACTGGCACAGGTCCACCGTGCAACGCGTAAGTCTGATGGTTTAGAGATGGTATTGAAAATTCAATATCCAGGCGTTGCTGAAGCCATTGACTCAGACATGAGCCTGTTTAAAAACATGCTTAAACTGACACGTATGGTGCCGCAAACACGCGAGTTCGACCAATGGTTCGATGAAGTTCGTGAGATGATGCACCGTGAAGTGAATTATAAAATTGAGGCTGCTACCACACGCCGCTTTGCTGCTCGCTTAAAAGAAGACCCACGCTACATCGTGCCGCAAATTATAGATGGCTACTGCACAGACCAAGTATTGTGTATGACATTTGAGCGTGGTGTGCCGATTAACAGCCCAGTCATGCTGTCACTTCCGCAAGAACGTCGCAACAAACTTGGCGAAGCATCACTTGAAATTGCGGTACGCGAGATTTTTGAATGGGGTGAAATGCAGACCGACCCGAACTTTGGTAATTACCTCGTTCGCTTAGGCAATGGCAATGACATCTTGGACAAAATCGTTCTGCTTGATTTTGGCGCAATCCGACAGTTTGATGAACACTTACTCGGCGTAGCACGTAAGCTCATTCATGCTGGGTTTAATCACAGTAGTGAAGAAATGGTTCAAGCAATGACAGGCTATGAGTTTTTTGACTCTATCCCTCAAAGCATTAAACCGGATATGGCTAAAGTCTTCTTACTTGCAACTGAAGCATTCAGCAGCCCAAGCAACAACCCAGACTTACCTGCTGGTGTTATGGATGAACACTTTGCTTATGACTGGAAAGCAAGCCAACTTCATAGCCGTGTAATGCAGCAAGCTTCAAAGTCGATGGCGTCTCGTTATTTCAGTGTTCCACCCAAAGAGTTTATGTTTATCAGCCGTAAATTCATTGGTGCTTATACCTTTATGACTGTAATTGAAGCGAAAACCAATGTTCGTGCAATGGTGAAAAAATTTATCTAAATGTACATTGACCAAAATGACGCGATGTCATTTTGGTCAATTGATCAATCATTTCAATTCTAAACGATTCAATAAAAAACTTAAAAAACAAAATATTAGAATAATTTAAAATACACCCCATACCGTTTATCTTTGACAATACATCATGTCAGTCATGACATAGTTATTCGTGTGCCGCTATGTCAGCATAAAACCACAGAATAATTCTGCTGGATGAAAATAATGACAAATATGGTAAATAAGGCGCAGGGATTTGGCTTATCACTGATCACAAAAATGGCAAGTAGCGACGTACTTGACCAATTAAAACTTAGAAAATTTGTGGAGAAATCGCTTTATCAAGGCTCAAAAGCGGGCTATAAGACTTTATCAAAAACACAAAAAGCCTTTAAAGCCAATAAAGATCTGCATAAACAGCGACTCAACAATCAAGAAAAATCATTATTTGATCTGAGCTATTCAGAAGATCAGCAAATGGCCATCGACACCATGTCACAGTTTGCCGCCGATATACTTTACCCATTAGCCGCAAGCGCCGATCAAAATGAAACTTTTCCAACAGAACTTTGGCAATATATCGAAGACCTAGGTCTGAACTTTTATGCTTTGCCTGAGGCACTCGGTGGTGTCGCTGCTGAGAAAAACATTCTGAGTAATGTACTTATTGCAGAGCATTTGGCCAAAGGTGATTTTAGTTTAGCCGCGGGTATGCTCTCTACCTTTAGTGTGATTAATGCCGTTACACAATGGGGTTCTGAGCAAGTACAGGCTTTATATTTAACCAGTTTTGCGCAAGACAGTAGCATTCGCGCTAGCTTTGCAATTCAAGAAGTTACGCCTGCTTTTAATCCTTACCAGTTAAAAACCAAAGCCATTTCACGTGCTGGTCAATATTTTATTCAAGGCGAAAAGACACTGGTAATATTGGCTGAAAGTGCAGATATTTTCCTTGTCAGTGCTGAACTTAATGGCCAAGCTGAAGTTTTTATTCTCAGACGGGATGAAAGTATTCAGTTTAAAAAATCTCCCGCTATGGGGCTCAAAGCAACCGAAACAGCAACTTTAATTTTTAATCAAACCCCTGCTTTACGCTTAGGTGATGAAGATTTCAACTACACGGCATTTTTAGACCTCGGCAATTTAATGTGGTGTGCAATGGCGGTCGGCACATGTGAAGCGGTCAAAAAATATTGTATTGAATATGCCAATGAACGCACGGCCTTTGGTGAACCCATTTCTCACCGTCAAAGTGTTGCTTTTATGATTGCAGATATGGCTATCGAAATTGATGCCATGCGTATGCTCATTCTAAATGCCGCAAGTCTCGCTGAATCTGGACAGACATTTCACCGTGAAGCCTATTTAGCACGCTTACTTTGTGTCGAAAAAGCCATGAAAATTGGCACCGATGGTGTACAGATTTTAGGTGGGCACGGATTCACCAAAGAACACCCTGTTGAGCGTTGGTATCGTGATTTACGTGCAACAGCGATTGTTCACTCTGGTCTACATGCATAATAAAAAGGAAAACTGGCATGAATTTACAAAACCCTAAAAAATTTAAATTACTGGTTGATCAAGCCCACCAAGTAGCCATCAATGTACTTCGCCCTATCTCCCGAAAATACGACAAAGCTGAACACAGCTATCCTAAAGAACTGGATATGCTGGCATCTTTGGTCGATGGTATGAATGAAGGCGGTGAAGGTATGAACGCGGGTGCGGCTGTCGGCAAGCGAGGCACCAATGAACAAGGCAATAAAAATGGAGTGAACCTCTCTACCGCTTTAAGTGTAATTGAGATGTGTTATGGAGATACCGCTTTACTCCTATCGATGCCTCGTCAAGGGCTGGGAAACTCAGCAATTGCAGCTGTTGCCAATGAAGAGCAATTACTACGCTTCAAGAACATATGGGCAGCTATGGCAATCACTGAACCAAACTGTGGCTCGGACTCTGCCGCTATTCGTACTACGGCAACAAAAGATGGTGATGATTACATCTTAAATGGTGAAAAGATTTTCGTGACTTCAGGGGAGCGTGCTGACGCTATCGTCGTTTGGGCAACGCTGGATAAAAAATTAGGCCGTTCAGCGATCAAATCTTTTGTAATTCCTAAAGGAACTGCTGGCATGACAGTGGAACGTTTAGAACATAAGCTAGGAATCAAAGCCTCTGATACCGCAGTTATTCGTTTAATCGACTGCCGAGTGCCAGCTAATAACCTACTGGGAAATGCGGAAATTGACATTGCTAAAGGCTTTGCTGGCGTGATGGAAACTTTTGATAATACCCGTCCGCTCGTTGCAGCCATGGCTATAGGCTGTGCTAAGGCCTCAATAGAGAGAATTAAAGAGATCTTCAGCGATTGTTTAGATCCTCAATATATAACGCCATACTTACAAACGACTCATATTGCGAGCCAAATTTATCGTATGGAAGCCGAATGGGAGGCGGCACGTTTACTGACCTTAAAGGCAGCATGGATGGCAGATAACAAAAAACCGAACTCAAAAGAAGCCTCCATCTCCAAAGCCAAAGCTGGTCGAATTTGTAATGAAATTACCCTTAAGTGCGTCGAACTTGCGTCAACAGTCGGCTACAATGAAGATGAGCTTTTGGAAAAATGGGCAAGAGATTCTAAAATTCTAGATATTTTTGAAGGAACGCAACAAATTCAGCAACTCATTATCGCACGCCGTGAATTAGGAAAGTCATCGAGCGAATTGAAATAATATAAAACGTCCCATTCGGATATGTTGAAGCTATGGTTTCTCTAAATAAAGAATTATGGCTTCACATTGAAAGTACTATGAAATAAGAAATCACTAGACTCAAATTCATGCTATCTAACAACGCCTGAACTTATTTATTGCGCTTCAAAAAAACATATCACAATCATGTGAGTTTAACTTTATTTAACATGCTTAATAATACATAAATGCTTTTAATTTTATATGCACCCTCACTCTATTTTTTTAATAGTATTAATAATTATCACCATAAAACAAATAGTCGATGCTGTTTTCTGTTATGTGTAAATCACTCTTTTTTGAAATTTAAAAGTTTTTTATAAGCCGTCAGTCATGTCTTTACATTAGGTCTTACATCCTCCTAATTTCCACCCTAATATTTGGAGAATAGCCAGTCTTACCTACTTAGGCTATTTACTATAAGCAATAGGAATTTCTTCGACTTATCCATGCAATCACTTATGGAAAATTTAAATACTTTGGGGTTATGTGACAAAACTCTCTCTGCAAGTGGCTCTATTCAAAACATAAAATCTAGACTTTCGCTTAAATAAAATACGGATTTAACAAAATCATAAAATAGTACCTTCTGTCTCAACTTGACTGTAATTGCGCAGCTCAATATGATCTTCTCAGACATTATACCAATGGATATACAGTTTGCTGAATTATCAACGATACTTGCCAACAGCTCATATTAAAGCTAAATCTGTTTTAATTTTAACAACAACTTTAATATTTACTGGTTGTTCATCACTTGGTGGCGGTTCCGTTGAAAAGCGTTCAGCAAAATTAGCCAATGGCATTCAAAAAGCATATGCTGTTGAACCAACTACAGCACTACGTATTGCACCTATGATTGTACAAAGTGCTGATCGTTATAATGTGGATCCATTACTAGTTGCAGCGGTTATAAGACAAGAGTCCAGCTATCGAAATTATGCTGTTTCCCCTGCTGGTGCTATTGGACTTACTCAAGTTATCCCACGCTATTGGCAACAAACCTGCCCTGGCGATTTATTTGAAGAAATTAATAATATTAATTGTGGCACCTATATTCTCGCTAACTATAACCAAAAAGCAGAAAGTTGGCCCAAAGCTTTGGCTTATTATAATGTCGGTCCAACAGGATACCATTCGAGCTGGAAAATGAAGCGTCAAGGAAAGAAATATGCCAAACAGGTTAAAGCACATCAAGAAAACTTAAAAGATGCTCTATAACCTCTTGTAAATATAAGACATAAAAGCCAGCAAATGCTGGCTTTTTTACCATTTAGGCCCTTATAGATAAGCTATCTCACTCGTTCTCTATCTCTTCTTTCCCACTTAATATTTCTCTTTTTCTTTATTATTTAATATTTTCAGCATAAAAAAAAATCCCCCTCAGCGATTAGCGGAGGGGGATTTTGAATTAATGAGCTGGCGATGACTTACTCTCACATGGATAACTCCACACTACCATCAGCGCTAAGAGGTTTCACTTCTGAGTTCGGGAAGGGATCAGGTGGTTCACTCTTGCTATTGTCGCCAGCACAACTGTTTATGACTATTCGTTGGGTCTTATTTACACATTGTGTATGCCTAACTTTCATCAAATGAGTTATTAACAGAACATCTGAGTTAATTTAATTTGCACATTGTACTTAGCTTTATAACTAAATCAAGTTGTTTGCAGTGATTTGAACCACAACACCAACTGTTTGGGTGTTGTATAGTCAAGCCTCACGAGCAATTAGTATTGGTCAGCTTCACATATCACTATGCTTCCACATCCAACCTATCAACGTCGTAGTCTTCAACGGCTCTTTAGAGGACATAAAGTCCTAGGGAAATCTTATCTTGAGGTAGGCTTCCCGCTTAGATGCTTTCAGCGGTTATCCCTTCCGAACATAGCTACCCGGCGATGCGACTGGCGTCACAACCGGTACACCAGAGGTTCGTCCACTCTGGTCCTCTCGTACTAGGAGCAGATCCTCTCAAATTTCCAACGCCCACGGTAGATAGGGACCGAACTGTCTCACGACGTTCTAAACCCAGCTCGCGTACCTCTTTAAATGGCGAACAGCCATACCCTTGGG
>NZ_JBBGZP010000019.1:0-71453 GCF_037572605.1 Acinetobacter sp. MYb191 | reverse complement strand
TGGGGTATCGCCAAATTCGGTGATGTTGGCCAGTACTGGAACGCCGACTGCATCACAGACGGTTTTGTACATGGTAATGTCAGTCATTGCTTCGGCAAAGATCGCATCGGCACCGGCTTCTACACAAGCACAAGCACGGTCAATTACCGCTTGTAGGCCTTCTTTTTGTAGGGCATCGGTACGTGCCATCACCACAAAGTTTGCATCAGTTTTGGCATCGACTGCAGCTTTTACGCGGTCAACCATTTCTTGTTGGGTGACGATTTCTTTGTTGGGGCGGTGGCCACAGCGTTTTTGTGCTACTTGGTCTTCGATGTGAACTGCGGCTGCGCCTGCGGCAATCATTTGTTTCACAGTGCGGGCAATGTTAAATGCCCCACCCCAACCGGTGTCGATATCGACCAGTAACGGGGTGTCTACACGTTCGGTAATGCGGCGTACATCTTCCAAAACATTATCCAGACTGGTCATGCCTAAATCAGGCAATCCATAAGAGTAGTTGGCTACACCAGCACCCGAAAGGTAGATGGCCTTGTAGCCCACCTGTTTCGCCATCATTGCTGCATAAGCATTGACTGTACCGATAATTTGTAATGGTTTTTCCACTTCCAGTGCTTGTCTAAATCTTAAGCCTGCAGATGTTTGTTCTGTCATCGTCCTTTCCTTGAAGCATTATGAATGAATGTGAAGTGTTGTTTATTCCACTGCGAGTAAAATTGAGCCATAACTTGCTCGTAAATCTTTTTTCAGGACTTTGCCTGTGCCGCCAACAGGTATGCTATCGACAAAAACCACGCGATCGGGGATTTGCCATTTCGCAATTTTGCCCGTGTAATAATCTAAAAGTTCAGCTTCAGACACCTGACTGACTGCGGTCTTTTTCGCAATCAGAATAGGTCTTTCATCCCATTTTGGATGGGTCGCAGCAATGACTGCTACCATGTCGATTTCAGGATGCGCGATGGCAATATTTTCCAGTTCAACTGAGGAAATCCACTCTCCGCCTGATTTGATCAAATCTTTAGAACGGTCACTGATGACCATATAGCCATCTGGATTAATAGTTGCCATATCACCCGTATCGAACCAGCCATCTGCGGTGAGTGCATTGCTAAATTGATCGAAATAAGACTCTACAATCCAGTGCCCTTTAATCTGCAAATGTCCTGTGGTTTGTCCATCTAAAGTCAATTCGGTACTACCCTTTTCAGCATCACAAATTCGAATGCTCACCCCAAACGGTGGGCGGCCTTGTGCGTAACGCAAGCTCGATTGGGCCGAGTCATTCAACTGCAAATGTTTAGCCTTGAGTTGATTCACCACACCCAAAGGACTGGTTTCCGTCATGCCCCATGCGTGAATGGTTTCACACTGAAAATCATCTTTAAACGTTTTGAGCATTGACGGTGGGCAAGCCGCGCCGCCGACTACATTGCGTTTTAAGCTGTCGAGTTTGCTGTCAGATTGCTTCGCTGCTGTAAGCAAACCTTGCCAAATAGTCGGTACACCTAAAGCTGTCGTTACTTTATATCGATCAATCAACTGAACCAAACTGGCGCCATCTAACATCGGCCCCGGTAACACCATACTGCAACCGACCATAGCCGCTGCATACGGTGTCCCCCATGCGTTGACATGGAACATAGGAACAACAGGCAAAATGCAATCTTGTGCTGAAAAATTAAATGAATCGGGCAAACAGGTTGCGTAACTATGCAAAATAGTAGAACGATGACTATATAAAACCCCTTTAGGATTCCCAGTCGTACCCGAGGTATAACACAGTGAACTGGCTTTAGTTTCATCCAGTTCAGGCCACTCAAAATGTTCACTTTGTTGTGCAATTAGCTCATCATAAAACAGCACTTCAGGTAAAGCTTTTTGGATGTCTTCATCATAAGCATCGAGGCAGATAAAATGCTCTACATAAGGAATGGATGATTTAATTGATAACACTAAATTTAGAAAAGTTTTATCAAAAATCAGTGCCTTATCATTCGCATCATTGATAATATAACTGAGCTGCTCAGGAAAAAGTCGCGGGTTAATAGTGTGGCAAACCAACCCACTGCCTGATATGCCATACCACGTTTCTAAGTGACGATTATTATTCCATGCAATGGTGGCCACACGGTCACTGACCGCAAAGCCACACGACTGCAATACATTGGCAAAGCGCTTTGAGTTTTTAGCAATTTGTCCCCAGTCTGTATGCAGCATCGACCCATCAGTATTTTTGGAGATAATGGCTGTATCTGCATGATAACGAGCGGCATGTTCAATCAGGCTGCTAATCAACAAAGGTTGAAACATCATATTTCCAATCATCAGAAACTTCCTTTTTAAAAATCTTTTTTAGACTTATTGTTTAAGATCCGCATATGATCGGTCTTGGTCATTTGTTTTTTAAAATACTGTCTTTTTCCATCTTCATTTTGTCATTTAGTTGCGTTATTTAGTCATTTGGTCACTTATGCACAAAAAACTTAAATCTTCTAATTTATTGTTTTAATTAATTATTTATACAAATATTCAATATTATAAAAAGTGATAATTAACTCAAAACTAATCTGAGAGACATACACCTGATTTCATATGATTTTTTAAACCTTGAATAAAAAAAACTCTACGTAAGGTCAAGCTGGAGTAGACGTACACTCTAGAGAATTCAAGAAAAGACGTCTTATGAGGAATTTAAGGAGATAATATAAATATGGACAGATCGAATGATTTTAAGCACCCATCAAATGCCGAAAGCATATTTTAAGAAATAAGAATGAAGCTTAATCTGCACACTTTAAGCATGCAGATTCATCCGTCTCCAACGCCCAGGCGTGATGCCATACCAACGCTTAAATGCGCGGGTGAAATTGGCTTGATCGTCATACCCCACTTGATTGGCCACTTCAATAATCATGAGTTTTTTATTTTTAAGTAACTCCGCAGCAATTTTCTTACGTGTCGCTTCAAGCAAGGTTTCAAAACTAGTCTGATGTTTATTCAAATAACGGTACAAAGTAAAACGGTGAATCGAAAAATATTCAGCCACACGTTCGACATTACAACTTCGGTGTGGCAATAATTCCTCAATAATTTTACAAATCTGACCAATCATGTCGACACGGTCGTGGGGTTGTTGCTCAGACAGATGCTGACGCAAAAATTGATCTAACTGATGATCATGCCCTGCTCTTTTTTGATCGAGTTGTTCCTGCGGAAATAAAATTTCGTGCTGTGACTGGCTAAACCAAACAGGACAGCCAAATGCTTTTTCGTACAGATGCGCACACTTTGGCTTCGGATATGAAATGCGTACCAAGGCTGGACGCCAAGATTTACCCAAAATCAGCTCGATAATAGACACCATCGCAACCAAATACGCAGTTTGATATTGTTCTTTTCCAGGAATATCACCATCGATATGCATGCAAATACGTGCATAGCCATCATCTTCTTTCAAATCTAACTTTTGCCCTCTGTACCACATACTGCCGTATTGAAAGAGGCTCTGCATGGCATCCCGCATGGTCGCGGCATTCAGCACCAGAAAACGTAATGGCCCAATATTTGAAAATTGTGCTTTTTTTCCAATCACTAAACCCAAATGATCACAGCCTGTTAATGCTTCAACGGCTTGAAAAATACTGCCCTGTGTTTGTAGAGAAATGGGCAATAAATTGTTCTTTAAATCTTCTCGCTGAATCCCAAAATGTTCAAATACCGTACGTGCATCGAAACTATGTTCTTCTAAATAGTTGGCAATCAGGTTCAAAATGCCAATGGGATTGGACTGTGGTTGTCGTGTTAAATCGATACTATGCATAGTTCCCTCTATATATGTCGATATATTCAGCACATGACTGTCTGATATCCCTATTCATTTTGAATATTTAATCATTCAAATATGCTTTCAAAATTTGGATTGCAATGCAATCTGGTGCAAATACAACGAAAGCATGGTCTGTTTAGACCATGCTTCAGATGAGCCAAATATTCACTTTCAAACAAATATCCTAGCTCTTTTTAAAAATTCACTTTAAATGCGAGCGAGGCAAAATCTCGGTCATCGATGGTACTGAAGTCATTTGAACCAAAGAAACTGGTATAGGCCATTTCTGCGGTATATCGTTGGCGGTATGTTGCAGAAACCGCTGCGGCAACACTCATTTGACCTTCCTGAAAGTTTTGGCTAAAACCATCGACATCATGACGGAACAACACACTCGGCGTAATCACGGTTGCAGGCAGCAAATCTTTATAGACTAAAGCGCCACGCAAACGATATCCGTATGACCATTCTGTAAAAAAGCCTTCTGTATTACAAAAGCGTTCATTTAAACGGTCAATTTCATCATTGGATAAATGGGCTGTTCCATAAGGGGTACATTGGTTTGCTTTGGTTTCTGGATCATAAGCACCTGATGACAACTCGCTACGCCCAAAAGCACCGACACGACCAAAACGGTTGTTGCCAATCTCACCGATATGATTCACCGCCAATTCGGCAGCCCAAGTAAAGGTATTGGCTCCAAGGACATTTGCTAGGCTGTTACCAGCACCGAGTGAAAATTGGGTCACGGGCGCACGGGCATAACCTTGTAAATATTGCCCAAAGTCTGCCGATGTTCCTGCCTCTGTTAATGGCGTATTTTTGTCTAAGACTTGTGCGTAGACAATATCTGTCCCATTAAACTGCAAAGGCTGGTTGGGTTTATGCGTTAACTCACTAAACACAGAGGTCGTACCGACTTTGCCTGCCAAGCTAAGTCCATACATTTTGATGTCTTCAGGATAGATCGAGAAAAACTGTGCGGTACTAAAGTTTGCTGGCCCTGCCGCAGTGACAGCGGTCCCGTCAAAATTCGCGGTTCGATTGTGATAATTTGCAAAATACAGCCCGAGCTCAGCATTGTTTAACTTAGGCAACGTTTGCTTTAAGGAAAAACCATACTGTCCGCTGTCTTTAGCATAACGACTTTCACTACGCGGGATATAAGATTTGGCATCTAAAGCCGTATCGGTAAGTTTATCGCCCGGCATCACAGTAATAACGATCGGCCCGCAGTTTTCTGGCACAAAGTCTGAAATGGCAAAGAATGTCCCACAGCCATCCACCACAGACGGTCTGAATTTAAACTGATAGAAACCTTCAAATTTCAAATGTTCATTAATTCCTGCTTCAAAGGAAAACATTTCCGTTGGAATCACACGCTCTCGTGCATCACCACCGGGACGATTCATCGCAGCATAATCAAAAGCGCTGACACTATTGAGTCCATTTTGGAAGAACTGTGATTTGCCCCACTGCAAGGTATGTTTGCCCAGTTTAATATTGGCACTTTGCCCATTATCTAAAGCAAAGTTCTTCCAAATATAGGCATCCCACAGGTCGATGCCCTTAAATTTCGCTAGTCGGGGCCACGCCGAATCATCAAAGGCTTTTAAATCGCCTTCACCTGTTTCATAAGCATGGTCATACCAATACTTCGCACTGACCACTGCACCCTGCTGTTTTCCTTTTAAGTTCAGCTCGGTCAAACCTTTCACCACTTGTGAAATCACATCGCCTTCATTAAAGTTCACGCGACCATCATCACCATTGATATCAATGCTATGGCCTTCTTTTCCAATATGATTTGCATCAGGTTTATAGACCAATGAACTAGATGCCTCTTGGGTACTCCAGTTTGTCCCAAAGCTAAGAACGTTTTTGGTTTCAAGCTTCCATTCCTCATTGAGATCAAAACTCGCTGCTGAAACTTCCGAGATCACCAAAGCAAGGCTTAAACAAAGAACCGTTTTTTTCATCAATGAAATATGATGATTTTGTCTGTTTAAAGACACAAATTGACCGACCATATCATCTCCATATCGATATGATTTATTTTTAAATACTGTGTTTTATTTCCATACAAACGCTAAAAATTACTGGCGATTACACCTTCATATGCCATAAATAACGTTTCACTAAATTCAACATCTTCTCTCCACATCTCTATTTATTCTGTAAAGCCATCCTTTGGCTCGGGATTTAAATTAACTGTTTTAAAATGTTCAAATTTGTCTTTAGGTCATGAAAATTAGTCTTTAGGTCATTTGCATGGATTGATTTTTCGAGATTGAAATGCAAAGGTGAACTCTGCCTCTCAACTATGAAACTTGCTCTGTGGACAAAGCATCCAACTGCAAGATCAACTGTTCCGCCTGTGGCCAATCGCCAAAACCTGCTGCTGGGTTCAAATGCCCTACAGCACCTGCATTGACCAACTGACTACCCCATATCTCTGCCATTGCTTCAACGGCTTGATACTGCGCTAAATGGTCATTGGTACTCGCCACCACAATGCTTGGAAATGGCAGTTTCTGAGTCGGTAATGGGCTCCATCCTTCGTTTTTAAGAATCTCAGGACTTGGATAATGCTCAGGCCAGCTTTCCGCCAAATCAGGTGGTGTAACCAGCAACGCCCCTTGAATATCATGCTGATGCAACGCAGCCCAATGTACAGTCATCAACACACCTGCGCTATGCGCCACCAAAATAACCGGTCCTTCGATTTTTTTCAGCTCGGCTTCAATGCGTGCGACACGGTTTGCGCAATTCAATTTGTCTGTTTCAGCTGGCGGAACGGCGCGAACTTTTACGAGCTTTGCCTCAAGCAATGTTTGCCAATGTGCAGCAACATGATCACGCAAACCCGGAATAATGAAGACTGTTGCCTGTGTAAATATTTTTTCCATGGATACACCTATTAAGCCTGATGCTTTTTAATCAATGCGATGCATTGTTGTATCCAACATAGAGGGATGGTCGCCAATTCGATATACATAGGGCGACATTTGCTTTTCATTTGATGACAAATCATCAAATCTATAACATTTTAGAATACACCACATAAACATTTTAAATATTTGATTTTAATAAAATTAATAAAACTTTTACTTTAATTAATGCAACACATTTCATGTTTTTCTTCAAATTTTGCCGATTGCTTAAAAAAATAACTGCCTCAATAATACGCTTGCGTTTCAGAAAGGATCCGCTGAAACCATAAAAAAAATAGCAAATGAAAAGGAAATTAAAATGAGTCAAATCTGTAAAATAGTCGTGCCTTTTGCATGCCTATTGTCAGTAAATTTTGCTTATGCGGATTCTACAAACTTTAAACGTTGGGCTGTTAGTGCAGGTTGGATGCATGTCATGCCTCAGGGGAAGGCGAACTCCACCCATGTCACAACGGCGGTTGAAGAAGGAGGCAGTTATGGTGTTGGATCTTTATATGGGACTGATCTTGCCAAATATGCAATCAACAGCAAAGAGCTGACAGGAATGGGCAAAATCATGTTTGATGCCTTTGTCAGAAATAGTCAGAAAGATCCAAACTATAAAGTGCCTGATGGTTTTATGAATGGTGCGAGAGCTGATATCACGGGCATTTCGGACTATACTGCTGATGGTGGTATGGAAATTGATGATACTGACACACTGGGTTTGACCTTGAGTTATTTTGTTAATGACAATGTCTCTTTAGAGTTGGTGGGTGGTATTCCTCCTAAAGTCGACGTAAAAGGTGTAGGTGAAATTCGTGCAACGGCTTTATCCACTTCGAATTCATCTCACCTACCTGCACATACACCACCTACCTATTTTGATGGTTTAGAACTGCTCAAAGACACTTTAATTACAGACCTTGGTGCGCATGGCACGGTGGCTGAAGTGACCGCATGGACACCAGCAGTAACTGCAAAATACCACTTTGGTACTTCGGGTAAAAATAAGTTCCGTCCATTTTTAGGTGCGGGCGTGGTGTATGGACATTTCAATAAATTAAAGCTCAATGGCGGTGTCGAAGAAGATCTGATCCAAGCGGGCTACATGATTGATAATATTTTAAACGGTCGCGCAGGTGAAGCACTGCATGGGGGCAAAGGCAGCTCTACAGCGACCCCTGAGGTGAAAGTCAAAACCAGTGATGCCTTTGCACCTGTGCTGACCGCAGGCTTTACCTATGACTTTACCGACCGTTGGTTTAGTACGGGTTCACTCAGCTATATGCCTAACTTTAATAACGTCGCAACTGTGACTGTCACTGACACGTCTACAGGCCGACAATTAATTAAGTCCACCACCAAGATTGATCTCGACCCATTAGTGACTTATGTCGGGGTTGGCTATCGCTTCTAAGTGGTAGAAAATACTGAATACCTCAAATGAAGCATCGCATTCAGATTTTTAGCAGCTCAGGTTGGCCACTGCCCCCAAAGCAGTCTCTGAAAATGCTCTCGTTTGAGGCTTAAGTTACCGCATTTTATTTAAAGGCTAATTCTTATTCGATATAGGAATTAGTCATTTTTAAATCTGAATGGTTTCTTGATAAAATAAAGCCTATTTTAATCAAAAAACCGCACTACTTAAGTGCGGAAACTGATACTTTTATAGTACTGGATATTGCTTAAAAATAAGTTCAGTCAGGACGACTGAAGTAAAAATAGGGAGCTTAAAGTGATTCCACTTGCCCATACTGCTGTACTCAAAAATTATTTGAATGTTAGCCAACAATTCAACTTCAATCCGTATTATTTGCTTTCTAATGCAGGGCTTAATCCTGCGCAGCTCAATGACCCGAAACAACGTATCCCTGTCGACAAAGCCATCGCTCTGTTAGAACAATCTGCTGAAATGAGCGGCTGCGAAGTATTTGGGCTGCTTATGGCGGAACAGCGCCAAATTGCCGATTTTGGTGAATTGAGTCTACTGTTAAGTTATCAGCACACTTTGCGAGATGCGCTACAAACCATTGTTATGTATAGAAACTTTATTAATAATGCGCTTGAGATGTATATTGAAGAAGCTGGAAATACGGTGATTATTCATTTGGAAGTTGTTGGCGCATCGACCGAATACAGCCGCCAAGCCATTGAATTGGCTTTGGGTGTCACCCATCGTTTTTGTGCCATGTTACTTTCGCAAAAATGGCGTCCTCTGGGTGTACATTTCACTCATAGCGCACCACAAAACTTGGCTATTCACCAGCGGGTTTTTGGTTGTGCTTTAGAGTTTGGTAGCGAATTTAATGGCATTGTTTGTACTGTAGCAGAGCTAGATAAAGCCAACCCACAAGCCAATACAGCCATGGCAGATCATGCGAAGCGCTATCTTGATATTGATCTGCTGCAAAATGAAAATGAATCCTCTATCATTTTCGATATTCGAAAAAGTATTTATCTCCTTTTACCTATGGGACGTGCCACGATAGATCAAGTGGCACATTTACATGGGATCAATGTCCGGACCTTACAGCGCAGATTAGAAGCCTCTCAAACCAGTTTTAGTATTTTAACCAACGATGTGCGCCGGGCTTTAGTCTTTCGCTATCTGCAAAATATGAACTACTCTCTTGGGCAAGTCTCAGACATTTTGGGCTATTCCATGCCAAGTTCTTTCACCCGTTGGTTTATTGGTCAGTTTGGCGTTTCACCCCTAGCTTGGAGAAATGACCATAAAAGCTCTACGCATTAATAAGCGCATGAAATAAATCTACTTCAAAATAAAGCTGATTCATCCTATTTGAATGAATCAGCTTTAATCATTTAAAAGTCCGTGTAATACATAGAATTTACCAGTCAGTGCACTGCAATCACTGACTGGCAAATAACGTACTGAATAGCTCAATGTTTTAACATCATTAGAACATCCAATGCATCAGTAAAAGTACCAAGAGCACAAGGAAAATACTCTCTCCCACCATCAATAAGATCGGCTTGATACCCACTGTCGCGAGTTCTTTAAACTGTGTTTTCATGCCCAATGCACTGATTGAAATAATCAAACACCAGCGCGACAACTCATTCATACCACCTTGAACCACCACAGGCACCCAGCCTGTACTGTTTACACAGGCCAAAATTAAAAACCCAACAGCAAACCATGGTAAAAGTGGCGGACGTGGCCCTGTAGACTCTACACCTTGCATGCGTGTAATCATGGCTGCACAAATAATCACAGGCAATAACATCGCCACGCGCATCAGTTTTACCACTGTTGCAGTATCACCAGTTTCAGTCGACATGCTATAGCCCGCGCCGACCACCTGAGCAACATCATGAATGGTTGCGCCCAAGAATACCCCTGCTTCAGTCGGTGACAAGGCCAACCATTCTGCAATCATTGGATACACAATCATGGCAATGGTCGACAGCGCCGAAACACCAATCACTGTAAATAAAGTTGCCTTTTCTTTTTGTGGGTGGTTCGGTAAAGCAACAGATAATGCCAGCGCAGCTGAAGCACCACAAATGGCCGTTGCACCGCCTGTCAGCATACCAAACAGTTTTTGAAAGCCTATTAACTTTGCAACGATAATTGAAACTGAAATCGTGACAATAATTAAGGTGATCACGAGTGCAATAGGCTGCCAACCCAATGCGGTGATTTGCGCTAAAGTGATCCGCATTCCGAGCAGTGCAATGCCAATGCGCATCACCGTTCGTGCAGTGAACTCAATACCTGCTTTACAACGGCCTTCAACCGACAAAAAACTCAGCCCCATACCCAGTAATAAGGCAAACAGCATGACCGGAGCACCATAGTGTTCCGATAAAAAACTTGCCGCTGCCGCTGCCACCAAACTGATACTAAAACCAGGTGCCAAGGCTTGGACTTTTTGACGAATATTATCTGCATAGCTGAGGCTAAATTGGCTTGAACTATTCATACTGTTCTCCGCTATCTAGCATGATCAACACCTGATCACCAACCTTCTGTACAGGATAAGACGCAACACGGAGTTTCGTGGAATTGAGTAGATAGCCACTGGCCAAGTCAAAACGCAGCCCGTGCGCACAACATTGGATGACTTTTCCTTCTAACTTGCCGCCACATAAGGACGCGCCCTGATGTGGGCAACTGTCATCAATGGCATAGAGCTGATGCGCAACGTTAAACAAAGCCAATGTCTTATCACCAACTTGCAAGAAGCAACGTTCACCTAAAGCAGGGACTTTGGTTTGAGGGACTTCAAAATGTGTAGTCATGCTATTTCTCTCCGTTCGACCAGAGCATCGAGCATGGCTTGATAAAGTTCATCCGCAGGACGGGCACCGACCATGGCAAAGCTACGATCAAAAACAAAATACGGCACGCCTTTCCCTCCCGTATCACCATTAAAAAATGGCATATGCGGTTTCTGTAAAAGTGCATCAATCAGCTCTTCAGAAAAACCACAATAAGTGGCAATTTTACGCAACACCTCAGTGTCACTAATATTTTCTGAATGATGAAAATAGGCTGAATACAGCCCTTCGAGCAGTCGATCACTCTGAGCTGCATCACATATTTTGTTTGCATTTGCATAAAAACTATGTGCTTTGGCTGTATTTGGCATACGTGGAATACGGTCAAAGTCGAGATCAATTGAAACCGCTTTAGCCGCCTCACGAACTTGCGCTTGGCGCATGCGGACAGCAGTCATACTGCCCAGTCTTTGTAAATAAAACGCATTAAAAGGAATGCCATCCACAGGAATATGTGGCAAAAGCTGCACGCCCCTCCACTGAAGTTTCACAATGACGTCGGGATGGCTATATCGTAATTTTTCTATTGCGACCTGTAACTGACGTTTCCCGATCATGCACCACGGGCAAATAAAATCAAAAAAAACTTCAATATTGATTTCATGAGTCATCACTTATCATCCGTATCTAATGCTGGGTTGTGTTGAATATTCAGCGGTATTGCCTGCGCATTAAAACGGGCAACATCGCGTACATAATGTTGTTTTGCGTAGAAAAATACAGCAGCAGCTGCAATGCTCATCAGCGGCATCAATTGAAACGCACTATGTAGTCCAATCAGGTCTGAAACTTTGCCGACCACTAAAGGCCCCAAAGCTAGACCTAGGAAATTGTTGGCTAAGGTTAATGTCGCAAAAGCGGTACTATGAACCGAGTTATGTGTGAGGTTTGCGACCATGGCGCTCGATGGACCATTGGTGCCAAGCGCAATGAACATCCCAAGGCAGATCATGAGTAACTGTGCATTACCCGCAGGCATTGCAAATGCAATGGATAACAACACACAGCCAATCAAGCAAAAAGCTATGGCTAACGTTACTTTGCGAACGGGACGATCTCGGCCTAAGCGGTCACATAACATACCGCAAAGAATGGTGCCCACTGCGCTACTGAGTACGATAATGGCTGCAATTAACCCAGCTTTATCGGTGCTCATACCGTAGTAACGGTTGAGATAACTCGGGAACCAAACGATCACCGTGCCACCCACAAACAACTGCAAACCACTGCCAATATAAGTCGCAATGACTGAGCGGCTGGAATAAATAGAACGTAATGGGTTGGTCAATTTATCGTATTTTTGTTCTGCGCGAAGTTGACGGCAAGTCTTGCCAATTTTTGTTTCTTTTACAATGACTGGATATAAAAAGGCCAGAATCAGCCCAAATACGGCCATACCTGCAAATGCCCAGCGCCAACCAAAATGCTCAGCCATCACACCACCTAGCGCCATGCCTAGAAATGAACCGAACACGCCACCCGCCATAAAAGCACTGGCTAAAGTAGCACGCATATCGCGAGGGAAAACCGCAACCACGACAGCAATACCAACACTGCCATACGCTGCTTCACCCACGCCGACCATAAAACGCGCTATGAACATTTGTTCATAGTTTTCCGCGACAGCGCAGCCTAAAGTGGCCAAACTCCAAAGCACGGCCATGAGTGTTAAGCTTTTCACCTTGCCAAATCGATCTGCCAAAATGGATAAAGGTAACGTCAATAAGCCCACCATTAAAGCCACAATGCCACTGAGTAAACCCAGCTGGCTATCGCTTAGCGTCCACTCACTCTTGATCAAAGGAAAGACCGCATTGAGCACTTGGCGTGACATATAGTCAGAAATGAGCAAGCCAAAAGTTAAAGCAAAAACCAACCACGCATACTTACGTGGTACGTCAATCGATGTATCCAAACCATCTGTAGAACTGGCATATTGATGCGCGCCCATACGACCTCCTTGTGTTTCTTATATGTTCTAATTCTCATTCTTCATAAAAATTGCACTTGATCCGCAGCACAATCATCTTTGTGACCAAGTCCGAGTCAACATTCCATTTGACTCGGCTTATGTTCATTTACTTGTTTTAATCGTGACTTATTAACCGACTTTACGATTCATTTCATATGAGTTTTGCTCAGATGTCACTTCATGAATACGTTGCGGAACACCTTTTTGACCCGCTTTACGGTTCGGCGCCATACCATTGGCCAGCAAGGTTTCTTCAATACTGTTGTACTGCACACCAATGCGGTAGATCTCACGCGCTTCTTTGCCAGTCGCCACTTCACGACCAAGCTCATGGGCAATACGAACAGTTTGTTCAATTTGCTGCACTGAACCAAAACGCTGACCGCGGTGATCAATAATCGTATCTTCATTACCGACACGTGCATGCAAACCCATCGCCATAGACATGGTGTTGAACGGCAGAACATTTTTCAGTAATGATTCTGAAGTTAAGGTACAGCCGTCTGGAACACGGTGAATAAAGTTAAAGAAGTTAAATGGATTTGGACCATCAAAACCACCACCGATACCAATCCATGTCAGGTTCAATGGCCCCATGTATAAGCCTTTACGTACCATACGCTCTAAGGTTTCTAAGCCGTGCATACCAGTTAACTGAAAGTGTGGCTGAATACCATTTTGAGTTAGACGTTTTAAATGTTCGGTCAACCATGCTGGCCCTGCAGGTACAGTCATTTCTGCATACGCTTCTTGAATAGCAGGATGCTCAAGTGATGTGCCTTTTAAGTACTCTGGGTACAACAGCTCCATAATATTCATTTGCGTGGTGTTAACTGCAACCGTCACCTGATCAGGTTTCGGAGTCAGTTCTGCCAACATATGACGAGTATCATCACTGAGCCAAAGTGCAGCTTCACCTTCACTTTCAGGCGCAAATGAAATTGAGCCACCGACCTGAATAATCATGTCAGGTACCGCTTCACGCACCCCTGCAATTAGCTCATTGAACTTAGACAAACGCTTTGAGCCTTTACCATCCAGTTCACGTACATGCAAATGCAGTACAGTTGCACCCGCCTCATAGCACTCCACTGCTTTTTGGATTTGCTCGTCCATCGTGACAGGAATGTCTTCTGGAAAATCTTCTGGCATCCACTCTGGGCCATAAGGCGCAACCGTAATAACCACTTTATCCATGTTTTCTGGGTGCAAAGAATCGTCAAAGAATTGCATGTGCATCTCCCTTTATAGTGTTTAAATTGTGAGTTTCTTTAAATGTTTTAGTTTTCAAACTTAGTAAGTCTGGTCGCCAATAATGCCCGCGCGTTCCATTTTGCGGTGGCATGCAGGATAGTCCATCACGGCATAATGCTGTGTGCTACGGTTATCCCAAATAGCAATACTGTTTGGCTTCCAGCGCCAACGAACTTGGTACTCTGGAATGGAGGCTTGTGAAATGAGGTAACGTAGTAAATCAGCTGCGCCTGGATTAGCATCTTGCCCAAAACGAACACGCTCTTTGGTATGGTAATTGGTAAAATGAGTAGTAAATGCATTCACATACAGGATTTTTTCGCCTGTTTCTGGGTGAGTACGCACTACTGGATGTTCAGCATCTGGAAACTGCGCTTTCAATGCTAAACGCTTTTCAATTGGCATTGCTGCACCAAAACTAGCTTCGATACTATGACGTGCACGTAAACCATCAATTTTAGCTTTAATCTCTTCAGGTAAGTTTTCATAAGCCAAAATCATATTGGTCCACATGGTGTCTCCACCGACCTGTGGCGCTTCGACACAACGTAATACGCAACCCATTGGGGGAATTTCACGCCAGCTGGCATCGCTATGCCACGCATTTTCATAACGATCGATCGGACTATCTGGGCTTTTATAAATTTGCACCAAACCCGGGTGATCTGGGTGACTCCCTACCGCAGGATGGTCTTCCAACTGCCCAAAACGCTCTGCAAATGCCACATGTTCAGCACGAGTTAAATCTTGATCTCGAAAAAACAACACTCGATGCTTAAGAAGGTTCGAGCGAATTTCACTAAATAAATCTTGATCGTGAATCGCATCTGCCAAATTTATGCCGCTGAGCTCTGCGCCAATATTGCAGCTTAATTGTTCAATTTGCATAAGAAATCCTTTCTAATAACAAACTTAAATAACGAAAATAGATGAACCCGTTGTTTTACGTGCCTCTAAATCACGGTGTGCTTGTACGGCATCTTTAAGTTCATAACGTTGATTAATTTCAATTTTGATTCGACCACTTGCAACATGGTCAAACAGCTCGTTGGCCAAAGCTTGCTTTTCAGCTGGGTCAGCAATGTAATCCGCCAGCGCTGGGCGGGTGATATAAAGCGAGCCTTTCATGGCAAGTAGCACTGGATTGAAATCTGGAATCGGCCCTGATGCCGTACCCACGCACAC
The DNA here is from genome assembly GCF_037572605.1 of Acinetobacter sp. MYb191. Lineage (NCBI taxonomy): Bacteria > Pseudomonadati > Pseudomonadota > Gammaproteobacteria > Moraxellales > Moraxellaceae > Acinetobacter > Acinetobacter sp. MYb191. Next base: position 55,972 of record NZ_JBBGZP010000019.1, on the reverse strand, counting down.
CATTAAACCGCGACGCTTTAATGAATCTAATGACGACATAAAAGTGTCTTTGCCCACACTATCAAAGACCACATTGACACCGACGCCTTGAGTTAATTCGCGCACACGCTCCGCCACATTTTCATGGCTATAGTTAATGACATGGTCACAACCATATGCTTTTGCTATCGCTGCTTTTTCGTCAGATGACGTTGTACCAATCACGGTTAAACCGAGTAATTTTGCCCACTGTGCAACAATCAATCCCACACCGCCTGCCGCGGCATGCAATAAAATTGTGTCACCTTTTTTAAAATCATAAATACGACGCATGAGATAGGCAGACGTCAAACCGCGCATGGTCATGGCAGCCGCAGTTTCACATGAGATACCTTCAGGAAGTTTGATCAGAACATTTGCGTCAATTAATCGTGATGTGCTGTAAGCACCCAAGGTATTTAAAAAGCCGGTATAAGTGACACGGTCGCCCACTTGAAAGTCGGTAACACCCTCACCTACGGCCTCAATCACACCAGAAGCCTCTACGCCCATGCCATTTGGCAGCGGAATTTGGTATGTACCATCACGGAAATAGGTGTCAGCATAATTTAGCCCTACTGCCACATGACGTAGAAGAACTTGCCCTGCGGCTGGCTTTCCTACTTCTATATCTTCGTAGCGCATTACTTCAGGAACACCCGATCCATAGAATCGTATTGCTTTATTCGACGTCATTTTTCTATCCATGCTATATTTTTATTCAGTGATTAATCACACATCAAAACTACAACACTCAATAGAGCAACACTTTACATAAGGCGACATTCACTTAGCATTTTACGACATCGTAATGCAGTTAGACTATCCAAACCGCTTAAGGCTTTCACACATAAACAATTTAAAATCAATTACTTTTGTTATAACCATTATTTATCTGAATACTTATATGGTTACATTTGAAATGAATGCTTCGTAGTACAAATTTATTAACTCACGCTGCACTTTAAAGTATCCAGCAACACACCGAATTTGAGCAACAGCAAGTCACTACTAAACGTCCCATGACTTTTTATTTTCAAACTATCTTAGACCCCGATACTAAAAAAAGAGATAAGAATGAGATGATTTAGCAGGTATGACTCTCTCGACAAGGCACGAGGTACAGATTCTTCCAAGTGCTGAACTAATGTGGATTAAACAAAAGCTCATGGGATACGAAGACCGAATGGCTTAAATAATGAAATACCACGCTGGAACTTTCTTTTATTGAAACAGTTCCATTTTAAGTACCATTTCAACATGGTGCTTAAAAGAATGCTGATCTAAGCCCTTTAAGCCGAGTTGATAGATCCCTTCTAAACCACAAACAAAAGCAATCAGCCGCCATGCAATGTCTTGACTAGAACTTACTGTAGAAACTTTAAATTCTTGCTGAGTAATCCCCTGCTCAATGGTGGCCACTAAAGAGTTATGCCATTGTTCCATTGTTACGTTATAAGCTTTTTTAATTTCCTGATCCTGTTCAATTAAAATCTCAGCCTCATTCCATAAACGTAAATAAGGTTGTGTTTGTTCAATATTTTCAATGCCGAGCAATAAAAATAGGCGTTCAAGACTACTATTGGTTGTGATTTGATCTTCTACTTGATCGAGTTGATTCATCAACTCAATAAATACTTCAGCTTTTAAGTGCGAGCTTGATTCAAAATGATGATGCACTTGCCCTGTCGAAACTTGGGCTTCGGCGGCAATCCTACGCACAGTTAAACCATTAAGACCTTCTAGTAGTGCTACGCATTTTGCTGCATCTAAAATCATCGTACGACGCTGTTCACGGTTTAAATAGTTCATTGCATTAGTATTCAACAGAGTTTACAAAACAGATATTAAACAAAGTTGGACACTTGTTCAAGTGTGGATATAATAAGCAAACTTGAACAAGCGTCCAACTTTAATTAGGTGTTTTATGTCCCGTAAATGGGTGATTTTGGCAATCATCGTACTTATTTATTTACCTGTTTCAATTGATGCAACAGTACTCCACGTTGCGATCCCGACATTGAGTTCAACCCTCTCTTTGTCTGCCAGTGAAATGTTATGGGTCATCGATATTTATTCGCTGATTATGGCTGGGCTAATTTTGCCAATGGGTGCATTGGGAGATCGAATTGGCTTTAAGCGCCTGATGTTAATTGGCGCAAGTATTTTTGGTGTGGCTTCATTGATGGCGGCCTTTGCAAATTCAGCTTATATGTTGATTGCAGCCAGAGCCTTTTTAGGTGTCGGGGCAGCCATGATTCTACCGGCAACTTTGGCTGGTGTTCGAAACACCTTCTTAGATGAAAAACAGCGAAATTATGCTTTAGGAGTTTGGGGAACCGTTGGCGGCGGTGGCGCTGCTTTTGGTCCGCTTTTAGGTGGCTTTATATTGGAACACTTTTCATGGGGTACAGTATTCCTCATTAATGTTCCTATTATTATTCTTGTACTCATTTTGACTTTATGGCTGGTCCCTAAACAAACAGTGCAAACCAAACAGCCTTTGAACCTGTTACAAGCACTGATCTTAGTGATCGCGATTTTAATGCTGATCTATTCAATTAAAACATCGATCTACGCTTTTAGTTTTGGGATAGTGTTGGTTTTTGCTGTTGGATTATGCTTATTGGCGGGCTTCGTTCGGCATCAACTCCGTGCAGTTCAACCGATGATTGACTTTAGCTTATTTAAGAATCCTATCATCTCAACCAGTATTGTGATGGCAATGGTTGCCATGATTGCACTGGTAGGTTTTGAATTATTGCTTTCTCAAGAATTACAGTTTGTGTATGGCTATACACCGCTTGAAGCAGGACTCTTTATTTTACCGTTTATGATTGCTATCAGTATTGGTGGGCCTTTCACCAGTGTTCTGATGAATCATTATGGTTTACGTCCTGTAGCGACAGTGGGCATGTTGATGTGTGCTGTATGTTTCTTTGGTTTAGCCATGACCAATTTTGGTACACATTATATTCAAGCTTGGGTATGGATGGTGTTTATGGGTATCAGTGTTGAAATTGCATTATTGTCTTCTACAGCAGCTATTATGTCTGCCGTTTCCCCTGAGAAAGCAACCGCAGCTGGAGCAATTGAGGGTATGGCTTATGAACTCGGGGCTGGTTTGGGAGTTGCTATTTTTGGATTGTTACTTTCATTATTCTATGCACAATCTATTGTTTTACCGGATACACTACCTGCAAATATGCTTACTGAAGCAAGCTCTTCAATAGGTGAGGCGATCTCACTACTTCGACATTTGGACCCAGCGTTGATGCAAGAGCTTAAACAAGCAGCTTCAGACGCTTTTATTCATTCACATAGTAAGGTGCTCACTATTTCCGGCGTGATGTTTTTAATTCTCTCTATCTTTGTTTGGCGAGCTTTACCAGATAAAGTTCAATCTGCTGATTCCTAAATTCTGCATAATATTCATTCACGTATAGTGAAGAATAACGGAGCTTTATACAGACTATTGCATAAAGCTCCGTTAGTTTTTAACATGACTTTATAACTTGAAAAATTTAAATGATAAATAGTCACTAAAATTTTAGACATAAGCTTATTTATAGATCTTCAATTACATTTAGTATTATGACATTTTCAATATTTTTAAGGTCATATTTGATTTTTACTCTTTTTCCAACAGCATATTTTGCAGCGTCACTTTTTCTCATGATAACTTTAAATTTATCAGTGATAGTTTCATTTCCATCGATGTTGAGCCGCAACTGCATAAAAAATAGCGGTTGATATTGAACTTTAATAAGAGAATCTAAGTAATAAACAATTTCAGCCTCTGTCTCTTTGCCTCTTATAAGCCTACAGATCTTATAGTAAATATCTTTTAATAATATTTTCCAGAACACTAATATTACAAGCCCACCAATTATAAACGAGAAAAAAATGAGTAACGGATTCACCAAATAAGCCCTCATAGAAACCAAACTTGCCTTAGCCAATCTCTATATTAAAAAGACATTTAGGAAATATGAGATTGATTCAGATGGTCATAAGTCAGAAATAAAACCTTCAAAATGAAATTCAATGACAAGACAACATTATAAGTATGTAAGCTTTCTGATTTTTTTAATTGCTTACATAGTGCTTACAAGAAATTAACTATAAAAAACCACTTAGGATTAATACACCTAAGTGGTTGATATGTATGGTGGGCCCACACAGACTTGAACTGTGGACCAACGGATTATGAGTTCTACAACCCATACAATGACACACAAGAAAAAAATCAAATATATTTTTATATACAATAAGATACGAAACTTTATTTTTCAACCATTGGCCTTTAAAGTTGATTATAGTATCTTAAATATGCTTACTAATTGCTTATTTTTTTGGTATCTATATGAATTTTACAAAACCAGCAATTGAAAAACTAGAATGCCTATCTGACTCAAAGCCTTCTTTCTATTGGGATAGCTCTACCAGCGGTTTTGGGGTAAAAGTAACCCCAAACAATAAAAAGACATATATCTTTCAGGGACGTGTAGGGTCTACAACACGACGTATAACTATTGGGAATATTAAAGATTGGCGACTAACTGAAGCTCGTGAAAAAGCTAAAGAGCTTGCTGTAATGTGTACGCAAGGGATCGACCCCAAAGTTGAAAAAGATAAACGTATTAAATCAGACCAAGAATATCTTAAGACTGAAAAACGAAAAGAAACTTTATTCAAAGAAGCTTGGAATATTTATCTTGAAGAAAATAAAGAAAGATGGAGAGAACGCACCTACCTTGATCATTTATTACTATCAAAAGGTGGATTTGATGAAATCAAAAAATTTCACTATAAACCTCAGCCTATTTTTGAATTATTAGAAAAAAGGTTATCAGATCTTGATAACAACTTTTTTTCTGAATGGCTTCAGAATAATAATTACCGAGAAACTACAGCTAGTAAAGCTTTCCGTCTCGTTAGAGCCTTTTTAAATTGGTGTGAAGAAGATGATAGATTCCAAGGAATAGCACCTACAAATGCAATTAAATCTAAAAAAGTAAGATCCAAAGTAAAGCCAGTTCAAGCAAGAAAAGATTGCCTCCTAAGAGAACAGTTAGACATATGGTTCTCTACCGTTCTCAATTCTCAAAATAAAGCCTTGGCTACATTTTATATTTGTTGTCTATTAACTGGAGCCAGAAAAGATGAGTTTCTATCACTTACATGGGAAGACTTAGATTTTAGGTGGAAAACGATCCAACTGAAGGATAAAGTTGAAGATAATGGGCGTATTATACCTATGACCAAATACGTAGAAAAATTACTACGTGACTTAAAAAAAACCAGCGATTCATCTTATATATTTAGCAGTAATACCTCTGCGACGGGATACATCGTTAATCCTTACAAAGAATTTAAGAAAATCTGTAATGAAATAGATATTCAGCTAACAATACATGGTCTTAGACGTTCATTTAAGTCATTGGCAGAATGGGTCGATATTCCTGTAGGTGTCACTGCACAAATTTCTGGACATAAACCAAGTGCTTTAGCAGAAAAGCACTATACCGTTCGCCCCATGGATATGTTGCGAGGGCATCTACAGAAGTATGAAAACTGGGTATTAGAACAAGCCAAAATTAGTTTTTAAAAATTAAAATCCATTCTCTCAGAAGAAGAAAATATTGCATTTCTATATTCTTCAATTCATAGCAATTCCGCTATGCACACGAAGGATACTCCTCATGCACATTCAATACAATCGCCCACCGTCATCTCATCCCGGTCCTGGTGGCAACTGGCCAAGTACAACAGGTCGCCCATCAGGTGGTGGCCGTGGTAATGCCAAATAATCATTAAGGGGAGCAATCCCCTTAATCCAGGATTCCCGATGAAAAAGTACAGTAATGACAAAGAGCTGAACAAATTTATTCGGCGACTTATTAAGGATGGTATCGCATCTTTTAGACCAGGCAAAAAACATGATTTTTTGCTTGTAAATCAAATACAAAAGATTACGATACCCGGTACTCCCAGTGACCGAAAAGCCTATTTAAACTTTAAGACAGATATACGCAGAGCTTTACTATGCCAAAGAATACCTTTCCAACAACTATAGAAATTATTCGTGATTTATTTAGCCACATGGATACCAAGAGCCAACTCTCAGAGACGGATTCTAAACACTTAGACGGTTCATCAAACAAACTATTCACATCGCACTATGATGCCGACTTATTTTTAGATCAATTATGCCCAAAAGAGTTTTCAGATCGTACAAATTTGCAGTTCACGACATTGCTTAAATGTAATGTGTTAGACCGCTATAGTGCAATGCTAATACATGCTCGCTTAACTGCATTGATGAATGTTGATTCTATTCGAACTTCACTATGGTCGAATTACTTAGTTCCATCTCTTCATCAACTCATAACCTTTTGCGTTACACAAATGGGCATTACTAAGCACTGGAAAGGCGAAAACTTTATTCAAGAAAGCTTAAGTTATCTAAAAAATAATGATGAAAAATTTGCTCTTTTTTGGAAAAGTGACGATTTAAGTCCTGATGATAAAAATTACATCAGTAAATTTGGTCGCCCAGATGCATTACCTACGCCGTCGACCTTAAAACGCTTATTCTTGACCGACACTGAAGGATCGCAAGCACATTATGAATTGTTGTGTTTTGCACGCTTGCTACAAGCCTTAAAAATTAAATATGGCTTCTCATTGCAACATGGAAACTTTATCCAGTTTTTGGCCGAACAACACAACCAAAAATTGAAGTCTCATCGTATTTCGCAACATGACACCCAAGCACTTACATTTAGAGCGATGGCTAGTGCCAATGCACAAACACATTTTCCTTTTTTGATGGAGATCCCTCTTTCATATCAGAAGTTGACTCAAGTGTTTTTTGATAAAACGCATGTTAAACGTATTGATCAAACCGACACTCGCTTAGCATCAATAGTATATAGCTCAACAGGTGAGACTACTTTTCAACTAAATACATTGATGATAAACCAAATAGATAAGTACCTTACTGAGCACCAAGAAGTAAGTCATCTCCTGCCATATATTCATTGGGCTAAAGCAATTAATTTGGTATATCAATATCAATTTAAGGAAGCACTCGCTGAATATGAACTATGCCTAGATGGTTTGTTATATCGTGATATGCGTTATTTAGAAGTACTACTTAATGAGATACTTTGTATTGCTTCACTTGTGGAGAGCCAAAATAAACTCATTGGAAAGATTTCAAATTTAGCGATCCAATTTGACCTTAAAGTTGGAATCTTTGATCCAATTGAGCGCCCTGACCGCTTTAAAACCGACTTTGTTTTTGAAGAATGGGAAAAAGAAGCAACCCTAGTTGGATTCTTTAAATATTTTACTACCGAGACTTTTAGTGACAACGGTATGGAAATTAAGAAATTAATTCCAAAAATCAGCAAACTAGCAGTTCCTATGGATATTAGCCCTAACTTTAAAAAAGTAAATGTAAGCATTCACATTGATATTGAACAAAGACGTAAATGGCCTCAACTTCACTACTTTGTCGCTATCGGAGATTTTTCTACGGCTAGAAAGCTCATTGAAGCTGGTGCAAACATAAATGCATTAACTTCAAATAAAGAAAGTATTGTGCTTTTGGCATTGAACCACATTGCTGCTAAATTCGATGAAACATACGCATTCATCCAATATGTATTCGAATGTGGTTTTGATAAAGAGCTTTTAAATGAATGCACAGCGAAAAAGCAGACTTGCCCCTTAAACCTAGCTGTTGAGGAAAATATACCAAAACTTGCAAAATTGTTATTAGAGAATGGGGCTAATCCTAATGTTACAGGTCTTTATGGTATTTCCATGCTTTACCAGAATTTAGGTGTGATTGGCATATTGAATGATCATAAAGTTGAGCAAGCAAATGATAAATATCTTGCAGATTCGATTAGACGTCATTCTAACGGTGGTAGCGATATCGAAAGTTATAAGCAACTCCAGAGCCTACCAAGCCATGACCCTAGAAAGGTATTATTTGAGGAGGTGAAGCGAATCTCTCTTGGAGACAAGAAAGTTTGCGATGCCTACGAGATTTTCGAGTTACTTTTACAATATGGTGCCGATCCAAATCAAAATACAGCTCAGTATCCAATCAAAGGCTATACACCCTTCATGCTAGCCGTTGAAAAAGATAATGCTTATGCTGTCGATCTGATGCTAAAGCACGGCGCACAATTGGAACAAAGCTATGTAAAAGCTGATGAGGGACGCCGTGTTTTCTTATATGAGATCGCGGAATTTTTCAAATCTAACCAAGCTAAAACATTAATTGGCATAGCATGATTTATACCCCCCTCTTTTATCTCATCCAAAGAGGGGGATGCTTTATTTAGAAAAATTAGCACTTAACCTATTCAAGGTATCAAGATTAAAGAATTTCATTGACACCAAAATCTGTCGAATTTTAGCACGCTTATAAGCAATTACTTTTTGATATTCAAAAATATTATCTTTTTTAAATAATTCTTGCTTCAACTGTGTTGAGTAAAACAAAGTGTCATACAATCTTCTTATAATATAGTAAATGTTTGTTGATCTTACTTCTTTTAAAGACTGTTGTCTTGGAGTAACTATTTTTCTAGTCGAGTTAGTATCACCTAAAATTCTATTATTTATTTTCACACCACCATAGGCCAACCAAATAAAGATTAAATTTACTAAATTTTTATTTTCAAGTGAACCATGAATTTTTTCAAAATCTGGACCAATTTTAGTTTGACGTTGAAACTTAAAATATGCCTCTAAGAAATCTTCTACCTGGTATCCTATTTTTTCTTTGGAAACCCCATCCCCCATAGACAAATTATTGAACATTTGTTCTACAAAAATATTTTCAGGCAATGAAAAGTTCAAATCAAAATTAATATCATCAAACATTTTTTCAATTAAACTATTTACCTCACAACTGATTCTATAAAATTCATCGAACTCAATTATTGATCGATTTATAGAAGAATTTATAATTATTTTCTCCCATATTGAATCCTCATTATCAATAAGTTTATTTCTCTCAATGTAATTAAATAAAGCTTTATAAGCTCTATCTGCCACCTGCATTATTTGATTCGAATCCAATATTAAATTTTCAGCATTTGGGTTCTGAGATTCTATCCAATCCATTTCATCGGATTCATATTGATGGTATAAAAAATTAAATTGATTTTCGATTTGCAATGTTAATTTATAAACTCCATTTTCGAATGTAGGAGCAATTGTTTCATCTTCTATCATTTTAAGAAGTTCTTCTTTTTTATAAATCTTTTCTTCAAATTTTTTTAAAATATTAAGTCTTTTTTTATAATTACTTCGTGCAATATCTGAAAAATTATTTGGGTTTAATGAGTTATCAAATTGAGCACTAGCATTTTCCAATGATGGCTGATCTAAATAATCGGCTTTTAACTCAAAGCTTAAGGTTCTACGCCATTTATCACTAAACCCCTCATTCAATAAGTCATTTAATACTTTTTTGACTTCTTGAAAAGATTCAGATTGTACTGGAAGTATATCATTTACTTGAGTTGTTTGAAGACTAAGTATAGATGCCATAGCATTCGTTACACTTCTATTTTCCAACTCAATATCACTAAAATTTTCTTTTGACATTTTAATATTCCCATAGTTGTAGGTGGAGGGCAATCCCCCACCTATCCGCATTATTCATTAGCCAGCAGGTTGAAAGTTAAGCCCATCATCAGATTGTTGTTGTAACTGATAACGTGCATTTCTATTTGGCAAGTAATTACTTTGTAAATATAAATGGTAGTGATATATAGCTGTAGCTTTTTGCATAGCGTCAACATATGCTAAACTCTCATGAGTCATAATATCAGTTGCTAATGCATGCAAATGATCTTGTTCTGAGTATGTCTGACGTATTTGATTGAAGTGGTAAACTTCTTTCGCAGCATTCCACGTAGCACTCATTTTTGTCTCCAAAATTATGCTAACAAAATTGTTAGCCATAAAAAATTAACAAAAAATTGATCAAACACATAAGTCCAAACTTATATTTTCATTTTTTCTTTACTGTACAGCTAAATATTTGATAAGCGCATCACTCATCCCGACTTCCCAATAATTTACAAAAGGTGCATCATCAATATCAGGCTGAATAACATCATCAATAATTTCCTGAATACTGACCCCTCTATCTAATTCACGTTTAATTGATCTTAATTTAGATTTTAGAGAGGATGTAGCTTGCTTGGCGTACCGACTAGCTAATTTAAAATCTTCAAAATAATTTTCTACTCTAGCTTTATCTATATCCTCCCAATTACTCGGAGCACTTACGTAATATTGAAATTCACCCGGTTCATCTAGATTTGTATCAGCAATGTAGTCTGCTGTTATCCATTGCTCTTGAAAAAATATTGATTTATCAAAATATGGATGTAATGTCTGTTCTTCAGCAGTAGAAGCATAAGAAGTTTTCTTACTATCCAAATTACAATCAAGACAAACGGGAACTAGATTAGATGGAAAAACACTAAACTGTGGGAATTTAGCTTTAGGCAAAAAATGATCTAAATTTTTGGGAGTACCCAAACCTCCACAGAATGGACAATCTTCTTTAGCAACATTCAATATTGCATCATAAATTGTACGTGTTTCAGGTTTTGATTCAGGAACAAAATAGGTTTCATATAAATGTATATAGTGATCTTTTGTTTGTACACTAATTGCCGTTAAATTATGAAAACGTTTCATTTCCTGATAAGCATATAACTTCCCTTGTTGCGCTTCATTTTCATAACATGCACCATCTAATAAAGCTTCTCTTTTATCAGCCTGAATCGTAGTTTTTAAGTCTTCATTACCACGTAATATTCCACTTATACATTTATCAAGCACATCACCAAAATCATAATCAGGCTTAGCTAGTCTTTTCATTCTTGATGGCCTCTTTCTCTGTCTGCAATCATGACTTTAAGTAAAGCTCTACCTTCAAAACCAATTTGATGATTAAATTCTTCTAGAATCTCTTTATAGTTTTTCCCTTCATTTACAGATTCCTGTAGTAAATTATGGAATCCGGAATGAGTAACCTCCAATCCAAAAATTTCAGTAGTTAAATCACTTACACTTTCAGCAAAAGTTTCAATTTTTGGTCTTGAAAACTCCATATTTTTCCCACGTCTAAATAATTTCCAAACGCAGTTACTTGGAACTTCTTGAAGCACCACAGGCGAGTGAGTTGCAATAATCGATACAGCATTACAATTAACTAGTAAATCTGATAGTGCTCTAACTAATGCTGACAATAAAGGTGGGTGTAAATGTGTCTCTGGCTCATCGAAAAGAATTAAAGTTTTCTCATCCACTTTTTCAACCAGTCGCGGAATTGTCATAAAAACTATTGCATGACCAGAACTCATTCTTGAAAGATAAGGGATTAAAAAAATCCTAAATTTATTCTTTATATATTCACTTTTCTTTTTCTTAGTTTCTAAATCATTCGAATTAATTTGAAATGATTCAGAAACCTCTCTCACTGTATTTCTATATATTGGTAACAATTCTTTTAGGTTCATCATAAAAAAATTTGAGTCAGAACCAAGTTTATCAATTGCATTGATCCACCTTCTTCTCTTTTTTTTATTATTAAAACAATTAATTAAGGAGTCTAAACAATTTTCTCTAAGCTCACCAAAGCTCTTTAAGCTGTCATTTTCATCAAGATTCTTCAGCCCTAGATAATAAAAACATGTTCCTTTAGCCGGATCATTTTGTTCAAGAGGTGGCCTAAATGTGTCAAATGCACTAAATGAAACTAAAAATAATGCACTAAAATAATCTTTACTAATGACTTTTTCACTATAGCGACTCAGATCATAGAAAGTAGCTGAATCATCAGAGCTATTATTCATTATACTCGCTATCATACTATTGATAAGAGTAGTTTTACCAACACCATTCCTACCAATAATTGCATGTAGATTAGTAGATGGCTTAGAACCAACTTCTACATCAAACTCTAATTGAACCCCTCCAATTCTTTCTGTATCAATACTTTTAAATCTGAAATTAAAAGGCGTTAATTCATTACCACCTTCTAGTACATTTTTAAATTGACCTTTTATTGAGGTTAAACTGACATCTCGAATTAGTGAATACCCAAAGACTTCCTCTTTTGAAATAGTATCAATCAAATTAGGCTGATGAACTAAATCATTAAGTGCTTCTAAATATCCTTTTCTACTAAATTCTGAAACATTATTAAGCTTTTTATAGTATTCAACACTTTGGCCTAATGAGAAAAATTTTTCATCTAAAGATTGAAAATATTGATCTAACTTTTTATACGTTGGAAAATCAGTGTCCTTAGGTTGACCCTGATATCCAATTTTAACATCACCTAATTCAACCCCAACACCTTGATCATCAAATAACTTTACAGAAAATTGAGTACAAAAATCATAATCATCCCAATGATCAATTTTTAAGTATGCAACATTTCTACCCTCTGATTTAAACCACTCTCTACTTCCGATAACTATAAAATCCATTTTAATAATGCCCCTTGATATACCCATAAGCCTTTTCAAAAAGCTCTTTATCTTTCCCTAAACCAAACTTATTCAGTGTAATGATCAATGCCTTTTGTACTTCTCGTGGACCACTTACCGAAGTCTGCCAACCATCAAATCGTGTTATTTTCACAATCTCATCAATCTGCTCAACAATTTGACGAATAATATCGGGTGTTTTTTCAGGTCGGGTTTCAATAAATAGCTTCGTTAAAGCCTCTTTATTATCCAGCTCAGTAACAGGTACTTCCCCTGTTTCACGCTCAGCCTGAACAGTTTCTTTCGCTGTTTCAAGCAAACCTTTTAACCAATCAATAGCCTTGATTACCCCTGCTTCATAATCTTGACGGAGCTTTTCTAACCGCTCACCAAGTTGAACGAAACGCGGATCATCATGGCCTCTTAATCGACCTAAAAGATTAATCTCAAGCTGACTTGCACGGCGCTCCTGCTCTTTCTCAGTCAATGTAAAGATTGCATGTTCATCCATGGTCAGTGAACTAATGTCATCACGAATACGGTTTACATCGGTATTTTCATGAATCATTTGTATCACTTGTGGTCCAAGTGCTGCCCAAATTAATGAACCTGTACCCGTTGCAGGACGAATACTTTCATAAATCTGCGCCAGCCATTTAAAATCTTGTCGATGAGGATTTAAGAAATTATCTGGGTAAATTGCCGTCCACAGTTTATTCACCACGCCAAAGGCACGAGCAAAGTTATCTCGTTTTTCATTGGTAGGCAGGCATTCCTGTGCAGCCATAATGCCTTCAAAGCCTTCCACTGTTCGATCTACACCCGGGAAGAAATCTAGACACTTTTGCAATGCGGGCTGAAATAGCTCTTTAAAACTTTCAATCGCTTCAACCACCTTATCAATATCTTCAGGATCGTAAGCCAGCGCCGTGCGTAAGTTTTCAAATACACCAAGATAATCGACAATTAAGCCCATCTCTTTTTTAACTCCATCTTTTTCATACAGACGGTTCGTTCTGCACATTGCCTGGAGTAAAGTGTGATCTCGAAGTGGTTTATCCAAATACATGCAATAGCAGATTGGTGCATCAAAACCAGTCAGCAACTTCGCCGTCACAATAATGATTTGTAATGGATTCTCTGAATCTTTATAACCTTCTAAAATATCTTTCTGTGTTTGGCTATCAGCATCAATTTTTTGCCAACGCTCAAAATCATCCTTTTCTACCGGCAACTTAAGCTCTTCTTTCCAACGGCGCCAGTCTTTATTGAGCTTTCCTTTCTTATCACCGTCCGTTACTTCAATTGGCGCACGGTCCACATTCATAATGACTTCAACACTGTCCTTACCCAGTTTTTCTTTCAGTAAGTAATACATTTGCACACAAGCCTCGCGATCAAAAACCACCACCATCGCTTTAAGCTTTTTAGGCTTAACATGCGAATTAAAGTGCTCAACAATGTCATCGCTGATTCGTTGCATACGCTTAGGTGCTTTCAGCATTAATGCTAGCTTTCCAGCACGGCGTGAAAGTTGTGCTTTTTGTTCTTCACTTAAATCATTTTCTTTGGCTAATTTCTCAAACTCAGCATCAATCGTTTCACGATCTACACGTAGTTCGGCCAAGCGAGGCTCAAACTTCACAGGATTAGTTGCAGCATCACGAATAGACTGTTTATAACTATATTTATTCATATAGCGTCCTCCGTCTTCCTCCGCACCAAACAGCTTAAAGGTATTTTTTTCTAATGTTGAAATTGGTGTACCGGTTAAACCAAAGAAGAATGCATTTGGTAAGGCCCAACGCATTTTCTCGCCTAGAGAACCTTCCTGCGTACGGTGTGCTTCATCCACCAATACAATAATGTTGTCTCGTGCATTTAAGCCATTAAGATTATCTTGGTCAATTTCTACATCCTGGAATTTAAAGATGGTCGTAATTAAGATGCCTCGACTGTCTTGCTCAATATGCTGTCCTAGCTTCTTACAGCTTTGTACAGGTACAAGATTTTTAATATCTGCACCACCAAAGGTGTCATTAATCTGACCATCTAAGTCTTTACGGTCTACTACTACCAATACAGTCGGATTCTTAAGCTTTGCATCGGCACGTAGCATTTGCGCTGCATACAGCATAAGCAGTGATTTACCAGAACCTTGGAAATGCCAAATCAGACCTTTCTTTGGATAGCCAGTTTTTACACGATGTACAATTTGTGAAGCTGCTTCAAATTGTGGATAACGTGGCAGAATCTTAATTTTGGTCGGTGCTAGGTTCTTGCCAATTTTTACGGACGAATATAGCGTGAATGATTGCAGTAGCTTTAACAACGTATTTGGATTTAATAGCCCTGCTACGCTTTCAAGTACAGATGCCAAGCCCGGTAAAATTTCATCTCGCTGTTCAGTTGTATGCCATGGTCCCCAATCTTTTAGACGTGCATTGATTGCGCCGTAGGCAAATGTTTTACCTTCTGATGCAAAACACAGTAAGTTAGGCACAAAAAAAGGAGCAACATTACTCCAATAATTTTTCGTTCCACCACAGAAATCAGCAGCGCCGTCTTCCCAACTAATTGCCGGACGAGTTGCCGTCTTCATTTCTCCGACAACGAGAGGTATGCCGTTGATGTAAAGCACAATATCAAAATAGGCTTCTGTGGCAGCAATGAAATGCACCTGTTTTGAAACGACATAGTGGTTATTTTCAAGATTGTTATAGTCAATCATGTGAATGGTGACATGCTCACCATTCTCACCAAAAGGTAATGATTTTTCTGATTTCAACCATTCATAAAAGTTTTCATTGGCTTTGACCAGACCTGTATATTTTGCTTCCAAAAATACAGCACGAAGCTTATAAATCACTTCATCTGCATAGTCTGGATTGGCTTGGATGGCAGGGTTGAGTTTAATCAACGCCTGCTTAAGCCAAGTACCCACTAAGACATCCTGCGGAGATTTAGGAATTGTATCCCCCGATACAAATTCCCACTTTACCCCATCTAAATTTTGTAGTTTTTGGACAATTGCTTCTTCTGGTCCATTTGACTCGTTAAACATCCCTACCCCAAATATTGATTTACTAAATTATTTCTTAAATTAATTAAATTGACGCACTTATTATGTAAGCTCTTATCAATATCATCATATAAAGATAATTTCTTTGATATAGCATCCATTTCAGATTTCTCAGGAACAAAAAAGCTAAAGTTCTCTAGATCACTTCCATTAATAGAGTTAATTGTTGCACCTAAATTCATAAAAACTAGTTCTTTATAACGCTTAGTCTGAAATAAATGATATATATATTGAGAGTATTCTGTTCTATATAAAGACATAAATGCTCCATGTGTTGCATATATATCCTCATTAATTAATGCTGTTTTACCAATTAGGTGTTTAGATCCATTCCTAACACAAATTAATATGTCATTTTTTTTCACAAGATTTGCTTGCAATCCTTCATTATCCACATACACATTATCATCCAATGTTAATAACCCATCTTTGATATTAGACGAACGTAAAACTAAAAGAGCATATGTATTGTCTGTAACGTCGGAAGGCGAATAAGTTAATCCTCTTAAAAAAACTCCTAAATCTTTAAGTTTTTTCTTTTTCCAATCATTCTTATAACCAGGTATTCTTTCTTTTCCTTCTAATAGGTTCTCACTCAAATTATTCTTGAATAACTTAAATGCCTCATGAGACAAAGAAGCTTTCTCTATGCACTCTTCCGTTTTGCCCAATAACTCAGCATAAAAATTGGTAGCTGAAATATCCTTAGGTATTAACAACTTAAGCTCTTGAATATCTTTAAATTTTGTACGTGGAGACAAAGAACCATTTGATGTCTTAATTGCCCAATTCCAAAACTTCTCTGATTGGATTAAGAAAGGAAGTATTTTCTTAAATAGTTGATTATTTGAGGCTTCCACCACAATAATATCACTACTACAAATACCATCAAACTCAGCAATTGCTGCTTTTTTAAGATAAGGACGACGCTTACCAATTAAGATATGGCCTTTTTTAAAAACACGTGTAAAAGTCGGATTATCTTCAGCAATTAAGCCCCAGCGTTTAATTTTCAAAGAGCCTGAATCTAAATGCTCTAAACCAATATATTTATCATAACCATCTGCAATTGGGTCTTTGGTCGTCAATTTTACTTCACGACAAATATCACCAAACTTTACTTCTTGATATTCCATATTCAAATCAGTACTCATACATCTTGCTCCACTGATTGAACATCTAAGCTTTTTAAATCTTTCATCAAATCTGCAACTAAATCTTTTAACTGTTTACGGTTATCTACCCAATCATCCAAAAGCTGATCCATAGATACCGTTTCTTGTTCTTTCTTTAAAGACACGTATAAGGGAATAGAAAGGTTATGATTGTTTTGACGAACTTCATCTAAATCCACCAAACGTGCAATCTCACTTTCTTCAGGCTTAAAGTAAGCATTGACCAATACTTCTAAGTCTTTTTCAGAAAGTCGACTATGCGCACGCTCTCGTGTCACATGCTCTACACCATTAATAAACAGAATCTTATTTTTTCGTTCTTTGGGTTTATTGGTTCCCAAAACAACAATACAAGACTCCATTGGCGAGTTGTAGAACAGGTTTGGACCTAAACCAATGACGGCATCAATAATGTCTGATTCAATCACTTGCTTACGAATTTCAAACTCTGAATCACGGAATAATACGCCGTGTGGCCATAACATCGCACCACGACCTGTATCCGGTTTTAAACTCTTGATGATGTGCGTATAGAAGCCATAATCGGCACAGCCTTGTGGTGGTACACCATACATATTGCGATGAAAAGGATCTGCTGAGAATTTCTTACGATCCCATTTTTTAATCGAATACGGCGGGTTAGCTAAAATCACATCAAACTGTTTGAGCTGATCATTTTCAATAAACTTCGGCTCACCTAAAGTATCACCACGGCGTATATCAAACTCTTCAATGTCATGTAAGAACATATTCATACGTGCAATCGCCGAGGTCAGCAAATTCACTTCCTGACCATAGAGCTTTACGCTACGCCATTCTTCACCTTTCTCACGCAAATCCATGACTGCATTGAGCAACATCCCACCCGTACCACAAGTTGGATCGTAAGCGGTTTCCCCTGGTTTTAATTCCATGATACGAGTCATGAAATGCACCACAGTACGGTTGGTATAGAATTCTGCCGCCGTATGACCTGAGTCATCTGCAAATTTCTTAATTAAGTATTCATAAGCCTGACCAAGATCGTCTTGCTTGACCTTATGTAAACCCAAATCAATCTTACTAAAGTGCCCAACCAGATCTTTGAGTAAATGGTCTGGCAGACGTTCTTTATTGGTCCACTGCGCATCACCAAATACGCCAGCTAAACGCTCATTTTTAGCTTCAATCGTGCGTAGTGCCGTTTGAATGGCTTTACCAATATCTTGAGTTGTCTCTTTAACTGTTTTACAGCTTGCTTCGCTCGGAATTTCAAAACGATGGAATTGTAAGAAGCCAAACAGGTCATCGGTACCCATTTCTTTTTTAGCATCTTCAAGCTCGTCATCATACACATCCGACAAACGCTTAAAGAACAGAAGCGGAAAGACGTACTGTTTATAGTCAGAAGCATCAATTTGCCCACGGAGGAACTCAGCAGCACCCCAAAGTAGGTCTTCTAATTTTGCATTTTCATTCGCCATTTGACTTAACCTACATCCTTAATCTTAAAACCTTGGGCTTTTAACAACGTTTCCAACTCTTGCTCAGCTTTTTCTAAATCTGCCATTTTGTTGGTGAAATCACTTAAAGCCTGTTCGAGTGTCATAGTCTCTTGCTCTAAAGGCTTTTGAACATAACGTGCAATATTTAAATTAAATTCATTTTCTTCAATTTCAGCAAATGGCACCCAACGTGATTGACCAATCAGCTCTTGATGCTCTTCTTTTGCTTTGATGTAAAGATCATAAATTTCATCAGATTGCTCATTGCTCAGTGTGTTTTGCGCACGGCCTTTAGTAAAGATGTCTTCAGCATTAATAAAGAGCACGGGTTTATTTACTGATGGCCCATCTTTCTTTTGATAAGGTTTTCTATCTTTACGCAGTACTAAAATACAGGCCGCAATACCTGTTCCATAAAATAAATTTTGTGCAACACCAATCACTGCTTCAAGCTGATTTGAAAGCAAAAGCTGTTTACGAATTTCCAGCTCCGCACTACCCCGGAACAATACGCCGTGGGGCAATACAACCGTCATGCGTCCATCATCTTTGACTGAAGCCAACATATGTTGAATCCAGGCAAAATCACCATTAGTTTTTGGTGCTAAGAAAGTCTTGCGTACCAGTTTGGTTTTTTCTGGATCTTCACTGCTTTCATCAGGCTCTTCTACCATATAGACATTTCGTGCATACGAATCTGATGACCACTTGTTATAACCCCATTCTTTTAGGCTAAATGGCGGATTTGCAATTACACAGTCAAATTGCTCAAGCTGGTCGTTTTTAAGGAATTTAGGCTCGAGTAAAGTATCACCACGCACGATCTGAAAGTCTTCTTGTCCATGCAGGAACAAGTTCATACGTGCGATGGCTTCAGTGGTTAGGTTCTTCTCTTGTCCTTTTAAAGTTAAGGATCGTGGATCACCACCATTCTCTGCAACGTGATGAATCGTTTCCAGTAACATCCCCCCCGTACCACACGCTGGGTCGTATATGCTTTCACTTGGCTTTGGATCAAGAATATTAACCAGTAAGCGTACAATTGAACGTGGCGTGTAGAATTCCCCTGCTTTTTTATTAGCTTTATCAGCAAAGCGTTTGATCAGATATTCGTATGCACGCCCCATATCATCATTACGAACTTCATTAACACCAAGGTGATACTTGTTAAAATGACCTAATAACGTAATCAATAGTTCATCTGATAAACGCTCTTTATTGGTCCAGCTCGCATCACCAAAAATGCCATACAAATTATCATTTACTTGTTCGATTTTATTGAAAGCTTCTTTAAGACATTGCCCTACATCCTGTGTTTTAGCAATTACATCATCCCAATGAGAGCCGTCAGGAATATCAATACGATGAAACATTGGTGCTTTAGCCATTTCAGCGTCACCACCAGTTTCTTTAATTGCCTTTTCTAGCTCTTCATCATAAACGTCACAAATACGTTTAAAGAAAAGGATTGGGAAAATGTAGGTCTTATAGTCAGACGCATCTATCGGACCAGTAATGATATGTGCCGCTTCCCACAAATGGGTTTCTAAGTCTTTTAAATCAAGAAGAGTCATGGATTCACTACATTCAATTTGTATAAATACGGATAAATTATTTTTGCAAAGACAAGATGAATTTCTGAATCATCTCTCTTTCTGACTCAGGTAAGCCTTGAATAGATTTTGAAATTGGGTCGGTGCCTAGATCAGAGTATTGATCCGTACGCCCTAAGAGATAATCACCAGACACATTCAGAACAACTATGAGCTTATAAAAATTTTCCAAAGACGGCTTTCGAGAGCCAGCTTCAATATGCGAAATTGAAGTCGATGGAATCCCTGTTTTTTCCGCAATATCCTGCTGCGTCATTTTCCTTTGTGTTCTTATTTCTTTGAGCCTTTTACAAAACAGCTCAGAATCCATCTCAATTAACATAAAACACCATAAATCGACAATATAAACTTGACTATTTAGACAAGTTTGCATATATATATTGACAGTATTTTATTGTCTATTTCGACAAAAAGACATCTTTAAAAGAAATTTAAGGAGGAAAATTATATGAATAGTATTGTATATGCATGAGTGCCTTATCTCGACAATAAAGCACTCATGCTTTTCATTCCAAATGACTGAAATGAAAGATTGTAAAATTTCGACATTCTACATTTGCATTCTTTCATAACAGACGATTTAAGTAAATTCACTTGGAGTCTATTATGAGCAACTCACCTAGCCATATCCCTGTTTTTATTCATCCAGCAATTAAAAATCTGAATGTACGTGAAATTTCTAAAATAATAGCCACAAAGATTATTGAGACCACGGAGCTTCAAATTCAATTTAATAATTATTTTTGTCATCAACTTGGTGTAGCTGATCACCTTAATACTTATCAGGCAGTTACTTACTTTATTGATAATCAGTTTTTTGAAAGATATGGTTTTAATAGATATGGTTTTAATAGATATGGTTTTAATAGATATGGACTCATCAATTTTCATGAAATTTATGATGAACTTTGGAGTGAATTTAAATACAAAGTAAACTATCCAACCTCTATTAGTGAAAGTTGAGCAACATGAACAAATTGACTATAACCAAATGATTTATAAGTAATTTCAAGTTATTCATCATATTGCTCAAACTTATTTATTTTGAGCAATATGAATATTAATATATTTCAATTGCTTACCACTATATTGTCCAACTTGATCATATTGTTCAATGGATGAATTTGGGATTAAAAATTGCTAGGCTCGTCTAATCTATGAATTTTGGGCAATGACCAAAACCAGCCTTTTTCGCCGTGAGGCCTGAATGGTTTAATATTCAATCTTTCTTGTGCGCGACGGATAGATGCTGGACTAAAACCCGCCTCTTTAGCTTGAGCTTGAACCTCTTTAGAAGACATTTTCTCAACAGTATTTAACAACTCAATCAAAAACTCTTTTGCTGTATCAACTACAGAATTATTATCACTTCCACTTAACTCTGCACTATTTAATAGCTCTTTAGCAGAGCCTTCAATAGCACCTAACCAAGTTGTTTTGGTTGTTTCAATATTTTCAGCAACCATCACAGACTCAAGCTGATAACGTATACCACCATCAAGTGTTGAAATATTACTTTTTGCTCGTACCAAAATACAATCACCCTCAGTTTCTCTTCGAGCAGCACTCCAGGCCATACGAGCCAATGCACTGAACGCTTGAGAACCTAAAATTCTATCTGCCGGATTATTGTTTACGCTACCTTTGGCAAAATGAGTGATCCCCAAAATTGCAAAACCATATTGATTAGCTAAATCAACTAAGGGCTGTAAGGACCTTCTTACATCGTTTGCTTTATTCATATCTCCACTTACAGCAGAAATGATAGGATCAATCATTAATAATTTAAGATCCGGATTAGCCTTTATATATTGCTCAATTTTAGGAAAATCTTTTGCAGGGTCGAATGGTTCTAATTTACCCTGTTGATTAGTTCGTCCAGCAATAAAAGATACTCTATTAATATCTGCACCATTCGCAATTAACCGAGGTTTTAATGTGTCTGCTGGATCATCCTCTGTTGAGTAGATTAATACCCTCCCAGGATTTTCACATTGCATACCATCTGGGAAAAATCCACCTCTTGTGATAATTGCGATTAATGCAAGCGATAGATTTGTTTTACCACACCCACCAGCACCAGCCAAAATTATCATCTTACCCAAGGGTAACCATCCGGGCCATAACCATAGAATTGGCAAGGCCTGAATATCACTCATATTTATAACTTTAATTGTATCTATTACAGACTTATCAATTTGAGGGTTTTCCTCCACAATGCCATACTGTTGAGAAAAATCAGCGTATAGATTTTGGAGATACGTTTGTAGGTCTATCTTATGTTTTATGGTCAAGATCTTATCAGAATTAAACAAGCTTAAAGCATTAATATTAGTGTGTGATGTATCAACCATAATAGGGCTGTTATTTGTGGTATTTAAAAAAAATTCAACACAATCATCTAACCTACTCGCACATGCTACACGCTCACCACACTGGGTTATTTTTAATGCAACATCCATTCTGTTCGTACAGTAATTGATTTTTGCATTAGCTGCATTTTTATTAAATACAGCAACACCATTTTGACCGATGATATATTGCATCAACTGCGTTGATTTATATTTTCCTTTTTCTCTACCTAGAGCCAAAACACCACAAAGTTGCCCATTCTTACTATATAAATCAACTGCCAAAAACCCTTCATAGTCGAACTTTGTATTGTCTTTATCTAAATATGAATTTTCTCTAAACTCAAAAAATAGATGAGAAGTAGCAATATTAAATTTTACAAGTACGGGATTAGTATCGCAGGCAGTTTTTATATACTGTGATTTAAAGTCAGTAACTGTAGGATAAACTAGGCTTTCAATATCACCACCACTTTTCTGAATAAAAAATGGCTGTACATCTAAATACAAAGACTCTTCAACATTTTTATCAATCATGCACTCATCATAATCATGAGTCTCGGCAACAGTTTTAATTTTTTGCATTTATATAAACCTAATAATTAGACAAAATCCTCCTCAAACTGCTTCAGATTAAGAAGCAGTTTTTTTTAATTAAAAAAGAAGGAGGAAGCAAATAATTTAGCTACTTTATTTCACCAGCAAACTTTAGAATCTCATTACGATTCCAACGCAATACACGACCATGTCGTTTTGGAGTAACTGGACCATTTTCATAAATTGCCCACTTCCTTAAAGTTTGTGGCTGCATACCGAGAAGCTTAGCTGCATCAGCAGTTGAGATTAATAAAGATTCATGCTTCATAAAGAAGCTTCCTATTTCAATTGAATTAAGTATTTTTTAGTTGATTTTTCATTTGAAGGTAATGTTCAATGTTTCAATGAATAACTTGACAACATTTAGATATGAAATCCGTGGGACAACCGAAGAAAAATATTATTGATGCTCTTCAAACTATTTTTTGGTACAGATATCTTGAGACAAGAATAGTTGCGAATATATTTGATGAGGAATTCAGTGAATTCTGTCTGGAAAATAAAATTGATATTACATCTCTTGAAGTAGAAGACAGAATTTCATTACTAGAAAACTTTCAGTCTTCTAAACTCAATTCAAAAGAAATTACATTTTATCAAACGAACGCAAATAAAATCGGTCATAGCTTAAATCAAGCAGATTCCAGGATCTGGTATAAGTATTCAAAAGGCGAAACGAAACCAAATGCCGTAAAATTAAAAAGAATAGATGCAATTGTCGAAAATTCTAGCTTATATTTTAATCATCCAGTCTGGGATTTCTTAAAAATCAGACCTGCTACAAGATCTTATCTTGAAATTTTTTTATCAAAATTCGAAGATGTCAGTATCGATGCTGTTAATAATAAAATCATTATCGAACCTACTCTCTTTAATGAAAACGCTCACCTAGATGAATCTGAATTCTTAAAATATGGAAACATTTTAGATTTTTATAGCTACATATTGTATGCATATCATAAAGCGAGATTTGATCTGGACTTAGAAAAAATGGATAACTGCATAGCATTTTTCATTTCAAATTTACAACCAATCTTAACCGAACTCTGCTTTGAAGGAATATTTTTCTTAAAATTGTGCCAAATACATCTGCAACCATACAAATCTTCAGAATTTGAAAATTTTGAAATTTTTGACCATTTCAAAATGTGCGGATGGTTAACACAAATACAAGATCACTTAAAAAATGAAAATAATACTTATGAATTCCTAGATATGCTTAGTAAAGATTTCTTTCTTGATTAATTTAGTAATCTGATTTTTGTTGATCTATTTTGCTTACCATGTGCTTACTAAAATCCAAAAACAAAAAAACCACTTACGATTAGTACACGTAAGTGGTTGTTTTATATGGTGGGCCCAGACAGACTTGAACTGTCGACCAACGGATTATGAGTCCGCTGCTCTAACCAACTGAGCTATAGGCCCTAATATGCTGAATTTGTTATATATCAACAAGTTCAGGCGAAATGAATACTAGCGAAGATTTTTTCAAAAGACAAGCTTTTTCACACATGGTTGTACACTATGCAAACAATCAGGAAAATTTAGATCATCAAACTGACACATCAGGTCTTTCACGATCTTTGAATTACATACTAAGACTCAAAAGCGCTTATAAATACTAGAATAATAAAATTTAATTAAATTGGATAAAAACTAAATACTGGCTTCTTCTTTTTTTCGTGAGTCAATTAAAAACTCAATAATTGACCAAATAACAACCAAAGAAAAGAGAACTATTGCACATACAAAAGTCGAAAGATAAGCCATTTTAACAATCCTGAACTTTGCTAAACCAAAGTTAAAGTGTGAAAGTGCACACTTTAGTCTTAGACCAAAGTCTAATCTGTCATTTCATTTATGAATAGTGGTATTTTAATTTTCACCATATTTATTTTCTATTTGATTAGATTTAAAACATCTTAGTGTTCAATTCTTGCCCTCTCCTTGTTCAACTGATGAGGATTCAAAACGATTCATAAAAGTGGCAAGTGCAATCAAGTAGGACTTGACTCAAACCGCAAACAAGCAGACATTAGCCTCTTTAAAAAACACTTGTATTTTTATGCTCATGTTAAAAAAATTCATTGGTGAGTCTGCGTTTAAACTCGCAGGCTGGAAATATCATGTAGAACCAAACGTTTTGGAAGACAAGCAGGTCATTATTGGATTTGAACATACTTCTATGTTGGATGCTGTCTTGTCACTGGCGATTTTTCAAATCTACGATATGAAAATCCATACTCTGATTAAAAAAGAATTATTTAAAGGGCCAATGAAGCCCATACTCGAAGCCATTGGCGGTATCGCAGTCGATCGTAAGTCAAATAAAGACATTGTGTCTCAAATGGTTGAACACTTTAGCCAAAATGAAAAATTCAATTTAGTCATTGCACCTGAAGCGACACGTGCCAAAACAGGTGAAGTACGTAAACCTATTCGTACTGGGTTTTGGCATATTGCTAAAGCAGCAAATGTCCCTATTGTACTGATGTACGCGAACTCAAAAACCAAGCAAGGCGGTATTTTTGGAAAAATCTACCCAACAGACCTAGATCATGACTTAGCGCTTATTAAAGCACTTTATAAAGAGCATGTTGGTTTAGATATTGAGATTCCTGAACCTAAGACTGCTGCACAATAAGGTCGTTTAATTAACCTAAAAGAATGTGAAGACTCTATTCTTTTAGGTCTCCGTGAGTTCTTACCAGCGGTTAATTTTTAAAGTAAACTGGCCTTTACAAGATTAATTTGAAATAACTGGCTTTATTTCAAACAACTTTAATTCTTTTTTTGTTTGTTCAGGCAATTTTCAGAAAAACACCTACTTTCGCATAAAAAAGTGCTTATGGTAGAATTTGCACAATTTGATAGGCACAAAGCCAATCTACAAGGAGCATATTTCGCATGGCGGGTCATTCCAAGTGGGCCAATATTAAGCATCGTAAAGCAAAACAAGATGCTAGCCGTGGTAAACTTTTTACCAAATTTATTCGTGAATTAACAACTGCTGCAAAGCTTGGCGGTGGTGATGCTGCAAGCAACCCACGTCTTCGTGCAGTTGTAGAAAAAGCACTTTCTGTAAATATGACACGTGATGTCATCAACCGTGCAATCCAACGTGGTGCTGGTGGCGAAGATAACGATGATTTAAAAGAAATTACCTACGAAGGTTATGGTGTTGGTGGTGTTGCAGTTATCGTAGAAACCATGACTGACAACTTAAACCGTACTGTACCGGATGTCCGTCACTGTTTCTCAAAAACAGATGGTAACTTAGGCACAAACGGTTCAGTTGCTTTCTTGTTCACAAAACGTGGTGAAATCACTTTTGAAGATGTGTCTTTAGAAGATAAAATCATGGACGTAGCACTTGAAGCAGGTGCTGAAGATATCGAAGTCGATGAAGATGAAATCTTAGTCATTACTACACCTGAATCTTTTGGTGATGTGCAAGATGCTTTGACTGCAGCAGGTTTAAAATCGGACAATGCTGAAGTGGTCATGAGCCCTTCAACTAAAGCTGAAATCACCGATATCGATCAAGCCAAAAAAATTATGAAAATGATTGATATGCTTGAAGATTTAGATGATGTACAAAACGTATATACCAATGTTGAGTTCTCTGACGCGGTATTGGCAGAATTAGACGCCTAATCGACTGCTTTAAAAAATGCGTTCTCGAATATAGTTTTGGGAGCGCATTTTTTATGTCTGATTGAATACCCTTTTAATAAATTTTGCTTTTTTAAATCGATATTCATCGTTAAATGTTGGCTGTCTTATTTTAATTGGTTATAGGCCACCACTAATTCTTAATTTTCCAAAAAACGATCACGAAAGATCAGAAAACTTTGCCACGGAGCGTTTTTCACGACCCATTAAATAGCAACATCATCCTGCTGTAGCGCCTCTAACATACATAGCTCATGCGTTCTTCAGGTATTAGGACTAAAAGTTATGTCTGATAATATGCAAACTTTTGAATGCAGGAAGCCTAATACTCATTAGGCTCATATAAGTTCAGCGTGACTTAAACTTTGCTCAACAAACCACTACAGTTAAAAACGTTATATTCTTTAATCACAAAGCTTGAGTGGAGTGCCACCACATGTTCGATTTTACCAATACGTTTGAGTAAAATATCACTGTAATTTTCCATATCTCTTGCCACAACTTCAACAATAAAGTCTGCCGACTGCCCTGTCACTAAAAAGGCATTGGTCACTTCAGGAATATTTTCTAGCTCTTCTAAAAACTTGGAAAAAGTGTCGGTATCGTGCTTACTCAAGGATACTTGTAGCAAAACATGTAGACTAAAACCGAGTTTTTGATAGTTAATATCACGCTTAACTTTGGTCATAATATCGTTATCAATTAGGTGCTTAATACGACGATGTACTGAACTGACCGATAGATTAATACGCTCTGATAATTCGTTTAGATTGATATCTTCATTACTTAAAATTTCTAAAATTTGCTTATCAAAACGATCTAATTCCATTATTTAACTCTCATGACAACTTATGTTTATAGGTATTTATTTCATATTAAGCATTTCAAATGAAAGATAAAGCTTATTTGCAGTTTTTTTTCATATATTTTCAGATTAATAAAAAGATATCAGCTTTTTCAAACAAAGAGTGCCATGATCTTTTACAAAGTTGCAAATCAACTGAGAAAACTTCTATTCAGTTTCTCAAAATAATTATATTGAAAATACAAGAATGGCAAAGACTGTCTGTATCACACACCACCTTTGCCTTATTTGACTTAAACTTATCTTAAACGCCGCGCCAGTCGACTCGAGCATTGCGCTCGGTTTGATAGACTCTTAAAACATACTGTCCCAAGGGTAAATTGGTTAAATAGGTTTTATAAGCACTAAATTCTTCAGATAGACTTTCCTCATGGTCTTTTTCCCAAGGTGTCCCCTTAATTTCCAGCACAGGCGCTAACATCGAACATACAGCAATATCCGCCAAACCTAAACGATCCCCGACAAAGTAACGTCCATGATTAGCAATTAACATCTCATTTAATACTTCAATTAAACGCTGCATTTCGGCTTTGGAATGCTCTATTTTCTCTGCATTCAACTCATAACCTTTCGACATCAAAGTTTTCATTAAAGGTTTGGTGTATTTTTCAAATTTACGTAAATACCCCTTTTCGCCCAACATAATCTGTAACGATTGATCGTTATCGGACAATGCATGCGCCAGCCCCCAACGACGCACATGCAATCCCAAATCATTGGCTAGCGCATTAACATCTAAAGCCTCTTTACGAAGCTTTGCTTCATTACGTAACAGTCGATGTTCTGGATAACGCTCATCAAGATATAGCGCAATCTCGGTGGTATCAGCGACCCATTTGTCCTGATCACGCAAAATAGGCAGTTTATTTTGACCGGTCTTTAACTGTGCAAAAGCCCGGTGAACCCCAGGCACCACATTCTGTGCGACAAAATCTAGCTCTTTATGATCGAGCAACCAGCGAGCTTTCTCACAAAAATGAGATAAAGGAAACTGGTATAAAGTTCTCATAAATGCTCCACATTTATTTTTCTATTTTGGCTTTTCAGAAAAGCCATCTATTTCAGTTGGATACTTTAGTCACTGTATTTAGGATTTACAATGTACTTTTTACTCAAAACTGCCTAGCAAATGTTCAACAGCCTTTATCAAATTTATACGTTTTTTTCTCTACAATATCTCAAATCTTGATAAGCAAGCCTTTGATCATCCCATTCAGCCCTCAGTTAAATCAGCTATTCCCTATTTTTCAAATACTTAACATATCACCTAAATGATTAAACTTAGCATATTTTATTTTTAACTTTTTAGCTGCTAAGTAATTCAAAATCCTTCATTTAATCATTCAAGCAATCCCAAGTAGCGTATAGGCATTAAGTAAAGGTGCTTTTATGTCTCATACACTCTCTAAAAATATTCACGTGATACAAAATGATCAGGATGCGATTAATGCAGCCTATCATGTCGCTGACTTTGCCTTAGAAGGTCGGGATCAACGTGATCAGAACCGTCAGCTTCCTTTTGCTGAAGTCGAGTTATTTAGCCAAAAAGGATTAGGCGGTATTCGTATTCCTCAAACTTTTGGAGGCGCATTTGTTTCCAACAAAACCTTAGCACAGGTTTTTCGCATTATTAATAAAGCCGACTCAAGTGTCGGCCAAATTCCACAAAACCAAATTGCGCTGCTCAACATGATTGATATCTTGGGCAACGAACAACAAAAACAGTTTATTTTTAATGAAATATTAAACGGCAAGCGCTTGGCCAATGGCGGCCCTGAACGAAATACCAAAGACACTAAAACTCTGAGTACAACATTAAACATTGAAAATGGTCGTTACTATGTCGATGGTGAAAAGTTCTACTCTACAGGCAGTAGCTTTGCCCATTGGTTAGCCATTAAAGCCATTCACCCTGAAGGATATGTGGTACTGACTCTTGTTGATGCCACAGCACAAGGTGTGGAAGTTATCGATAACTGGGATGGTTTTGGTCAACGTACAACTTCAAGCGGCACAGTAAAATTACAACGGGTTGAAGTCGATCCACTACTTATTTTTGATGAACGGAAACTGGCTGAAGACGTCAATTATCGCGGTGCTTTCTCGCAGTTAATGCAAGTTGCGATTGATGTCGGTATTGCAGAAGCCGCATTTGAAGACACTTTGTCAGCAGTTAAAAAAGCCCGACCAATTGTCGATGCACAAGTTGAGAAAGCCAGTTTTGAACATTACACCTTACAAGAAGTCGGCAAATCCGCTGTCCTGTTGGATGCCGCTATCCTACTGCTCGATGAAGCTGCTGAATATTTAGATGAGCTCGACCAACTGAGCGTTGTCAGTGCTGAACAAGCAGCTAAAGCCTCCATTTTAGTCGCTGAAGCTAAGGTCTATGCTAACGATGCTGCACTACAAATTTCTGAAAAACTCCTAGAGCTTGGCGGGAGTCGTTCGAGCCTAAGCCAACATAACTTAGATCAACATTGGCGCAATGCACGTGTGAATACCTACCACGACCCGATCCGCTGGAAGCTGCATGCACTGGGTAACTATTATCTGAACAACACTTTCCCTGCTCGCCACGCTTGGATTTAAGGAGAACGTCATGACTTCATTTCAACCCATTCTTCCACTTCAATCCCAAGACACGGCGTATGCACATATTATTCAAAGTGATGCTGAAGCCTTAGAGATTGCCAAAAACTTAGCTGAGCAGTTTAAACAACAGGCCATCCAACGTGATGCTGAACGAATTTTGCCTTTTGAGGAAATCAAAGCCTATAGTCAATCTGGGCTTTGGGCCATTACTGTACCGAAGGAATTCGGAGGTGCAGATGTTTCAAGCTATACCGTCGCGCAAATTATCGCACTAATGAGTGGTGTGGATGGTTCGATTGGACAAATTCCCCAGAACCATTTCTATGCCTTAGAGGTTTTACGTAACAACGGTACTGAACAACAAAAGCGTAAACTCTATGCAGAAGTGCTCAAAGGCGCTCGCTTTGGTAATGCTTTGGCTGAGTTCAAAACTAAAAATGCAACACAAAAACAAACTGCGCTCAGCCAAACTGAACAAGGCTATGTGGTCAATGGTGAAAAGTTTTATTGCACGGGCAGCCTGTTTGCAGACCGTATCCCGACCTTAGTCAAAGATGCCGATGAGAAAGAGTTTCTGGTCTTTATCCCACGGAGTAGACAAGGACTAGAACTGATTGATGATTGGTCTGGTTTTGGTCAACGCACCACAGGCAGCGGTACAGTTAAATTCAATCATGTTACTGTAGATGCCGAAGATATTGTCCCTTTCGATACAGCTTTTTCTAGACCAACTCTGGTTGGGCCTTTTGCTCAAATTATGCATGCTGCCATTGAAACGGGCATCGCGCGTGCTGCTTTTGAGGAAACACTGGTTCGTGTGCGTCAGGCTCGTCCGTGGATTGACTCTGCTGTTGAACAGGCAACCGATGATCCTCTAACTCAGTTTGAACTAGGACGCGTGGTTGCCGATGTGCGTGCCAGTGAAGTCTTACTCAAACAAGCGGCTCGCTCCATTGATACAGCACGTCCTAATCCAACCATAGAGAACATCGCGAAAGCATCACTGGATGTAGCGAAAGTTCGTGCTCACAGCACAGAAACGGCTTTAAAAGCCGCTTCGAAATTGATTGAACTGGCAGGCAGTCGTGGTAGTCAGCGTGAAGATGGCCTAGACCGCTTTTGGCGTAATGCACGTGTTCACACGCTACATGATGCGTCACGTTGGAAATATTACTTCATTGCCAATTATCTTCTTAACGGTGTACTTCCGCCACGCAGAGGGACATTGTAATGACACTATCATCTCAAAATAAAAGCCCGAAACAAATCATTCTGAATGCCTTTGATATGAATAGCGTAGGTCATATCAATCACGGTTTATGGACACACCCACGTGATGAGTCACATCGCTTTAATGAGCTCAGCTATTGGACCGATTTGGCGCAGACCTTAGAGCAAGGTTTATTTGATGGTTTGTTTATCGCCGACATTACAGGTGTTTACGATGTTTATCAAAATGGTCTTGATTTAACCCTAAAAGAGTCGATTCAGCTTCCAAGCCATGACCCAAGTACACTCGTTTCTGCAATGGCCGCCGTTACACAGCACTTAGGGTTTGGTGTCACTGTGAACTTGAGCTATGAGTCGCCTTATCAGTTTGCACGGCGCTTTGCGAGCCTCGATCATTTAACCCACGGTCGTATTGGTTGGAACATTGTCACGGGTTACTTAGACAGCGCAGAACGGTTAATTGGTCAAAAAGTTTTAAAAGATCACGACTTACGTTATGAACAAGCTGAAGAGTTTCTCGAACTTTGCTATAAATTTTGGGAAGGTTCTTGGGAAGACGATGCCGTACAAAAAGATAAATTAAACCGTGTTTTTACCGATCCCTCAAAAGTTCATGCCATACAGCATCAAGGCAAATTTTTCCAAAGTCAGGGCGTTTTTCAAGTTTCTCCATCTATTCAGCGGACACCTGTACTTTATCAAGCGGGTGCGTCAAGCAAAGGCTTAGCCTTTGCAACTCAACATGCTGAAGCCATGTTTATTGGTGCTGACACGCCTGAAAAACTGAAACAGCAAGTCGATAAGATTCGTACGCTTGCATTAAGCCATGGACGTGATGAACAAGCCATTAAACTCTTTGTTGGCATTAGTATAGTGACGTCAGAAACAGACGAACTCGCACAAGAAAAACTGGCCGAATATATTCGCTATGCCAGTCCAGAAGCAGGTTTGGCACATTTTTCAAGTTCAATCGGAATTGATTTAGCGCAGTTCACAGATGATGAAGCGATTCCTTATAAACAAACCAATAGCATTGCCTCGGTCAATAACAAATTTAAAGAGCAAAAAGTTACGCGAGCGGATTTGAAAGCCCAGCATGTACTCGGTGGACGCTATCCACTGATTGTCGGGAGTGGAAAAACTGTAGCAGAAAAACTCATTCAGCTCTTAGATGAAACTGGCGTAGATGGCTTTAATCTCACACGAACCGTCGCCCCAGAGTCACATCAAGACTTTATTCGTTGGGTCATCCCAGAATTACAAGAGCGTGGCCGTTATAAAACCGCCTATGAAACAGGTAGTTTACGCCACAAATTATTCGCTCAAGGTGACCGACTGGCCGCAGACCACCCTGTACAGCAGTATCGATGTCAAAGCTCGTGCTCTCATCCTAAAACACAGCAAAAACAAACCGCATAAATTTTAAAATACGAGAAATATCATGGCTCAAACTGCAAAAACAAAATTTACCGTTATTGGGGTAATTGTCGCTGCCATCGTCATTGCACTGGTGGCGTGGTCTTATCATAAAAAATCGAGTAACTCTGAACTGGTAATTGGGATCAGCCCACCCTTTGCCAATCCATTAAAGGTGGCTGTGGAAGAGGCGAAACAACAAGGCATCAACGTCAAACTGGTCGAGTTTTCGGATTGGAATACTCCGAATATTACCCTCAACCATGGTGATATTGATGCTAACTATTTTCAGCATCAGCCCTTCTTAGATAACGCCATCAAAGAAACCCAATTTAAACTGAAAGCACTGAATAAAGGCGTCACCACACACGTCGGTTTATATTCAAAAAAATATGACTCGATTGCTGCGATTCCTGAAAATGCACGCACAGTTATTCCAAATGATCCAGTGAACCAAGGTCGTGCGCTTTTACTGTTACAACAGGCTAAATTGATTAGCTTAAAAGACCCAAACAATCATCTATCTAACCTGCAAGATATTGTCAGCAACCCTAAAAAGCTCCAGTTTATTGAAGTTGAAGGCCCACAAACTGCGCGTGCCGTTGATGATGCTGACTTGGTCTTTAGCTATCCACATTATTTACGTCTTGCAAAGACCATCGACCCAAATGATGCGCTGATCTTAGATGACAACACCAATACCCTGTATTCGATTTTATTTGTGGTGCGTGACGACTACCAACAGCAACATCCAGAGAAAGCGGCACAGCTTGAAAAATTCATCAAGATTTATCAAACGTCTGACAAAGTTAAACAGACTTTGAATAGTGAAATTGGTGAAAAACTTTGGTTCCCAGGTTGGAAGTGAGTATAAGCCATGACGCAATCTTTCACTCAAAATCGAAAAAAATGGCTGATTGGCTTAAGCATCATCGTAACAATTTTTGTTCTAGCGGGTTACCGCTATAGCAAAAGCAATACACAAGATGATGTCTTAACGATTGGTATTAGCCCACCTTATGCCGAACTGCTGCAAAGCGTGGCAGATGAAGTAAAAAAGCAAGGCATTCAAGTCAAACTGGTTGAATTCTCGGACTGGCATGCGCCAAATGTTGCTGTGCAAAATGGTGACATTGATGCCAATTTTTTTCAGCAAAGTGTCTTTCTACGTAATGCGATTCGCGAAACAAACTATAATTTGCACGCTTTCGCCACAGGAACAGGAAGTCATGTCGGACTGTATTCTAAAAAATATAAGTCCTTAGATGCACTACCAACTCAAGCACGTGTGGTCATCCCCAATGACCCAGTGAATTCGGCGCGTGCCTTAATTTTACTGCATCGTGCGGGTTTGATTCAGCTCAAAGACCTCAACAATGAACTATCTACTGTACAAGATATTGTGAGTAATCCGAAACAACTTCAGTTTATTGAAGTAGAAGGCCCACAAACTGCACATGCGTTTAATGATGCCGATTTAATTTTTGGCTTCCCGCATTATTTAAAAATGGCCAAGGTCACAGATCCGCATCATGCTCTTTTTCTTGACCCGATAGACAAGAAATACGCCATCTTATTTGTGACACGTAAAGACTATCCAGACCAAAACCAAAAACTTGCGACTTTTGTGCAAGCATTCCAAAACTCAAAACACGTTCAAGAGATTTTAGATCGTGATTTTGGCCAAGGTCTGTGGTTTGAAGGCTGGAAATAAGGAGAAAAAGAATGGTCAGCTTTGGTTCTCATGTGGATTTTTCAATTCCACATATCAAAATTCGTAACTTAAACAAACACTATGCGGTGCAAGGGCATAGCGTGCATGCTCTCAAAAAGATTGACCTCGACATCCCGACAGGGAAAGTGTTTGGCATTATTGGCAAAAGTGGTGCAGGTAAATCCTCTCTACTCCGCACTCTAAATGGTTTAGAACGTATCAGTGAAGGTCATATTCATATTCATCAACAAGACTTGGCCGCATTGAGCCATGCTGAGCTGATTCAGCTCCGCCAACGCATTGGCATGATTTTCCAGCATTTCAATTTAATGTCTGCCAAAACAGTCTATGAAAATGTCGCACTGCCCCTCAAAGTGGCCAATTATCCCAAACAAGACATCGAACAACGTGTCAACGAGGTTTTACAATTGGTCGGGCTAAGTGATAAGACTCAGCATTACCCGTCACAACTGTCTGGTGGTCAAAAGCAACGTGTGGGCATTGCTCGTGCATTGGTCCACCATCCTGAAATTTTACTCTGTGATGAAGCGACATCTGCTCTCGATCCAGAAAGCACCTCTGTGGTGTTGTCCTTGCTCAAAGAGATCAATCAAAAGCTGGGTATCACCATTGTATTGATTACCCATGAAATGCAAGTGATTCGGGAAATTTGCGATCAGGTCGTGGTCATCGATGCTGGAGAAATTGTGGAATCAGGCGAAGTTTGGTCGGTGTTTTCTCAGCCCCAACAAGGCATTACCCAAGAACTACTGAATCTAGAACAACTCGATTTGCCTTTTCGCTTAAATGCTGAACCTACGCAGCTCGATACACATGCCATTTTCAAAATTCGCTCGACATCAGATGCGCATCATCCACCTGACTTAAAAAAGATTTTGGAGCACTTTCCACAAACTGTGCATTTATATCAAAGTCAGGTCGACACCATCCAAAACCATTTAATTGGAACATTGGTTATTGCTGTTCGTACACAGGACTTAGAAATTCAATCGCTACTACAAAAACTAAAAGCGCATGTGACACATGTAGAGGTACTTGGCTATGCACGACCAACTCATTGATTTATTACTGACAGGCACCATCGATACCTTAATCATGGTCGGTGCATCCGCATTTTTTGCCTTACTCATTGGTCTGCCAATGGCAGTGGTTCTAGTCAGCACCTCTGAGCATGGCATTTATCCTTCCAAAAGTATTAACCATAGTTTAGGCTGGTTGGTAAATATCACTCGTTCCGTTCCCTTCCTGATTTTGATGGTGGCCCTCATTCCACTCACCCGTTGGATTGTAGGCACCAGTTATGGTGTTTGGGCAGCAGTTGTCCCTTTAACCTTGGCTGCAACACCTTTTTTTGCACGAATTGCAGAAGTCAGTTTACGCGAAGTAGATCAAGGGCTGATTGAGGCTGCGCAAGCTATCGGCTGTAACCGTACTCAAATCATTTGGCATGTGTTGTTACCTGAAGCTCTTCCTGGAATTGTCGCAGGTTTTACCGTAACCATTGTGACCATGATTAACTCCTCTGCCATTGCAGGCGCAATTGGTGCTGGCGGTTTAGGTGATATCGCCTATCGTTATGGTTATCAGCGTTTTGATATGCAGATCATGTTGGCCGTGATTGTCGTGCTCGTGATTTTGGTGATGTGTGTGCAAGCGATTGGAGACAATCTGGCAACTCAACTCGATAAGAGGAAAGTTTAATCCCATCTCCACATAAAGTAGAGCACTATACTGTCCACTTAAGTTTTTTAGCCCCTCCTTTTTCTAAGGAGGGTGTTTCAGTATGAAATTCACTACCCAGTTATAATCACCTTTGCTTTATGACAGCAATCTAATCAACTGAATCAACATTGTTTTTCTTTCAAATTCACATAGAAAATATAGCTCTCAATATACAGATAGAAATGAATAAGCTATAACGTATCCTCAAGACTAAATAAGAACAACCACCTCAATATGCATCATTCCCCTAAAATTAAAGTACTCGCTTTCGACATCTTTGGAACTGTCGTGGACTGGCATTCTTCAATCGTTCAAGAATTGGAACGTCTAGCCTTGAACATCGATGCTAACCAATTTGCATTAGACTGGCGAGCAGGCTATCGACCTGCAATGGATCAGGTTTTGTCAGGTCAGCAGCCGTGGACCTCCATTGATGATATTCACCGTCTCATTTTGGATGAGCTTTTAGCGAAATATCAAATCTCCACACTGACCGAAGCTCAAAAAATGGATTTAAACTTTATTTGGCATTGTCTCAACCCTTGGCCAGATACAGTCGCAGCACTCAATCAATTAAAACAAGATTATATTATTTGCACCCTTTCAAATGGAAACATTCGCTTATTGGTCGATCTGGCAAAGTACGCAAAATTGCCTTGGGACACTATTTTCTCTGCTGAAAATTTCAAAGCCTACAAACCTTCTCCCAAAACCTATTTAGGTGTCGCAGACTTTCTCAATGTCGCACCGAGTCAAGTGATGATGGTTGCCACCCATCAAGATGACCTTGCCGCAGCGCGTAGCTGTGGACTTCTGACAGCTTATATTGAACGCCCCTTTGAATATGGTGCAGCTCAATTGAAAGACTCTAGTCCTTGCATAGACAATAATCTACATGCAACTGACCTCTTAAATCTGGTTTCTTTATTAAAAGAAAAGGCTTAAAAGGCTCATACATAAGGCTTAAATGAGGAAGTTCTGCCCACAACATGATTTACAACTTTGATTCTTCTCCCCTGAGACCTGACTTTGTCATGGCTTTCATGTAAAATCACTGGCAATTTTTATATAACACGTTGTGAGTTATTTCATGGGTTTTAATTGCGGTATTGTCGGCTTGCCGAACGTTGGTAAATCTACACTTTTCAATGCATTGACTAAAGCTGCTATTGCTGCTGAAAACTTCCCATTCTGTACCATTGAACCAAACACAGGCATCGTTCCTGTGCCAGATCCACGTTTAGACAAATTAACAGCGATTGTAAAACCTCAACGTGTGATTCCAACGACGATGGAATTTGTAGACATTGCAGGTTTAGTTGCGGGTGCATCTAAAGGTGAAGGCTTGGGGAACCAATTTCTTGCAAACATCCGTGAAACAGATGCGATTGCTCACGTTGTACGTTGTTTTGAAGATGAAAACGTCATTCACGTTAACGGTAAAATTGACCCGCTTGATGACATCGCAACCATCAATACGGAACTTGCACTTGCTGACTTAGAAACTGTGACAAAAGCAGTGACTCGTTTAGCAAAATCTGCAAAAGGTGGCGACAAAGAAGCGCTTGCAACCAAAGCGGTTTTAGACAAAATTTTACCTTTACTTGATGAAGGCAAACCTGCTCGTGCAGCTGACCTAGATGACGACGAACGTAAATTGGTTCGCGGTTTTGGCTTAATGACTTTAAAACCAACCATGTATATTGCAAACGTTGCAGAAGATGGTTTTGAAAACAACCCGCATTTAGATGCTGTGAAAAAACTTGCAGCTGAAGAAAATGCAATCGTAGTTCCGCTTTGCAACCAAATCGAAGCTGAAATTTCACTGCTTGAAGACGAAGACCGTGCTGAGTTCCTTGAAGCTTTAGGCATGGAAGAGCCGGGCCTAAACGTGGTAATTCGCGCAGGCTACGGTCTTTTAGGTTTACAGACTTACTTCACGGCGGGTGTACAAGAAGTTCGTGCTTGGACCGTTAAAGTCGGTGCAACTGCACCACAAGCGGCGGGTGTGATCCACACTGACTTCGAAAAAGGCTTTATCCGTGCTGAATGTGTTGCTTATAACGACTTCGTTCAATACAACGGTGAAGCAGGCGCGAAAGAAGCAGGTATATGGCGTTTAGAAGGTAAAACGTACATCGTTCAAGACGGTGATGTTCTACACTTCCGCTTTAACGTATAAGTCGTTCCGAATATAAAAAACCCGATACCAATCGGGTTTTTTTATAAGCTTAAACCAATCTTAAAAACAACATTAAATAACATATGAACACCTGATCCGTTTGGATCTCACACAATATTATAACTTCTATTCTTTCGTATTATCGCTAATTTAATCACAGGCACTAATGCCTTCATTGAACAAACGAAAATGAAAAAGATCAGCACATTTATTGCAGCAGGTTTATTCACAACGATTAGCGCTACAGCATTTGCATGCCCACAAGGAACAACACTGTCGGGTGGTACAGGTGCAAATCATAAAGGTGGTAAGTGCGTCGCAACCATGAACGTGGCGAAACATGATCAGGCAATGAAACAAGACAAAACGGCCAAACACGATCAAGCAATGAAACAGGATAAAATGGCCAAACATGATCCAGCCATGAAGCAAGATAAAATGGTGAAACATGATTCAATGAAAGCCAATGAAATGGCCAATAAATCCCATAAAGATGCTCATGCTCCAAGCCCGAATACACCCAAAGCTCAACCAGATACACATAAAGTCGTGAAGACATCTTAAAACAGCATAAAAAAAGCCAGTGAAATTCACTGGCTTTTTTATCGATAAAATAATTCAGTTAATGTGATGTCACAGAGACATGCTTATTATCCATTGCAGCACGCTGTTTACGCGCTTCATCCAGCATTCGTTGTTCAATGCCTTTTCTAAAACCAAGCATAAACACCATTTCCGCCAAAACAAATAATGGTCCGATAGCTAGGCCAATCACATCATCCATAAAGGCCGGTTTTTTCTTCTCATAGAAATGCCCCACAAATTGGAACGTCCAGCCGACGACAAAAATACCAACACTGAGACTTAACCAAAGACCCAAATCAAACTGTGCGATTTTATACGCCAATGGATAAGCCATGGCATAGATCACTAGCATGATCACACCAAAAATTCGATCTAAGCTCAGGTAGTAAACAATACTCGCTAAGATCAAAACCATCGCCAAAGTAATTTCAAAACTGCCCACAGTCATGCCAGCTCTCGCGGTTAAGCACATAATTGAAAACACAATCAGCGGAATACCCACAAAGTGGGTCACGATATTTTTATGATCAAGATGATAAGCTGCATACTGACTTAATAATTTTTCTAATTTACTCATACTGTATTTCCTTATTGCATGATATTGATCACGATATAGAATAACTTTAAAGGAAAACAGCCCATCAAGTTGTCGTTGACCTGACAAGTTGCTCGATCAATCACGAAAGGACGCGGAATGCTGGAAATTCAACACAAACAACAATTACTCAATAACAATTGGTTCGCCAAATTACCACAAGCCTATCAACAGTATATTGTGCAACATGCCAAATATATTGAGGTTGCAAAAGACCAAGCTGTTTTTCGCTCTGGGGATTTATTTGATGGCATCTATGCAGTCTTGAATGGTGCCATTCGCTTAGGTCATGTCGACATTGAAGGTAAAGAAGCAGTTGCAGCAATTGCTGAACCGATTATGTGGTTTGGAGAAATTTCATTAATAGATCAGCAACCGCGTTCGCACGATGCGATTGCTATTCAAAAAAGCACCCTGCTCCATCTACCTAAACGCGATGTTGAGGAATTTATCCAAGCCACCCCAGAATTTTGGTTTCATATTGCACAGCTTGCTTCACAGAAATTACGTCTCGCCTTTTTAGAACTGATCGCAATCCAAAGTCAAAATATCAGTCAACGACTGGCTCAACGCTTACTGTTTATTTTAAGCGGTTATGGCAACCATCTCGCGATTACCAATGATGAAATTCATTTATCACAAGAGCAACTGGCTCAAATGCTGATGTGTTCACGCCAAACGATTAACCAAGAACTTCAAAACTTAGAAAAACAAGGAATACTGGCAATTGCGTTTAAAAAGATTAAAATTTTAGATCCTGCAATGCTGCATAAAATGGCACATAGCTCAGAATAGACCATCAAGTGTGCGCCTTAAGAGTGCAATTCACATAGAAGGAATGTATAGAAATATGGCTACACGGTCTAATGTCTTGGCTATTCGTCTCCCCGGCTTGAGACTGCTGTGGCAGCATTTGACCAATAATTAATGTAAACATCGCAACAACTAATTTTTTAAATTAACCCTCAAAATTCGACTCAATTCCGTTATTTTACTGCATTGGGATAATGTACTATTTTTATTATATTTTTCATTAAAGCTCTAACCATAAAAAGCGAGTTTTTAAAACTCGCTTTTGCTTATGCTATACAGGTATTAGACACCCACTTTTTTAGGGTCTGTATTGCCTAAACTTGGGTTATCAATTGCGCCCCGACATTGTGCTTTATCACGTTCATAATCGCTCTGTTTCTGTGCAACACTCGAAGAACCGTCTAAGGTCTCACGTGCCCACACTTCTAAGCTGGTCAAGGCTTTACGACACAGGGCGTATTTTCCTTCGGTCACTGAGTCTGTCATTTTGACATTAATACGCCAGTCCGTACTGAGTTTACGTGCAGGATGACGGACTTTAGCTTCAATCTGATCCAGTTGCTTGTTATAGACCAAGCCATCTACTTCATTGATAAACACCCAAGCACGCTGGGCATATTCCGTAGCGTCATTGGTAATTTTTGGCGCAGCCTTAATTTCTACTTTTTGTTCAGGAGCTTGCTCTGACTGCCCACAAGCTTGCAAAAGTAAACTGCTTACAATGATTGCAGTCAGCCCTAAAGTACGTAATTCGAGCTTCAACATGGTTAAACGCCTCAACAA
Organism: Acinetobacter sp. MYb191; assembly: GCF_037572605.1. NCBI lineage: Bacteria > Pseudomonadati > Pseudomonadota > Gammaproteobacteria > Moraxellales > Moraxellaceae > Acinetobacter > Acinetobacter sp. MYb191. The sequence goes on along the minus strand of NZ_JBBGZP010000019.1, from coordinate 14,908 downwards.
ACAATTGGGCACTATGCTAGTGAATTCAGTTACAATACACAATCAATTTTGACCCATTGATAAAGTCTTCTTCAAGGTGTGTTGTGTCCGAACTTAATCCCACTCCTGCACAAGCTGCTGGCTTTTGGCAAGGGGCTAAGGATAGCCAAGCGATTATCTTTACCTATCTACCTGTTTCTTTTGCCTTTGGTGTATCTGCAACCCAGTTTGGCTTTAGTGCATGGGAGGCTTTATTTTTATCCTGCTCAATGTATGCAGGGGCCAGTCAGTTTTTAGTGGTTGCCCTATTGGGTAGTGGCACGTCTATTTGGATGACTGCCCTCACTGTGATTGCCCTAGATATTCGTCACTTACTCTATGGCCCTGCGCTACAAAACTTAATTCAAGATAAACTGAACTTAAAAAAAACCGCTATTTGGTCATGGGGGCTAACCGACGAAGTTTTTGCCTCAGGCATGATTAAACTGTCGCAGCGTCGCCAAGAGTGGTCTGAGTCTTGGATGCTCGGTTTAAGCCTGTTTAGTTGGCTCGCATGGGCTACAGGTTCTTTTCTAGGTGGAATGTTTGCAGACCAAGTCAGTCATTTACCCCAGTTTTTACAAGCCGCACTAGACTTTTTATTACCTGCACTGTTCTTAAGTTTCTTATTGGCAGCATTTGAAAAGAAACACACTTTTGTGGTGGCTGTGACCATTCTTGTATCTGCCATTGCCTGCTATTTTATTGACTTATCTGCTGCAATTTTTATTGGTATCAGTTCGGGTATTTTTGCAGGTTTGTTTAAACACTATGTACTGAAAAAACCAGACTCTGAACATATGGGAGATCAAGCATGAATATTGAAATTATCTTGGTCGGCATTGTAGTGGGTATTGCAAATTTTGCTTCACGCTTTGGCCCATTCTTCGTCATTCAAAAGTTCCAGCAAGGTTCACAAAAGCGCGGTGCTCTATGGTTGAAGATTGCATTAGGTTCGATTGGTATCGCGGCGATTAGTTCAATGCTTGTGGTTGCAACTTTGCCACCACTGTTAGATACACCCAATAAAAGCTTTGCCATGTTAGTCGGCTTCATCGTATTAGCCGGACTTTATTTCAAGTTTAAGCAAATTGTCCCCGCTACACTCACCGCAGCACTGAGCTATGGTTTGGTTTATACCTATATTCCTCTGCCTTTTTAACCCATATCTTGCATCCATCAAAACTTGAAGCGCTCAGCTGTGCAAGTCATTTCCAGCTTGATTGGAAAAGTTTATTGAGCATCCTTTTGCATGAAAATTTTGACTTTGGAATGCGCAGCTTTATAAAAAAAATTGTTGGACAATATCATTAATTTATGTGAATGAACCCTGAACACTTTTAAGAGTTCTGCTATGCTAAAAGCCCATAAAATCAAGCATGGATGATTTACATGAGCGTTACTATTGGTACTCCACTTCAGCCTTCAGCATTTAAAGTTCTGCTATTAGGTTCTGGAGAGCTTGGGAAAGAAGTTGTGATTTCTTTACAACGTTTAGGTGTAGAAGTTCATGCTGCTGACCGTTACGATCATGCTCCTGCAATGCAAGTGGCACACTATGCCTATACTTTAAATATGGCAGATGCGACAGCGCTTAAACAACTCATTCAGGACATTAAGCCGAATTTAATTGTTCCTGAAATTGAAGCCATTGCGACACAAGTATTGATTGAAATCGAACAAGATAATATTGCGACAGTCATTCCCTCTGCAAAAGCGGTCAATTTAACCATGAACCGTGAAGGCATCCGTCGTTTAGCTGCGGAAGAACTGGGCTTACCGACATCGGCTTACCGTTTTGCAGATACTTTAGAATCTTTTCGTGCTGCATGTGATGACATTGGTTATCCAAACTTTGTCAAACCGGTCATGTCCTCTTCTGGTAAAGGCCAATCCCGCGTAAAAGAATTTTCAGAAGTAGATGCTGCTTGGGAATATGCACAAACAGGTGGTCGTGTAAATCAAGGGACAGTGATTGTAGAATCACAAATTGATTTTGATTTTGAAATTACGCTATTAACAGTACGTTCAAAAAACCCAGAAACAGGTGAAATTGAAACTTCGTACTGCGACCCAATTGGTCACCGCCAAGACGCGGGCGACTATGTTGAAAGCTGGCAGCCTCAAGCCATGACACCAGCGGCACTTGACGAAGCAAAGCGTATTGCCAATAAAGTCACCATCGCATTGGGTGGCTGTGGTATTTTCGGTGTAGAACTCTTTGTCAAAGGCGATAAAGTGTGGTTTAGTGAAGTATCACCACGCCCACATGACACAGGTCTTGTGACGCTTGCCTCTCAGTTCCAAAGTGAATTTGAACTACATGCACGTGCGATTTTGGGTCTGCCTGTCAATACAGCACGTCATAGCGTTGCTGCGAGTGCCGTGATCTATGCAGGTGTGGATGCAAATAACTTATCTTTTTCTGGCTTAAATCTTGCTTTGGCAAACCCAAATACTGATTTACGCATTTTTGGAAAACCAGAAGGCTTTACACGTCGCCGTATGGGCGTTGCGACAGCGCGGGCTGAAACAACCGACCAAGCGCGTGAACTAGCGGCCGAAGCTGCTGGACTGGTGAGCGTTCATCAAAATTAAGCATTGTTAAAATATACGGATACGGTTCATGATCAATACTTCTCCACTGCTTAACTATGTCAGCAGTAATCACGACATCAAAGCGATTAATCAATGGCGTAGTGATGTCGAAAATCAATTACAAGAAAGTTTTGATCATGGCCAATCCATTCGTGATGTCATTTTAACGCGTTCAAATATGATCGACGAAGCACTTATTTTCCTATGGAAATATGCAAAACTCGATCAGACAGACTTAAGTTTATTTGCTGTCGGTGGCTATGGTCGCCGGGAGATGCTGCCTTACTCAGATGTAGACATCATGATCTTGTCTGAAGATGAGTTTAGCGAAGAACAAGAGAAAATCATTTCAGTCTTTATTTCCTCACTTTGGGATGTCGGCAATTTCAAGCCCGGCATTAGTGTACGTACCATTGCCAACTGTGTTGAACAAGCAACCTCCGACTTAACTGTTGCTACTGCCCTCATTGAGTCCCGTTTAATTACAGGCAATGAACACTTAGCCAAATGGCCGCGACGCATTGTTTCACAAACATGGACAGACAAAACCTTCTATGATGCAAAAATGGAAGAACAGGCTAAGCGTTATGCACAGCATAACTTTACGGAAAGTAATCTAGAGCCCGATATTAAAAACGCGCCGGGCGGCATTCGTGACATTAACCAAATTGGTTGGATTGCTAAGCGGCATTTCCGCGTCAACCGTATTTATGACTTGGTACACTTAGGCTTTATTTCTGAGTTTGAGTTGGGCGTATTAGAAGAAGCCGAAAGTTTCCTCTGGGAAATTCGTCATCACCTACACCGCCTCACTAAACGTGATGAAAACCGTTTACTGTTCGACTATCAACGTGACATTGCCGCAAAGTTTGGCTATGTGCGTGAAGAAGGCAAATCACCGAATTATCCAATTGAACAATTCATGAAGCGTTATTATCGAAGCGCTCAACAAGTCACCACGCTGAATGAAATGCTGTTGGCTTATTTCAATGAATCTGTGATTACCCCACGCCTACCGAACTATGAGCGTAACATTGAAGAAATCAATGAAAATTTTAAACTGGTCGACGGCAAACTAGCGGTTCAACACCATAAGATTTTCTCTGAAAACCCAAGTGCTATTTTAGAAATTTTCTATATATTGGCCAATCGACCTGAAATTACAGGTATTCGCGCGCGTACGCTACGTTTGTTAATTTTGGCGGCTAAACGCATTGACCAAAAATACAGAGATAATCCAGTACATCAAGCCCTGTTTATGGCCATCATTCGCTCCCCGCATCGCTTATACGAAACCATGGTGGCAATGAAACGTTATGGCGTTTTAGGCAACTATATTCCTGCGTTTGGGCAGATTATGGGATTGATGCAGTATGACTTGTTCCATATCTATACCGTAGATGCACATACTTTATTATTACTGCGCAACTTAAACCGTTTCAAAGAACCTGAGTTTGCTAAAGACTTCCCTGTCGTGAGTTCCGTGTTCCAACGTCTGGCACGTCGTGACATTGTCTATTTGGCTGCCATTTTCCATGATATCGCTAAAGGCCGCGGTGGTGACCACAGTGAGCTAGGTGCAAGCGATGCGATTGAATTCTGTCGTAGTCATGGTTTTACCGAACGCGAATGCAACCTTGTCGCATGGCTCATCCAAAACCATTTACTCATGTCTGTTACCTCTCAAAAGAAAGATATTTCTGACCCCGATGTGGTTAAAGCTTTTGCTGAGAAAATGGGTGACATGGAACATCTCGACTATCTATATACGTTGACTGTTTCAGATATCAATGCAACCAATCCTTCACTTTGGAATACGTGGCGCGCTTCTCTCATGCGTCAGCTCTATACCCATGCACGTGACGTGATTCGCTCAGGTTTAGGCCGTCCTGTGGACTATCAAATGCTCATCGAGGACACTAAGTTTTCTGCCAGCGAACAACTGGTCGAAGAGTTTGCACTAGATGATGTCGAAAAAGTCTGGCAAGAACTGGGAGATGAATATTTCCTCAAAGAATCTGCTGATGAAATTGCTTGGCACACACGTGCTATTTTACAGCACGGTGACAACCCTGAACCGCTGGTTTTAATGCGTGCACAGCGTAAATTTGCTCAAGATGCAGTACAAATCTTTATTTATACCCAAGATCAGCCCAACCTGTTTGCAACAACGGTTGCTATTCTCGATCGTATGAACTTGGATGTACAAGATGCGCGTATTATTACCGCGACCAAAGCATTTAGCTTAGACACTTATGTCGTTCTTGACCGTTTTGGTACGCTGCTAACCGACCCTGAACGTGAAGCAAAAGTACTCTCAGCATTAAAAGATGCCTTAGCCAATTCAGATAAATACCCAGGACTCATGCAACGTCGCATCCCACGTCAGCTACGCCATTTCGACATTGAAAACACCGTTGATATTACGCTGAATGAAGCACTGCAACAAAACATGGTCGAAATTGCAACACTCGACCATCCCGGCTTACTTGCCAAAGTAGGCGGGTTGTTTATGATGCAAGGTCTAGATATTCACTCTGCTAAAATTGCCACCCTAGGTGAGCGTGCCGAAGATATTTTCTTTGTCACCAAAAAAGATGGTCAACCCATGACTGAAACTGAAGCTGAAACTTTTGCTGCACAACTAAAATCAGCCTTAGATGAAGCCTCTAGTCAGGTCTGTGGTCAACATTAACAATACACACTGGTATTTTGTTTCATGAACTCGAGTTTATCCCTTTTACATCCTTATCCTTTTGAAAAGTTGAATAAACTATTTCAGGATATTACTCCCGCAGACTTACCCCTCATTCCACTCTCGATTGGTGAGCCTAAGCATCCTGCACCCGAGTTTGTGAAACAAGCCATTATCTCTAATTTTCAGCATTTATCGACCTACCCAAACAGTAAAGGTATACCCGAATTACGCACCAGTATTGCAAACTGGCTAACCCGTCGTTTTCAACTCAATCAGATTAGTGCAGAAAACAATATATTTCCTGTTTCGGGCACACGTGAAGCAATTTTCTCTTTTGTGCAGGCATTGGTAAATCGTGAAGATGCGCCTTATGTGGTTATGCCTAACCCGTTCTACCAAATTTATGAAGGTGCCGCTTTACTTGCTGGAGCAAAACCGTACTTTGTAAATTGCACCGAAGAAAATGGTTATCTCGGTGACTTTGATGCTGTACCTGCTGAAGTCTGGGAGAAAACTGCCCTGTTATTTGTCTGTACACCGGGCAATCCGACTGGTGCGGTATTATCAAAAGAACAATTCAAAAAATTAATCGCACTGTCAGACCAATATGGTTTTGTGATTGCATCGGATGAATGCTATTCAGAGCTTTGGTTTGATACTGCACCTGTGGGCCTACTCGAAGTTTGTGCTGAAATAGGCCGAGATGACTACAAAAACTGTGTCGTATTCCACTCACTGTCTAAACGCTCAAACTTACCGGGTATGCGCTCTGGCTTTGTCGCGGGTGATGCAGCATTGCTCAAACCTTATTTACAATACCGTACGTATCATGGCGCGGCGATGCCTGTACAGCACCAATTGGCTTCGATTGCAGCATGGGATGACGAAGCGCATGTTGAAGAAAATCGTGTGCAATATCGTGCAAAATTTGATTTATTTCAAAAGGAATTGGGCCATATACTGCCCCTACAAAAACCAGATGCAGGTTTTTACTACTGGTTAAAAGTAGATAATGACGAAACTTTTGCAAAAATGCTCATGGAAAAAGCACATGTCAAAGTGCTTCCTGGACGTTACTTGTCACGCGATACTGAGCAAGGCAACCCAGGCGAAAACCATGTACGTCTTGCTCTCGTAGCCGATCTTGCACAGTGTGAACAAGTCATTGCTCGCCTTAAAGCAATTTTATAAATAAGCTCATCTAAAAAAGAAAACCTCCTATAAAGGAGGTTTTCTTTTTTTCATTCGATTAAAAATCAAATGATGCGCTTAAAGTAAATGTACGAGGTTGTGCCAGTGTTAAGTATGTATAATCATTGGTACTTGCTGAAGCCCAATACTCTTTATCAAATAAGTTGGTAATACCAAAATTAATCACTGTTGGAACTTGATTGATCTGGGTTTTATAATTCGCCCCCACATCTACACGCGTCCAATCGTTTAATTTTAATGTATTCGCATTATTTGCGTACTGACTACCTTTATAAACGACACGACCATTAATTGAAACATCTTGTGGTACAGGTAATTTCCAATCTGCCTCTACATTCGCCTGAAACTCCGGTACACCAATCACTTGGTTGCCATCAAACAAACCTTGATACGTTTCTTTTTGCTCTGTATCAATCCACGTAGCACCACCTAAGATGCGAACTGCATCGGTTAATTGACCATAGGCATTAAATTCAATACCCTGATGAATATTTTTCGCATCAGTGAGTTGAGCTGAACCTGCTGTATTTACAGCAGCTTTACGACGCTCAGTGTTGAAGTAATTTAAACCACCACCAATTGCACCATTTTCATATTTCAAGCCAATTTCTTTTTGTTTTGACACAAAAGGATCAGCCACATAATAGTTACCAGTACTGCTGTCTAACAAACCATCACCTTGTACCAAAGCTTCGACATAGTTGCCATAAACCGCCAATTCAGGCGTGATTTTATAACTGATGCCTAATGCAGGTGTCACTTTATCTTTATTGATATTATATAGATATGTACCATAAGAATAGACATCTTGATCAACTTCTTGATAACGTGCACCTAGCATTACGGTCAAACGATCATCTAAAGCGGAAATATTATCCCCTAAAGCTACACTTCTTAAAGTCGCCACATTCGCTTTCGGATAAGTTCCTTTAGAACCTCGCCATTGATTAATATTTGAGGCATTTGTATAAATAGGGTTATAGAAGTTATCAGCCACTCCTGTAGCATAACCATAACTATAGCGCTTATCTGCTCGGTACATCGAACCAGACAGAACGACATTATGGCTTAATGCACCAGTATTAAATTTGGTTTTAACACCCACTTCACCCGTATGGTTTTTATCTTTTCGTAAAATTGTTGAGGCAGATAAAGAGGCAGCGCCCGTTTCAGTATTGCTGAGTTGCTGACTAGAATATACGCCCGCTTCTTCACTAACACGGAAACCATAAGCAGCATATGCAGTCACTGCATCATTAAAGTCATATTCTGCACGATAACTACCAAAGACATCCTCCTCATTAGAATATGTCCATGATTGTCCATGATAATCCGCATATTGTGATGCACTTGGAACCGAAGTTACTGCATTGGTCAAACGCAAACTTGGACGGTTTTCTTTAAGACGGTTGTTGTTGTACCCTAAATCACCTGATAAGCGCAGTTTATCACCACGATAATCAAGCGCAATCGAAGCCAACCCAAGCGAATTATCTTCTTTATCAACTTCTGTACCACCGCCATGGTATGTCGTATTTACACGTACACCATATTGATCATTTTCACCAAAACGTTCGGATACATCACTCGATAAGTAACCACCATTAAAATCTGTACCTGCTGTTACACGTTTAAGCGGTTCATTGGCTGCACGTTTAGGCACCAAGTTAACAGAACCTCCAATGCCAGAACCTCCCGGCATTGCACCATTTAAAAATGCTGAAGCACCTTTGAAAACTTCAACTCGCTCAAATAACTCTGTAGGAATATATTGACGCGGCAAAATCCCATACAAGCCATTATAACTTGTATCATCAGAGGCCAAAACGAAACCACGAATAAAATAAGTTTCCTGAAAGTTACCAAAACCTTTAGCTAAACGTACGGATGGATCAGCTTGTAAAACATCCCCAACACTCTTTGCTTGACGTTCTTGAATGTATTGGTTGGTATAGCTAGTCAAGCTAAATGGGTTATCTAAATTTTTCTGGTTACCAAAGACACCTACTCGCCCGCCAGTCGCGACCTGACCGCCAGCGAAAGCTTCCATTAAACCATTTGCAGAAGCATCGGCACTTGCAACTATACGGATTGTTTCCAAAGCTGTAACATTACTCGCCTGAGATGATGAGTCGGATTCAACGACTACTGGAGCTTCGGCAGCATGTGAAATACTGTACCCAGATACACATGCCATCATTAACACCAATGGTTTCAGCTTAACCATTTACGACCCTTTTTCATCAATCTAAAATTCGAGCCTGATAGTAAATGAGAATTGGTCTTAATCAAACTGATTTAATTCTCATTTAAATTGTAAATTCAAATGAGAATTAATTATTCCATTGTTATAACTTATGACGTCAGACAACCGATTGACTTTTACTTTAAGATTTTCATATTACAAGTCCATCTAATAGCAAAACCAATGCAAAATAAGGCAAAGCAGCACCCTGACATCTTATAAATCCAGTTGAGTCGCTGGGTTAAAAAATGATTCCAACGCTTCCAACTCAATAACTTAAGCAACAGCAGATTCCACATCAAAACCACAGCCACCATCCAGAGACTCATTAAAAGCAAGGTATAAACATCAAATTTTGAATAAACCAGAAATATCAAACTACTATAGAACATCATATTTTTAGGGTTCAGCAAATTTGACTGTAAACCTTGAGTAAAACATAGAATTTTAGTTTGATGAGGTGTGGAATCATGTACTTGAACATCAACATTTTCATGATACTTATAGCGAAAACACTGTATAGACAAATACAACAAATACGCAACACCTAATCCGCGTAGCAACATCAGAACATAAGCATGAATATGCCCAAGCCACTCCAGTAAAGTTAAAATCAGCGCTAGAATAAAAGCATTCCCAGCCACTATACCTAAAATTGTATATCGTGCCCTTCTTTGACCACTGTTTAATGCCGTCATCAGAATCAGGAAAAAATCGGGGCCAGGGGAAAGCAAAGCCACAAAATGCATCACAGCAATAACAATAAAAAACTCCATCACTTATCTCTCTTTAAAAGTGAGACAAGCCTAACGACGGATGAAGTTCAACTCTTGGATAAAATTGCTCGATGTTGCTTTTGATAGAACTTTGGCGTGGTACCCGTTAAACTTTTAAAAACACGATGAAAATGACTTTGGTCACTAAAGCCCAGTGTATAACTCAGTTGCGCTATATCCATGCCTTGTTTTAAAAAGGTGCGTGCATCATTAATTTTATGATTCAATTGATAAGCGTGCGGCGTCATACCTAAAGATGATTTAAATAGCCGAATTGGCATACCGACTCAACTGGACTTCTTGCGACATTTGCTCTAATGATAAAAACACGTCAACATCCTGAATCATTGATAAAAGCTGCTTAAACTCTTGCTGTGCATAGTGTTGAGGAGCAAGCAATTCTAGCTGAATATATGGAAATAAAAGCTCAGTAAGTGTTGTGATTAAGCTTTGTTTTTTTCCCAATAAGACAGTGAAGTATCAAATAATTGACTGTTAAGACAACTAAAGTCATGATACATCTTAGGCTGTTTATACAGCACGGGTTTGAACTGCGGTATGTCTTGATAAGTATCTTTATGTGCTGTTTCTTGTAATAACTGATTCAACTAATGTGCATCTAAATGCATCATTTGGTAGCTCCAAGCCAGATCTGGAACAGGATTACACGCATGTTCTACATGTGCAGGAACCAACACCAAAGTACCCGCGTCTATTTGTTGCGTTGCACCGAAGTGGCTAGTGAAAATACTGTTGCCTTGCTCCACTGCTCCAATTGAAAATGTCGGATGACTATGAGCTTTATAACAAGCACGACTTGCACATGCCCGACATGTTTCCACATAAGGCATGTGCGGGTCACTCCAAAATTCAACTGAAGTACCTTGCTCTTTCATCACTGACGACACATCAACCGATTATTGTTGTAATGCTTTTTCAATATCTGCCTGAATGGCTTCAGGCTTGGTGGTTGGCGCATAACGATTAATTACTTTGCCATCTTTACCAATCAAGAATTTTGTAAAATTCCACTTAATGCCGCTGCCGAGAATCCCTTTGCTGTTATTGGTTAAATAACGGAATATGGCGTGGGCTTCTGGGCCTTTAACATCGACTTTGGAAAACATGGGAAAAGTCACCCCATAGTTTTTCTGACAATACGTTCCTATTTGCTCATTGCTACCCGGATCTTGCCCCCCAAACTGATTACAAGGGAAGCCTAACACCTCAAACCCTTGTGCATGATATTGCTCGTAAATTTTTTCTAATCCCGCAAATTGTGGTGTAAAACCACATTTACTGGCCGTATTGACGATGAGTAGCACTTCGCCCTCATAGTCAGCAAAGGATTTATTTTTTCCATCTAACAATTCCGCTTCAAACTGATAAATGTTGGTCATGGATAAGTATCCTCATCACTTTTTTCTTGTGTTTCTAGTTCTAATGAAGCCGAGTTTACACAGTAACGTAAACCTGTAGGCTCAGGTCCATCTGCAAAAACATGGCCTAAATGAGCATCACAGTGATGACATACAATTTCGGTACGCACCATGCCATGTGTTGTATCTTGATGCTCTTCTATCACAGTCGTATTGAGTGGCTTATAAAAACTTGGCCAGCCGCAACCACTGTCATATTTATTTTCAGAATTAAATAATGGCGTACCACAGCAACGGCATACATAAGTACCGGCTTGTTTAGTATTCCAATATTTCCCCGTAAAGGCTGGTTCCGTCCCCTTTTGTCGCGTAATGCGAAATTCGTCAGGTGATAACTCTCTCTGCCATTCTCGGTCTGTTTTATTGAGTTTTCCCATGATTACGTCCCTTTCTATCTTGCTATTTAAAATAGGATAATCCTATATTTACGTGATTCATCTTAAAATTTCTAGTGTTTAGTTCACAATTTACAAAAGACCTATAATTCCAATAAAAGCAAAAAGAAAGCATTTAAAAAAAATGGTAAGCATTTTATTTTCTTAAATGCTTTTTTGTGAGCAAATTTAGTGTTAGTCTTATTGACATTCTTGCTCAGGATTAAAAAATGTCGCAAAAAAAGAGCGTTATTTTTAAACATCTACTGCCTGTGATTAAACAATATCAACAGGTGGGTTTTACGCATGAAAAAATTGTTGCTTTACTCAGAGATGAACATGATCTCGATCTGGTGACAACTGAAACATTTAAAAGCTATTTATACCGTTATGCAAAAGTGACCTCCACTCTTTCCGAGAACATCAAAATGCCGAACACTCTCCAAACCCCACGCGAAATAAAAAAATCGTCTAAGCTCGAGCATGTATGCTACGACATCCGTGGACCAGTGTTACGAGCGGCCAATGAAATGGAAGAAGCCGGCCATAAGATTATCAAACTCAACATTGGTAACCCTGCACCCTTCGGCTTCGAAGCCCCTCAAGAAATTATTAATGATGTGGCTTTAAACCTGCCAAATGCAGTGGGTTATACCGACTCAAAAGGGATTTTCCCTGCGCGTAAAGCCATCTGTCAGTACTATCAGCAAAAAGGCATTTTAGATATGCACGTTAATGACGTTTATATCGGAAATGGTGTCTCTGAATTGATCGTGATGGCCATGCAAGGCTTGTTAGATGATGGTGACGAGATGCTCGTGCCAATGCCTGACTATCCCCTTTGGACAGCTGCGGTGAACCTTTCAGGTGGGACTGCCATTCATTATAAATGTGATGAAGAAAACTTTTGGTATCCCGACATTGCAGATATGGAGAGTAAAATCACACCACGTACCCGCGGTATCGTGATTATCAATCCAAACAACCCAACAGGTGCAGTTTATCCACGCCATGTACTTGAGCAAATTGTCGCATTGGCTAAAAAGCATGATTTGATTTTGTTTGCAGATGAAATTTACGACAAAATCGTTTATGACGGTATTGAACATGTTTCTGTCGCAGCATTAGCGGGTGACCAACTCTGTATCTCTTTCAATGGTTTATCTAAAGCATACCGTATTGCGGGTTATCGTTCAGGCTGGATGGCAATCACAGGCGATAAGTCGCGTGCAGTCGACTATATTGAAGGTTTAGACATGCTCGCTTCTATGCGTTTATGTGCTAACCACCAAGCACAGTATGCCATTCAAACTGCTTTAGGCGGCTACCAGTCAATCAATGATTTAATTCGTCCAGGCGGTCGTTTATACGAACAGCGTAATATTGCTTGGCAAATGTTGAATGATATTCCGGGTGTATCTTGTGTTAAACCTGAAGGCGCAATGTATTGCTTCCCGAAATTAGACCCAGAAATCTATCCAGTTCAAGATGACGAAAAACTGATGCTTGATCTACTTCGTGCGGAAAAAGTACTTCTGGTTCAAGGTACAGGCTTTAACTGGCCAACACCAGATCATTTCCGCGTAGTGTTCTTACCTGCTGAAAATGAACTACGTGAAGCCATTACACGTGTAGGTCGCTTCCTTGCGAAAATGCGCTAATTGATCACTTAAAAAAACCGTACTTTATGTACGGTTTTTTTATTTACAAAACTGTAATACTTCACTTTTTAAGTTTGGCATAAGTTTAAATTAAGCAGCCACATTGCTGTGATTCCATGTAAATGATGGGGAGTCGCTTATGGGGACAATTGCGGTAACATCTTGGAAATACAATGCTTCCACACGCTATTTAAAAATTTTATATGCCGATGGTTCAGGCGAGCTGTACCACCCTGTGCCTGAATTTATTTATAACAACTTAGTTCGATGTAATAATAAAACAGCCTTTGTTCATAAATATTTAGAATATGATTTGCACTTTACGCGCTTAAGTATTCATTAATTTTTGAAGCTCAAACAATCAGGATTTATCCTGATTGTTTTTCATGATCCCACGTCACCACCAACAAGCCAGCACCAATCGCTAATGTAGACAGGTTAAACTGCTCGTCCTGCTGAATAATCGCTATGAAGTCCGTGACTTGATCTGCATGCGATAGAACATTATCAACCACCAAAACTCCGCGTGAAACACACATCAATCGTTTCAAATCTGGCCAATAATCGACATAAGCATCACGTTCAGCATCTAGCAATATAAAATCAAAGATGGCTTGTGACTGCTTCAAATATTCAGCTGCGTCACCCACCCAAAACTCAACACCATTGGATAAATTGAAATCCGCAAGATGGCTAGCGGCTTGTTGACTTCTCTCAGCATCAATTTCCAAAGTGGTTAATCGAGCATTCACTTGTTGCGCTGCATAAGCCAACCATAAGGTTGAGTAACCTGTTGATGTTCCTATTTCTAATACCTGCTGGGGCTGCTGAATATGAACCAGTTGCGCCAAAAATTGTGCAGACTCAGGCTCAATATTGCGAAAACGCGCAATTCGATCTGCTTGCGTACTGTCATGTTCTTGAAAGCGTTGATATAAGGCCGATACTTTACTCAAAAATTCTGCACGCATAATCAAATCCCCTCTACTTTACTTAGCGTTGTTTATACTTCTTGAATCAGTTTAAAGCGCTCAACTTCACGGTCATCTTCTAGCATTACCGTTTCAGTAAACATGGCAAGTGGACGTACCCAAATCGAGTAATCACCATATAAACACTGATAAACCACCAGTTTTTCTTCGGTTTCACTATGCGTCGCTACATGTAAAACTTGATACAGTTGCCCTTTATAATGCTGATAGATACCACGCTGTAATTGCATCACTTGCTTCCCTATTTTTTAACTGTCTCGATCATACCTAATTTATACGGCTTAAACTTCAAATTACTTGAAGAATCATTTAAATCCCCCATATAGCTTCATGAAATGATTGAAGAAAATATCCTTAAATCCATAAAACCGATTATTAAAATAAAAACAAACTGTTTTATCTATTTTTAGATTTACTCTATGATTATTTTATCAAATAAATTTATAGACTGCTTTGGAGAGCTTAACAATGTTAGATCAAAATACTTCAGCTCAATTAAAAACACTTCTTGAACGCCTAGAAGGTCCGATTGAATTGGTTGCGACTTTGAATGGTTCTGAGAAATCAGACAAAATCAAAGAATTGGTTGAAGAAGTTGCAGCACTGTCTCCACTGGTGACTGCACGTTTTGATGGCCAAAACTCACGTGCACCCAGCTTTGGTGTGACAAAGGCGGGCGAACAGCCGCGTGTGTTCTTTGCCGGGTTACCGATGGGACATGAGTTTACCTCTTTGATTTTGGCATTGTTACAAACCTCAGGTTATGCACCTAAAGTATCTGATGAAGTTTTGGCTTCAATCAAAGCTTTGGGCATCCAGTCTGACTTTGACGTATTTGTCTCTTTAAGCTGTCATAACTGTCCAGACGTGGTGCAAGCGTTGAACCTGATTGCCA
>NZ_JBBGZP010000018.1:0-55190 GCF_037572605.1 Acinetobacter sp. MYb191 | reverse complement strand
ACTGTAGTTACTTGAGTATCACGGATACCAACGATTTCAACTGATTCGCCTACTTTCACAATACCAGTTTCTACACGGCCAGTTACTACTGTACCACGACCAGAAATAGAGAATACGTCTTCGATTGGCATTAAGAATGCTTGGTCGATTGCACGTACTGGCTCTGGAATGTAAGTGTCAAGTGCGTCAACAAGAGCAACAACTGCTTCTTCGCCATACTGACCAGCGTCACCGTTAAGTGCAAGAAGAGCTGAACCACGGATAACTGGAGTGTCATCACCTGGGAAGTCATAAGTAGAAAGAAGTTCACGAACTTCCATTTCTACTAATTCAAGAAGTTCTTCATCATCAACAAGGTCACACTTGTTAAGGAATACAAGAATGTAAGGTACACCAACCTGACGAGAAAGAAGGATGTGTTCACGAGTCTGTGGCATTGGACCATCAGTCGCAGCACATACAAGGATCGCGCCGTCCATCTGAGCAGCACCAGTAATCATGTTTTTAACATAATCGGCGTGGCCCGGGCAGTCTACGTGTGCGTAGTGACGAGTTGGAGAATCGTATTCTACGTGTGAAGTATTAATTGTAATACCACGTGCTTTTTCTTCTGGTGCAGAGTCAATTGCAGCGTAGTCTTTCGCTTCGCCACCGAATTTCTTCGCACATACAGTTGCAATTGCAGCTGTTAAAGTTGTTTTACCATGGTCAACGTGACCGATTGTGCCCACGTTAACGTGTGGCTTATTACGTTCAAACTTAGCCTTAGCCATGAGATCTTCCTTTTTAAACTACTCATGCAGGATCACTGCATGAGCACTTGGTTTTTAACTATGAATTAGTTTGGGCTTATAGTAATCGAAAGATTACTCGTCGTCACCTTTTTTACCGCCAGACTGGAATTTAGAAATGATGCCTTCAGCCACGTTACGTGGAGTTTCAGCATATTTAGCAAATTCCATAGAGTATGTTGCACGGCCTTGAGACATAGAACGCATTTGAGTCGCGTAACCAAACATCTCTGCAAGTGGAACTTCAGCTTTAATTGCTTTAGTACCACCAGGCAAGTCATCCATACCTTGAACCATACCACGACGACGGTTTAAGTCACCCATGATATCGCCCATGTAGTCTTCTGGAGTTTCTACTTCAACTTTCATGATCGGTTCAAGCAAGATCGGATCTGCTTTCATGAAACCGTCACGGAATGCGTAAGAACCTGCCATTTTGAACGATAATTCGTCCGAATCGACATCGTGGTAAGAACCGTCAAACAATGTAGCTTTGATGCCAACAACTGGGTAACCAGCAAGGACACCATTCTTCATACGCTCTTGGATACCTTTATCCACAGCACCGAAGAATTCTTTAGGAACTACACCACCAACAACTTCTTCAACGAATTCGTAATCTTTTTCTGATTCAGGATCCATTGGCTCTAAACGTACGTATACGTGACCAAATTTACCTTTACCACCAGTTTGACGTACGAATTTACCCTCTTGTTCAACTGTCTTCTTGATCGTTTCACGGTAAGAAACCATTGGTTTACCAATGTTTGCTTCAACACCGAATTCACGCTTCATACGGTCAACAATGATGTCAAGGTGAAGTTCACCCATACCAGCAATAATTGTTTGACCTGACTCTTCGTCAGTACGAACGCGGAATGATGGATCTTCCTTAGCCAAACGACCTAAAGCAATTGACATTTTTTCTTGGTCAGCTTTAGTTTTTGGTTCAACAGCCAATGCAATTACTGGCTCTGGGAATTCCATACGCTCAAGTGTGATGACATTTTTCTCATCACAAAGTGTATCACCCGTCGTAACGTCTTTAAGACCTACACACGCAGCGATATCACCCGCACGAATTTCTTCAACGTCTTGACGATCGTTCGCGTGCATTTGCACGATACGGCCGATACGTTCACGTTTAGATTTAACTGGGTTATAAACAGAATCACCTTGTTTAAGTACACCAGAGTAAACACGTACGAAAGTTAAGTTACCTACGAATTTGTCGTTCATGATTTTGAACGCAAGCGCAGAGAACGGAGCTTCGTCAGATGCTTCACGAATCGCTTTAGTTTCAGCTTTGTCGTCAAGAACACCTTCAATCGCTTTAACTTCTGTAGGCGACGGTAAGAATTCAATTACTGCGTCCAACATACGTTGAACACCTTTGTTTTTGAACGCTGTACCACAAAGCATTGGTTGAATTTGACAAGCCAAAGTTTGAACACGTAGACCAGCAACGATATCTTCTTTAGATAGTTCGCCTTCTTCTAGGTATTTGTCCATTAGCTCTTCAGAAGCTTCAGCAGCAGCTTCAACCATGTTTACACGCCATTCTTCAGCAGTAGCTTGAAGTTCAGCTGGGATTTCACCGTATTCGAACTGCATACCTTGTGAAGCTTCATCCCAAATGATCGCTTTCATTTCGATCAAGTCGATTACGCCTTGGAAGTTTTCTTCAGCGCCAACAGGGATTACTACAGGTACAGGAGCTGCACCTAAACGTGTCTTCATTTGTTCAACAACACGGAAGAAGTTTGCACCAGTACGGTCCATCTTGTTCACGAATGCTAAACGAGGCACTTGGTATTTATTCGCTTGACGCCATACAGTTTCAGACTGAGGTTGTACACCACCTACAGCACAGTAAACCATACACGCACCATCAAGAACACGCATAGAACGTTCAACTTCAATTGTGAAGTCAACGTGTCCCGGTGTATCAATTACGTTGATACGGTGTTCAGGGAACTGTTTAGACATACCTGACCAGAATGTAGTCGTAGCAGCAGAAGTAATGGTAATACCACGTTCTTGCTCTTGCTCCATCCAGTCCATTGTTGCTGCACCGTCGTGTTCTTAACCAAATTTTTTTGATAAACCAGTGTATAAAAAAAAAAGTTCTGTAGTTTTGGTTTTACCCGCATCAATGTGCGCAGAAATACCAATGTTACGATAACGAGAAATTGGGGTTTGACGAGCCATGATTTCTTGCATTCCTAAATTTTGTTGTTTAAAACAGGCGCTTTAAGCTGACGAACAGCTTAAAGCGATTCGATGACAGTTTGGCGTAAACCAAGCTGTCACCCTCCTGAATAGGGGCTGTTTTAGTCGCTTAGAAGCGGTAGTGAGAGAATGCTTTGTTGGCTTCAGCCATACGATGCACGTCATCACGTTTTTTAACCGCTGCGCCTTTACCTTCAGCTGCATCAAGCAACTCACCAGCAAGACGTAAAGCCATAGTTTTTTCAGAACGCTTAGCAGCAGCATCTACTAACCAACGCATAGCTAGAGCAGTACGACGGGATGGGCGTACTTCCATAGGTACTTGATAAGTAGCACCACCAACACGGCGTGCTTTTACTTCAACCATAGGACGAACTTTTTCAAGAGTAGTCTCGAAAAATTCAACTGGGTCTACTTTGTTTTTTTCTTGAACGCGGTCTAAAGCACCGTAAACGATACTTTCAGCAATAGATTTTTTACCATCTTGCATTACGTGGTTCATGAATTTAGCGATTGTTTGGCTGCTGAACTTAGGATCCGGAAGGATTTCACGAGCAGCAACTACGCGACGTCTTGGCATTTTAAACTACCTATATATATGACACTTCAGGTTAATCCAGCCGTAGCACAAAGTGTCATGTGCTTTCGCTGGCCTTACTACACGTCGCTTGAATTTCACAAAATTAATGCAGAAATCAGACAAGCGAGACGATAAAGGATTGCAGTTCTAGCGAACTAAGAGGTTAATCTCGAAAGATTATTTCTTAGGACGTTTAGTACCGTATTTAGAACGAGACTGGTTACGATCTTTCACACCAGCACAGTCTAAAGAACCACGAACGGTATGGTAACGTACACCTGGTAAGTCTTTAACACGACCACCACGGATAAGAACAACACTGTGCTCTTGTAGGTTGTGGCCTTCACCACCGATGTAGCTAGAAACTTCAAAGCCAGAAGTTAAACGCACACGGCAAACTTTACGCATTGCTGAGTTAGGTTTTTTAGGTGTAGTTGTGTAAACACGTGTACAAACACCACGACGTTGTGGACAAGCCTTCAACGCAGGAACTTTAGATTTTTCAACTAAAGTCGTACGACCCTTACGGATCAACTTATTTGTTGTTGCCATTTGGCAATTCTCCCTTAAAAAAAAAACCAAAAAAAGACGACTTTTTGAGGGCATGCAATTGTAAGCTAAGACGTAAAAATGGTCAACATTTCAAAATACATGTAATGCTGACCAAATCAGGGCTTTTACAAATTTCTATCTATTTTAAAGGGTTTATTTTTTACTTGGAGCATTTCGTCTTTTTGTAACCTTTTTTTCAGTCGGCTCTACCGCAGGTTTTGCTGCAACTTTTGAAGCCGTAGTAGGTTCATTTGGTACTAAAGAATCATTATTATTCTGTATGGTCTCTTCAACCTCATCCATTGGATATAAATCTGCAAGATCTTCTTCCACGTGTAAGGCTGGTTGCTGCGGTGCGACAGCATCATGGGGTTCAACCATTTGATCTGCGAGCTGTTCCAACCCTTGTTGAACTCGCTCTTCAGTTGCGACAGGCTCTGTGACTTTGTCGGACTTTTTCTGGATTTTAACCTTGGCAATGCTTTGATGACCACTTAACTCTACTTCAGCCCCAAGCTTTAAATTTGGGCCATCGGTATCTGATGTACTGCGCTGTGACAGCAGTCTTGGCGAGGCTTTCACCAAAAGCTCAAGTGAGCGCTCATATGCAGTTAAAGCACTCAGGCTGGTATCTTTTTGTTGGATGATATACTGGCGGGCTTGTGAAAAAACCAGTTGTGCTTTTTGGTGTACATCATCAACAAGGCGCCAACTATAGGCTGCGCTCACCCCTGCACTGGCAATGGGTGTGAGTTTTGCTAGCTTATTCAGTAGTGATAAGTTGGCAATCGACTGCCCCCATTTCAGCTGACCATCGGCATTGGTCAACCATTTCTTTAAGGCTTCAATATCATTACTTGAACCTAAAAGCTGTTGTAACTGAGAGACATCATGGGTTTGCAAGGTACTTGAAATGGCTTTTATCGCCATCAACAAAGTTTGTTTTTCCGCAATCAGCCCAAGATCAATCTGTTTAAAAATAAACTGGACGATGTCTTGATCGGATTCTTTAGTTAAGTCAAAACCATAAGAACGCCCCACTTGGTAAATCATACGTAACGACATCACCAAGGAAGCGGGTACATCTACCGTTGAGCCCACAAAGCCCGTTGCTCCAGTCAGTGCGCCTTGCAAGATAGCAATAATTTTATTTTGTTCGGACAATGCCTGGCTAATCCGTTTTGAACGGTCGACATCTTGGGTCAGCATTTCTAAATCACGCACGCCCGCTTCATCTAAAACGGCATCGACCGAGCTCATACTCGAGCTAAATTGATTGAGCTGGCTAAAAAAATAATCTGCGGCTTTATCGGAAAGTTGTGGCGACACAAAATGTGCCACTCGATTTGCGTTGACATAATGACGTCCTAATAAATGACGTGATACTGTCGGCAGATGGTCTCTTAAGACTTGCTGCGGGTGTTCATAACGCTTATTTTTCGATTTTGTTTTCGTACTCGCACTATCACCAGTTGTAGCATTGGTCAGTGCTGAGGCCGTATCTGGGTTCACTTGGTTTAATATGTTTAAACCTGTATGGCTGAGCTTTTTAGCCACTCCGAAGGCATTTGAAAAGAAACCACTGCGCTGTTTATTGTTTGAATCCGCCATTCCGTACCCCGTACTTTATAATCTTTCATTTCTAGCTAAATACTAGGTGTAGTACGCATTTATCTCAATAAGAATATGTGTCTTTTAGTAAAGTTGAAATGCCCTGCTCCCGATTTTAAGACAAGTCAAATTGGCATAGGATTTGCCATAAGAATTAAAAATTCTTTCTGCTATTATGATCTGCATTGAAAACATAAGAGTTGCAATTGGCTTAGAAATAAATTGTTGATTCATCTTTAAGCGCAACTCTGCAAAACCACCATATAAGGGATCTTTAAATGAAACGTGTAGTAATCACTGGCATGGGTATCAACTCATGTATCGGTAATACTTTGGAAGAAGTTACTCATGCATTACAAAACGGGATTTCTGGGACACGTTTTAACCCAACCTATGCTGAACTTAATTTTAAAAGCCATATCAGTGCTGCTGCTGAACAAGACTTTGATGGTATCGACCGTAAGCTAAAACGCTTTATGGGTGTTTGTGCCATGTATGCATACAATGCTGCGGTTGCTGCGGTTGAAAATGCAGGCTTAACAGCAGAGCAAATTGGTGGCAATCCACGCTATGGTATCGCGGGCGGTTCAGGTGGTGGTTCAACTGCATCTGTAGTTGAAATGAAAGAATTGTTAGACACCAAAGGTGCACGTAAAGTTGGTCCGTTCTTCGTACCACGTAATATGTCGAACACAATTACGGCAAACGTTGGTGTTGCTTTTAAAATGCAAGGTGTTGCACACACCATTACCAGCGCATGCGCAACGTCTGCTGATGCAATTGGTTATGCCTATAACCTGATTCAATTGGGCAAGCAAGACTTAATGCTTGCAGGCGGTGGTGAAGAAGATCACTGGTCTCAAAGCTTGTTGTTTGATGCGATGGGTGCACTGTGCTCAAAATACAATGACACACCAGAAACAGCGTCTCGTCCTTACTCTGCTGACCGCGATGGTTTCGTGATTGCTGGCGGTGGCGGTTTTGTAGTGCTTGAGTCTTTAGAACATGCGCAAGCACGTGGTGCCAATATTTTGGCTGAAGTTGTAGGCTATGCTGCAAACTCTGACGGTGCAGACATGGTTGCGCCATCGGGTGAAGGTGCGACACGTTGTGTACTGATGGCACTTGAAGAAGCAAAACAACACGGCGTAGACAAAATTGACTATGTGAATACGCATGGTACGTCGACGCCTGCTGGTGACATCACTGAATTAAAAGCAATGGAACGTGCATTTGGCGAAGGTCAAGTTCCTCCGCTGAGTTCAACCAAGTCAATGACAGGTCATAGCTTGGGTGCTGCTGGTGTGCAAGAAGCGATCTACTCAGTCCTAATGATGCAAAATGACTTTATTGCACCAAACATCAACGTGACTGAACTGGATGAAGGCGCAAAACCATTTGATATCGTGCTTGAAAAACGTGACGCAAAATTGAATACTGTGATGAGTAACAGTTTCGGTTTTGGCGGCGTAAATGCATGTCTCATTTTCAAAAAATGGGAAGGCTAAGCCGCCCATTTTAGGGTGACTTGATGGATGCTCCTTCTGATGCTTTCTTGTGGGTAAAAGCATTACATATTATTGCCGTGGTGTGTTGGTTCGCTGCATTGTTCTACTTACCACGGCTCTATGTTTACCATGCCATGAGTGATGATGCCGTCAGTCATCAACGTTTCGAGGTTATGGAACGCAAGTTGTACCGTGGCATTATGTGGCCGTCGATGATTGCAACACTGATCACGGCACACTTCTTGGTGGATTGGGGTGATGCAACGCGCCACTACCATGAAGCCCTGTGGTTCTACCTCAAAGTCGGCTTGGTTGGACTGTTGGTGATTTACCATTTTGTTTGCGGTTATTACCGTAAGAAATTGATTGGTCATGCGCACTACAAGTCACACAAGTTCTGGCGCTTCTTTAATGAAATGCCGACCCTCATTTTATTTGCTGTGGTGATTTTAGTCGTGGTTAAACCGACATTTTAAAATCCCACACTTAAAAGGCCCCGATTGATTCGGGGCTTTTTAATGTCTGTAAAAAAATCAACAGTACAACTCAAGATCCACGCTACGAGCGTATCCAAGATTGACGAATCTTCAAATTGAGCGGGGTCTAATAATATTTCTCAATCGCCCAACTCAAAATAAACACCGCGATAAAATAAACAGGCAACAACATCAGCTTTTCAGCCGCTAAAGTTTCTTTTGGGAAATACACCACCTTCATTAAGCCGAGAACAATCAAATGAAACAGATACATTTCATAGCTGCGCTGTCCAATCCAGACCAAACTCCGTGCCGTGGATGAGGTAGGTTTAACTTCGGGTCTTGGGTAAAACACAATATGAGTAACGCCGTAAGTAGCGCAAATGCACTGATGCCCCAAGTACTCACCTCTTTGATGGGTGCATAAAAATATAAAGCAGTCATCAGCAACACTGTCACAGCAACAATTACTTTTGGATTGTAAATAGCAGCTTTAAAATGTTGTGCATACATTGCGGTAAGGCAGCCAATGGCAATTCCATCGAAACTAGAAAAATAATGATACAAATAAGCACCACTTTCCTCACCAAAATGGAGGGCACGAAAATATGGTGCATACGCGATGACAGCGAACAGAAAAACAATAAAGCCTTTACCTCGACCAAGCACTAAATACAGTATAGGAAATGCTAAATAGAAGACCTCTTCAACCGATAAAGACCACAATACGCCCAAGGCATAGTTCACCCAGCCGTATTCAATAATCAATAGATTCATCCAGAAACTCAAAGCTGAAAGAACAGTCACAGCATAGGACACCTCTTTGCCATTGGGCGACTGATTGATAAAGGGTTGCAATCCTAAGCTTCCAAGCACACTGACCATCGCGACCAATAACACCAGACACGGCATGATTCGGGCAATACGACGGATATAAAAATCTTTCAGCTTAATCTGCGCTAAAGAACCACTGCGCTGCAAGGTATGCTGAGTAATCAAAAAACCTGAAATGACAAAAAACATGGTCACACCATAGTTGCCATTTCTTGCAATCAAAGTACTTAAGCTCTCGCCCCCAATTGAGATGCCGAGAAAGGTATCGTGTAATTTATAAGGAATATTGAAATGGTGAATCAGTACCAACAGGATGGACACGCCACGCAGGATGTCTATTTTATAATTACGCATAAATCATTGTTAAAATTTTAAAGTGCCTCATTAAAAGTAAAATCACCTGATTTAGACAGCTTTTATATATAAAATCATACAATTATCTAACACTTAGTTAGAACCCATTAATTCAGCTCAAGTAAAAAGAAAGCCCTACTTATGCAGGGCTTTCTTTCAAACATCACGAGTACAGAATAAATGTTACTTAGTTATCCAATTGCTGCCCTAACAGACGTTTTTTCATACGTGGTTTGTACAGCAGTTGATACGTCACGGCTAAAATAATCACCCATAGTGGACTGATCATGAGTGCACGAAGAGTATCCGCCTCTAAACTCAAAATAATCAACGTAAAGAACAAGAAGATTAAGACCACATAAGACATCCAAACACCGCCCGGCATCTTAAAGGTCGATTTTGCATGAAGCTCAGGACGCAATTTACGGTAGCGGATATAGCACACCATAATAATGCTCCAGATACTGATGAACAGAATCACACACAATGAGCTGGCTAATGTAAAGGCTTCAACCGTGTTTGGTACAAAGTACTGCAGCGCAGCACCTGCCATGATAAAAGCACATGAGAAGAATAAGCCTTTTGCTGGCACCGCACGTTTTGATAGACGCGCTAGGCTCTGTGGTGCTTGCCCTTCTCTTGCCAAACCAAACAGCATCCGTGATGTAGAGAACACACCACTATTCATTGAAGACATCACTGAAGACAGCACAACCAAGTTCATAATGATGGCTGAAGTTGGGATACCTGCATGTAAAAATAGTGAAACGAACGGGCTTTGATCCGCAGGAATTTGATTCCACGGAGTCACCGACATCACTACAAATAATGACAAGACATAGAACAAAATGATACGGGTTGGAATCGCATTCACTGCTTTCGGTAAGTTCTTTTCAGGATCTTTGGTTTCAGCAGCCATGGTTCCAATTAGCTCTACACCGACAAAGGCAAAGAGTGCAATTTGAAAACCGGCCAAGAAGCCATCGGCACCTTTAGGAAACATGCCGCCATGCGACCAGACATTGGTAAAGCTGGAAGCCGTGCCATCCGGTGAGTGAAAATGGCTGAATACCATAAAGCCGCCTATCACGATCAGCCCTAAAATGGCTAAAATTTTGATTAAAGCAAACCAAAATTCAATTTCACCAAAGAGTTTCACAGTCAGCAAATTTAACCCAAGGACAAACAGCACACAGCCGACACTGATTAAAGCCTGCCCCATGGGAGTAAAGGCCATGTCTGGCGGGAGCCAAAAGCCGAGATAGTTAATAATGGCTGCCAAGTCCGCAATACCGACTAAGACCCAACCGAGCCAATAAGACCAACCGATATAGTAACCCGCACCTGGCCCAATCAGATCATGAGCCATGTCGATAAACGACTTATAGTGCAAATTTGACAATAAAATTTCGCCCAATGCACGCATTAGGAAGAAGAACATGGTCCCGATAATCATATAAATGATTAGGATAGAAGGACCAGCAAGAGAGATAGTTTTGCCCGAACCCATGAACAGGCCCGTACCAATCGCGCCACCAATGGCAATCAATTGCAGGTGGCGGTTGGATAATTTCCGTTGTAATTCATGCGATGATGCATTTGCACCGTCAGCTTGTGGGGTAGTCGTCATAATTTAACATCCTGTTAAAGTCCTTTTTTGCGTATAAACCATGTTCATACAGTGCTCGTTATCCTAACGGGCGGCATTTATACGCTCATCAGCACTTCGGTTGAAACCCAAGCGCTGATATACACGGGGAGAGTTTAAAAAATTAGTTTTGTGCAGCAGTTACTGCAATTTCGATCAACCAGTTTGGATTAACCAAATCAGCCTGAATCGTGGCACGTGAAGGCGCTACACAACCATTCATCCAATCAATCCAAATAGCATTGACTGTAGAAAAATCAGAGAGATTTTTGATGTAAAGCTGAGCAGATAACAAACGTGATTTATCTGTATTTGCCAAAGCTAAAAGCTCATCAATTGTTGCTAAAATTTCACGGGTCTGACCTGCGACATCATTGTCGGTATTTTTTGGCACTTGCCCTGACAAATACACCACTTGATTAAACACAGTGACTGCACTCATGACTTCGTTGGTGTTGAATTTTTGAATGTCTGAATGTGACATAGGTCTTTCCTTGTATGAAACTGTATAAAAATAAAATTTAATCTTGGATGAAATTGACACGTGCAGTGACAGCACACATCAGCTCATAGCCAATCGTGCCTGAACCTGCTGCGACTTCATCAATGCTGAGCACAGTGCCCTGTTTCGATGTACCCCACAGCACCACTTCACTGCCGACTTGGGCATTTGGGAGGTGAGATAAATCGACCGCCAACATATCCATGCTGACACGTCCGACTAAGCTACTGCGTTGTCCATCGACTAAAATAGGTGTACCTGTTGCGGTAATCCGTTGATAACCATCGGCATAACCACAAGCCACGATACCCACACGCATGTCGCTTTCAGCAATGAACTTTGAGCCATACCCGACGCTATCGCCTGCTTTTAGCTGCTGAATAGCAATCAGCTCACTACGCAAACTCATGGCTGGTTGCAAGTCCCAGTCTTGAATCGAGTGGCTTGGATAATCTGGAGAGCTGCCATAGAGCATGATGCCGCTACGGATCACATCCGACTGCAACTGCTCATGGCGTAAGATGGCTGCACTGTTACTGACTGAACGTGCACCTGGTAGATCATGCGTAATGGCATCAAATAACTGACATTGATGCTCAATGCCATCACGTCCGAAACGCTCGCCATCGGCATCCGAAAAATGCATCATATGGGTCAAACGTTGAACTTGAGGCAAATTGGAAAGCTGTTGCCACACTTGACGGTACTGTTCAGGACGGAAACCTAAACGGTTCATGCCGCTGTTCATTTTTAAATAGACATCGAACTGTGCCGCCAGCGGAAAACGCGCTAGCCACTCGAGTTGATATTCACTATGAATACTGAAGCTGAGACCCAACTCATGACAGTCGAATAAGTCTTGCTCTGAGAAAATACCTTCGAGTAACAGAACTGGGCCTGTCCAGCCCAAAGCACGGATGCGTTTTGCTTCTGCCAAATCAAGCAGCGCAAAACCATCAGCAGACTTGAACGCTTGATAAACGCGTTCAATCCCATGACCATAGGCATTGGCTTTGACCACCGCATAGACTTGGCTATTCGGCATTTTCGTGCGAGCAACATTTAAATTATGCTGCAGTGATTGACTATGAATCACTGCAGTAATTGGACGTGGCATTTTCTTCTTCCTTGAATCAATATGACCTAAAACGAATTAGGCTGCTGAAGGATAACGTTGAATCGATAGACCTTCAGTACTGATGTCTGGTTGATGATTCATCACCAAGTCACTAATAAGCTTGCCTGAACCACATGCCATGGTCCAACCCAAGGTGCCATGTCCTGTATTCAAGAATAAGTTTTTAAAACGAGTTGCACCAATAATTGGTGTAGAGTCTGGTGTCATTGGACGTAAACCCGTCCAGAAACTTGCTTCAGCTAAATTTCCACCTGGGAATAAGTCTTGAGTCACCATCTCCAAGGTCGCACGGCGGTCTTGGTTTAAACCGTGGTTGAAACCACTCAGTTCAGCCATACCACCCACACGGATACGTTGGTCAAAACGCGTAATGGCAATTTTATAAGTTTCATCAAGCACCGTAGACTGTGGTGCAAATGCAGGATCTACAATTGGAATGGTCAGTGAGTAGCCTTTGACAGGATATACAGGCAAATTCAAATTCAATGGTTTTAAGAAATCACGTGAATAACTACCGAAAGCAAGCACATAACGGTCTGCTGTAAGCACTTGACCATCAACCACT
Organism: Acinetobacter sp. MYb191; assembly: GCF_037572605.1. Taxonomy (NCBI): domain Bacteria; kingdom Pseudomonadati; phylum Pseudomonadota; class Gammaproteobacteria; order Moraxellales; family Moraxellaceae; genus Acinetobacter; species Acinetobacter sp. MYb191. The sequence goes on along the minus strand of NZ_JBBGZP010000018.1, from coordinate 42,399 downwards.
ACACCTTTGATTTCATCCCCGTCAACCACTAGTTTTTCAACATTTTGGTTAAATTTAAATTCTACGCCCATGTCTTTCGCAAGATTTGCCAAAGCATTGGTAAATAAGTAACAGTCACCTGTTTCATCATTCGGCAAATGTAAACCACCGACCAGTTTGTCTTTGGCATAGGCTAAAGCTGGCTCAACTTTGGCTAAGTCATCTTTCAATAATAATTCGTAGTCGACGCCACATTCTTTTAACACTTGGATGTCACGTTGTACTGCATCAAGCTGTGCTTCATTACGGAAAACCTGCAAAGTTCCTTTCGCACGGTTTTCATAGTGAATGCCTGTTTCTTTACGCAGTTCACGTAAGCAGTCACGGCTGTATTCAGCAACACGCGTCATACGCTCTTTGTTAATGGCATAGCTTTGTGGATTGCAGTTTTTCAACATTTGCGCCATCCAATTTAACTGCCACATGCTACCATCAATGTTAATCGCTAACGGTGCATGATGTTGGAACATCCACTTTACGGCTTTAAACGGAATACCAGGTGCAGCCCACGGTGTAGAATAACCTGGAGAGATTTGCCCTGCGTTACCAAAGCTAGTTTCTTCAGCAGGACCAGCTTGACGGTCTAAAACCGTAACGCTTGCGCCTTGTTGTGCAAGGTAATACGCACTTGCAACACCGATGACACCACTACCTAAGACAATTACACGCATGACTGATCCCTTACATACACTAGTTTATTTCACTAGTATATTTTTAGGTTAATAGTTTTTTTCACTGTTTTTAACATTATAATCTAGGTAAATCGCCATTTTTGTCGCGCTAAAATTCTAAACATAGGAAATTTATAATGCGTAAATTAGATCGGATTGATCAGCAGATTTTAGACATTTTGCAGCGTGATGGACGAATTGCGATTAGTGAATTGGCCTCTCGCGTTAACCTTTCGACCACGCCGTGTTCGGAACGCGTCAAACGCTTAGAGCGCGATGGTATTATCATGGGTTACTACGCACGCCTCAATCCACAACTGGTCGATCGAAACTTATTGGTGTTTTTAGAAATTAAGCTATCAGCCAAGTCTGGCGATGTGTTTGATCAAGTGGCACGTGACTTGGTCGAAATCCCTGAGGTTTTAGAATGCCATCTGATTTCAGGTGAATTCGATTATTTGGTCAAAGCCCGTTTAAAAGAAATGAGTGCCTACCGACGCCTATTGGGTGATTTACTGAAAAAACTGCCCTCTTCAGCGTCATCACACAGTTATATTGTGATGGAAGAAGTCAAAGAAAGTTTTTATTTGGACATTCGCTAACAGCTTATTAAAAATACGCATTTTAAAAATGCATTCACTTTAAATGTTTAAAATCTATCGATTCCCTATTGGAAGTTCTGCACCATGTTTAACAAACTTATGTCTAGTCTTGGCTTACAAGGCATTCAAGTCGATACTCGTTTACACACCACCGCGCCACAAGCGGGTCAAGCCATTCAGGGTGAGGTTATTTTTAAAGGTGCCGCGTCTAATAAAATTATCAACGGTATTTATTTAAAGCTCATGACCACAGCCGAGGTTGAGTCAGATGATGCTGAATACAATAGCGCCTTAAGTATTGCCGAATGGCACATTAGCGGGGCTTTTGAGTTACAAGCCCATCAATCACACGCATTTCCTTTTTCGATTCAACTACCCTTTGAAACGCCAGTTACAGATGTGCCTTGCCGTGTCAATAAAACCCGAGTGTGGTTACATACGCATCTCGATGTGGACTGGGGACTCGATGCCACTGACAAAGACTATTTACAGATCTTACCGACACCGGCTATGCAGGCGTTTATTCAAGCCATGCAGCAATGCGGTTTTCAGTTGATGACCGTCGATGTTGAAAAAGGTCAACTGCGTGGCCATGGCTTCCACTCGAGCATTGGTTGTTATCAAGAACTTGAATTTAAACCTACGCAATTGTTCAACAGTATCAATGAAGTTGAAGTGTCCTTTGTGGCAGAGCAACATCAAACCCATGTGCTTTTAGAAGTGGATCGTAAATTTCGCGGTGATGGCTTCAACAGCCTTAGCATTCCCCATCAACAGGCCAATCCTGCACTGTTAGCGAATTAAATTAGAATAATATTAGGCATTTAATTTTTAATCACTGCGCACGACTGTTTCAATATAGAAAAGTCGTGCGCAGCCGAAAAGACGTTCTTTAAATTCTGTCCGAATTAAACCCTATCTGCGTTAAATCAAGTCCAAGACATCGGCAAAGGTTTTAATTCGCGCTTTAGGTGCGGCTTCCGTCAACTCTTGATCAGAACCATAACCGTATTCCACCGCAATGGTTTCAATGCCGTTGCGACGTGCACCCAAAATGTCATGCTCACGATCGCCAACCATCAGACATTCTTCTGCTTTTAACTGCTCTTTTTCTAAAATATAAGCAATCAACTCTCCCTTATTGGTCCGCTCACCATTCAATTCACTGCCATAAGGGTGCACAAAGTATTGCAGTAAATTGAAATGCTCTAAGATTTGACGGGCATAGACTTCTGGTTTTGCTGTCGCCAAATACAAGTGATAGCCCTGCTCGATTAGTTTTTTTAAGGTCGGTTCAACATCGGCAAATAAATGGTTTTCATATAAACCTTTCACCGCAAAACGCTCACGATAGCCCAATAAAGCTTGCTCTGCCAAAACATCGTCCACTGCAACATTTAAGAGTTTTGCCAAAGATGCTTTTAGTGGTGGCCCAATAATCCAGTCAATATTTAGATCTTCAGCAATGGGATGTCCGACTTTGTTTAAGCCATAACGCGCACTGGTGGTAATGCCAACTTTCGGATCTGTTAATGTTCCATCTAAATCTAGCAAAATATTTTTAATCACAGCTGATCCTTCTTGGGCTTTAAATAAAATACTATCGAGAGTTCTGCCAAAGTTGCCTATACTATCGCAAATTTTCGCAACAAGGATATTTCTGTGCGCGCAACCGTACTGTGCTTTTCTGGTTTAGACCCTTCAGGTGGTGCTGGTTTACAGGCCGATATCGAAGCGATTGGTCAAAGTGGTGCGCATGCAGCCATTGCGTGTACAGCACTCACTGTTCAAAACTCGCAACAAGTGTTTGGCTTTGAAGCGACGTCAAAAGAATTGCTGTTAGCTCAGGCGCACGCTGTTGTCGGTGATTTACCGATTAAAGCCGTAAAATCTGGCATGTTAGGTACCACAGATAATATTGCAGCACTGGCTGAGTTTCTACGTGAATATCCTGAGTACAAGTATGTGCTCGACCCTGTTTTAGTGGCGAACAGTGGGGGTTCATTGGGTGATCAAGCAACCTTAGTCAAAGCCTTTGTTGAGCTGATCCCATTGGCGGACATTATTACCCCAAATACAGTTGAACTACGAGCGTTAACAGGTCTTGATGACTTAGATGCCGCAACACAAAAACTGTTCGAAATGGGTGCCAAAGCGGTACTGGTCAAAGGTGGTCATGAAGACACACCAGACTATATTCGTAATGCCCTGTTTGTGAATAGCGAGCTCATTTCTGAAACTCGCTGCCCGCGTTTAGCCGGTGAATATCACGGTTCAGGTTGTTCGCTGGCAAGTTTTATTGCTGGTCGTTTGGCACAAGGTGACAGTGTTAAAGTCGCAGTACATCATGCCGAAACATGGCTCTTTGGCGTATTAAAACAGGCAGAAACACCTGTTGAAGGCGGTCAAAAAATTCCAAAGCGTTTTTAAGTTAGAAAAAAACTGCAAAGGTAAAAGCCAGTCCATTAAGAAATGGACTGGCTTTTTTTTAAATTCTAGATTTTATTTTCGGCGCAAAATGAATGTGTCACCTTTGGAATGGAGTATTTAACCATCTTGATGGCGTTGTTTTAAATGTGCCACATGCTCACGGTTGGTTTTCCATGACTTTTCTAACACTTCTTTTTCAATCCGAAGCTGAATCCGTTTCAGTTTCATCGCTGGAATCACTTCTGTGTTAAAGGTCTTAATATAATCGACCCATGCCTTACCTTTAAATACCGTACTGGGCATCGCAGTTTTAAACTCGCATTCAGGCATAAACACCACAGCAGAATGGATATAATCTACATCAACAATATCTTGCAACACACTTTGCAGCACTTTGATGTGTTTATAATTTTGATGCAGCGGATTTTGAAATTTAAAGCTCTTTTTATAAATTTTCTGCGTCCACATCTTTTGTCGTTCACCACCAAAAATCCATCCCTTATAGTTTTTGGTTTCAATCACAAAAACACCAAAGGGGCTCAATACAATATGGTCAATTTGAGTCGTTCCGCCCTGCTCATCAGGCAAAGTCACATCGTTAATTAAAGTATAACGCTCATCCAAATATAATTTCACATGCGCTTGAACTGCGAACTCGCCGAATTTTCCTTTCAGATAAGGCTTAAACGCTTTTAAAAGGCCGATCCCGAACAAGATCAGTAGCATCCACCACAGTTCTGAAAACACATTCCCCACAATTTGACTCATCATATTATTCATCGTTATTTGAGTTAGAGACACGATTCTTCAAAAGAATACAGATTAAAAGACAAGGTACTGATTTTAAAATTATTAAACTAAAATACGAGCATAAAAACTCCGAAAAACGATCTTAATTCGCAATTTTCTCAAGCGTCAATAAAATATCTTTATTGTCCAGACCGCCTGCAAAGCCGACCAATTTTCCATTCGCACCCACAACCCGATGACACGGCGCAATAATTGAAATCGGATTTTTACCATTGGCTGCACCCACTGCACGAACGGCTTTTACATTGCCAATCTGTAGCGCAATATCTTTATAGCTTCGGGTTTCACCAAACGGAATTTGCAATAAAGCCTGCCAAACTCGCTTCTGAAAATCTGTTCCAGCAAAATCCAAAGGCAAATCAAAACTTTGACGCTTTGCCTCAAAATACTCGCTCAACTGTTTCTCTGTTTCCAACAAAATCGGATGCTGATTGTGTTCAACCAACTCAGCTAAGCGTACCCGTTTTGGGTTTTCATTTTCCCACAATACGGCAACCAAGGCTTGATCATGTGCCACCAGTCTCAGTACCCCGACAGGAGATGGCATATATTTAAAAAATAAGCGCATGCTTCACCGCAAAAATTGTCTATGTATGCAACATTATGACGATGAAAGTTTCATTAGTACAAGTCCAGAAATGATTAAAACGGCTGCGAGCATCCGCATGGCATTGGCAGGTTCACCCAAAATCAAAATACCAACCAAAAATGAACCAATCGCGCCAATCCCTGTCCAAACGGTATAGGCAGTGCCCAAAGGTAAGGTCTTCATGGCATAAGACAGCAGCGCAAAACTGGCCACCATAAATACGAGGGTCAAAATACTCGGCGTCAGTTTAGTAAAACCATCCGATACTTTCATCGCATAAGCCCAAACCACTTCGAGCAAACCTGCGATAATTAAAATCACCCACGCCATACGCAACACACCTTTTATTCAGAGCAGAAACAACAAAGCTTCAAACGAAGGATCGCTTGAAGCTCTACATATTTGAATGAATTTAGCTTGATGAGAGTTTCATCAAAATCAGACCCGATACAATCAGCACCGCAGCAAACATCCGCATAGCTGTTGCGGGCTCACCTAAAATAAAAATCCCCACCAAGAAAGATCCAATCGCACCAATTCCTGTCCAAATGGTATACGCGGTCCCTAGCGGCAAGGTTCGCATTGCATAGGCCAGTAAACCAAAACTTAAAATCATGAACACAATGGTAATGATGCTGGGTGTAAGTTTGCTAAACCCTTCGGACAGCTTCATTGAATATGCCCAAACGATTTCAAACAGACCTGCAAAGATAAGAAAAACCCAAGCCATGCTACTGACTCCTCTTTACTAGAGTCAGGCCGTCCTGACGAATTTTCTCAATATGAGGGAGGTCGTTCCTCCTAAATATGCCTTAAATTATAGCAAAACACGCACCAAAATGAATTATTTTCACACTTAGAAATCATTAAAGCGCAAAAAAGAGTGATCTGAACCAGCAGATCACTCTTTCAGCACAACCTTGGTGCAATCTCAGATATTCACTTTAAACCTAAACGTCCGACTTAAAACTTAAAGCGAAGACCCATTCCATACTGCCAACCTTTCTCTTCATCGCTTTCAGCTTGCCAAGCCGTCGCTTCACTGCCTTTGCTATATTCATAGGCAATGTCCACATAAGGCATGACTTTTTTGCTGATCTCATAACGCGTCTCAAGACCGACGGCTGCGCTACTGAGACCAGATTTTTTGGCATATTTAGAGTCATCACTGAAAATAATGTTCATATCTAAATAAGGTTTAAAAATCAGCTTTTGGGTCAGTAACAAGTCTCGCTCAGTTTCTAAACTAAACGCAGCATAGTTGTCTGCACCAGCATATACGTAGGCATCGGTTTCAAAGAAATACGGCGCTAAACCATGTAAGCCAAGTACCCCATCCACTTTTTCTTCCGTATCCCATCCATGCTGTTCATACTCCACCTTTTCAGCTCGGTATCGTGCACCCGCCTGTATATCCCAAAAGTCTGAGATCATACGGCTATACAGCACTTTGGCATCATACTCAGCCTTATGCGATTCCTGCTTATCCGCATGCACTTTGATAAACAGCTTATTTTCATCTGTCCCGATACGGGTTTCAAACTCAGACTTTAAACCACCATCGCCGTCTTCATTCAGCAACCACTTGTTATCGACGGTGGTGACCGCATAAATTTGTGCACCGTGCTCTTTGCGGTGATCATGCGTATGTGCTGTTGAATCATGATTCATCTGCTGTACATGTTGTGCGCTAGCCTGTGGAGCAGCTTGAGTTGGAGTGGTCATCGCCTGATGCTGTGTATGTTGTGACATCACAGACTCGGTTGTCATGGACATATTTTCATTTGCTTCAGCAGGCATATGATGCCCTTCATGCGCCATAGCCGTAGCACTCATCAACACTAAAGAACTGCTCAATATGCTTTTTGAAAAAAGATTAATGGTGCGCATGATGATCTCCTTTCTGAGCCTTCGACTGCTTACTTGGTTGAGTCTGAGCTTGCTTCTCCGATGAAGGCTGACCAACCGCATTTTTCTGTTTCTGCATCTGAACATGCTCATCGGCACTATGCTGATGATGCTCATGTGCCATATCTTTGGACTGAACTTGGCTTGTTGATTTGGCTTTTTGTTTTTCATGCTGTGCATGAGATTCAGCAGCCATGGCAAACGAACTCAATAAGACACTAACAGCTAAGACAAAACCTGAAAAAAGATTAGTGATGCGCATGTTCATCTCCTTTTGGCTCAGCTTGAGCTGCTGTTTTTTGCCCTTGAATTGGCGTGGTGGACACTTGAGCGTCACTGACATTGGCCACAATCAGTTTATTCATCATGCCTGAGCTCATGTGGTAAAGCAGATGACAGTGAATGGCCCATTCGCCTAACTCATCGGCAGTTAGTAAAGCAGTCACTGTTTTGCCCGGTGGCACAATCAAAGTGTGCTTATTCGGCATATCAGCTGCGGCTTGCCCATTTTCCAGTTGCATAAACATACCGTGCAAATGCATCGGATGCGCCATCATGCTGTCATTGATAAATTTGATCCGAATACGCTCGCCGTACTTCACTTTCAACGGTTCAGCGTCGCTAAATTTTTTCCCGTTGATGGTCCACAAATAGCGCTCCATAGTTCCACCCAAACGAATCACTAACTCGCTCGTCGCCTCACGGGTATCTTTTTGAGGCTCTAAGGATTTGAGATCGCTATATTGCAATGCCTTATCACCTTTAGGCGTAGAGGCATTCGCCCAACCATACACTGGTGTAACAGCTTTCTGTACCAAACTTGCTGTCGTATTCTGTTGCACATGACCCATCTGTGTATGATCCATCTCAGACATGGTCTCATGATTCATCTTTGAATGATCCATACCAGCCATCGCCGCATGATTCATCTTCGAATGATCCATTTCAGGCATCGCTTCATGATTCATCTTTGAGTGATCCATTTCAGGCATTGTTTCATGGTTCATCTTCGAATGATCCATTGCAGACATGGCTTCATGATTCATCTTTGAATGATCCATTGCAGGCATCGCTTCATGATTCATCTTTGAGTGATCCATTTCAGGCATTGTTTCATGGTTCATCTGTGAATGATCCATACCTGAATGTTCTGAGCCGTGTCCCATATCTTCCATGGTCAACAATGAGCGTGGACGTGGCGCAGGCATATGTATGCTCTGTGCCATTGGAGTCAACTCATTGTGTAAAGTTCCAATGGCGTAGCCTGAACGGTCAATCGACTCTGCTTCAATTTGATAATGCCCTGCTTTCGGTTCCACAATCACATCATAAGTTTCAGCCGTTCCAATCCTAAACTCATCCACTGCAACGGGTTTGACGGGTTGACCATCTGCACTGACCACGGTCATTTTTAGATTAGGAATACGGATATCAAAAAAAGACATGGCGGAGGCATTGATAAAACGCAACCGAACCTTTTCATTCGGCTTAAACATACCTGTCCAGTTCTGCTCAGGCGTTTTACCATTAATCAGGAAGGTATAACCCGTGACATCCGACAGATCAGTTTTTAGCATGCGCATTTGGTTCCACATGGAACGGTCTTGCCACGCGGCTTTTAAGCCCTCGCGCTGTACTTGTTTCCACACGTCACCAACGGTTTCACGCTGATTTTGATAATACTCGGCAGAAATTTTCAAATTCTTCTGAATTTGTTCACTGCTCTGCTCATGGAAGTCCGACAGCATCACCACATAATCACGCTCTACTTTTTCATGCTGAACTAAAGGCTTTTTATCTTTGGGATAGATAACCAATGCACCATACAGCCCATCTTGTTCCTGTCCTTTAGAATGCGCATGGTACCAATAGGTGCCACTTTGGCGCACTTTGAACTTATAGACAAATTCGCTCTTCGGCTGAATACCATTGAAACCGTTAAAACCGGGCACACCATCCATCAGCCCGGGCAGAAGCAAACCATGCCAGTGGATCGATGAATCTTGTTTGTTTAAGTTGTTTTTAACGCGAATGACCGCCTCATCGCCCTCTTCAAATTCGAGCAAGGGAGCTGGAAACTGTCCGTTGACACTAATCCGTTTGAGCGACTTACCGGTTAAGTTGACGGGACTTTCATCAATCACCAATTGGTATTCTTTGACTGCGGCAAAGCTCCAAGAAGATGACATCAGACACAGCCCAAGGATGAGGCTTTGTTTAAATTGAATAGACATGACTAAATCCTAATAATTTTAAAAATAAAGTTTTAAAAATCAGGATTAGGCTTTAGGAGGACGTAGAATTTCTTGCCAATAGCCCACTAAATGTTGAGCTTGATAGCGAAAATGGGGTGTTGATTGTGCTAAAGCGGCTTCAAGCTGAACCAATGCAAGCGGTTCAACCTCTAAAAGTGTCAGCGTTGTTTGGCAGTGATACTGTGCACACTCCTGACACTGAACTTGCTTATTGTGCAGCATATCCGACGCATGACAGTTGCTCTTCGCTGTCATGTCGCTTTGAGCCATATGCATTTGATGTCCAGAGACTGGACTCGATGATTTCGCTTGATGACAGTCCGGCATGGTTTGCATACCTGTTGCATGCGCAGAACTTTGCTCACTGGTTGCAGCCTGCATACTCAGCTGCATCATTTGATGCATCGGCGCTGCCGAAGCTTGGGCAATACCACTCCACCCCATTACCAAGGTAATGAGTAAGACAAACCAAGAATGTGTCTTGAGCAATGAACGCACAATCAATCCTATTTAGTCAGTGAAGAATGATATTTCAACGCAACAAAACGCTCTGTGCATGTAAATGCCTGAGCTTTTGTTGCTGATCCCAATCAACAGGATAAGCAAAGAATGGCTTATACACAAGATTATAAATTTAAATTCAATTACTGCGACAGTTTAGCGCCTACGCACACTTAAACAATAAAGTTATTTTTTAAACAGCGCTATTTTTAAGCACAGATGAATAAAGCACCAGTAACAATCAGGCTTTCACACCATAAAAAAGGACTCAAATGAGTCCTTTTTATACATTTAACGTCTAAATACTAAACCATTGCTGTGTAAACGTTTGAATATTAATCAAGTTATCCATATCGTTATCAACATAGATATCCACCACCTTATCCATAAAGTTATCCACAGAACGCATAGTATTTATACCTGCGAGCTTAAACCTTTACCGCACCCACTTTTGCAAGCTCTGCACGCATATCATCAATCACAGCTTTATAATCTGGTTTTCCAAAAATAGCTGAACCAGCAACAAACATATCTGCACCCGCTTCTGCAATCTCGCGAATATTTGCAGGCGACACGCCACCATCGACTTCTAAGCGAATATCACGCCCTGAAGCATCAATAATTTTGCGTGCTTCACGTAGTTTGTCTAAAGTCATCGGAATAAATTTTTGACCGCCAAAACCTGGGTTCACACTCATCAACAAAATTTGATCGACTTTATCGAGCACATAATCTAAATAATGTAACGGCGTTGCTGGGTTAAAGACCAAACCAGCTTTTGCACCGCCTGATTTAATCAACTGTAAAGAACGGTCGATATGGTCAGAGGCTTCTGGATGAAAGGTAATAATGTCAGCGCCTGCTTCTAAGAAGTCACCAATCATGCGATCGACAGGTTTTACCATCAAATGCACATCAATTGGGGCTTTGATGCCGTAGTTCTTGAGTGCCTTACAAATACCCGCACCAAAAGTCAGGTTTGGCACATAGTGGTTATCCATCACATCAAAGTGAACCACGTCTGCACCTGCTGCAAGTACATGTTCAACGTCTTCACCTAAACGGGCAAAGTCAGCAGAGAGAATAGATGGTGCAATTAAATAAGGCTTGGACATGCGTGTACCTGGCTTATACAAAAGGGAATAAAAGCATTATAGCAAATTCAGCTTTTGAACTGGGCCTTGTGAAAAAAGAAAGCGTTAAGCTTTCTAAATTTGCAACGTAGCGTTGCAACATTCAACTTTTCATTTGGCTTGAAACTGTTATGGTAAGTGATCAATCGACGAGGTAAATATGAAAAGTACTGCGGATATTGTCACGACAGATGCGGCTCGAATTGCAAAACGACTGGTGAATCACTGGAAACATAAGTTTGAAATCGAACAAGAACCCAGTAGTTTTACCATTATCATGCCTGAAGCACAGGTACGGTTAAGCCCTCAAGCCGAACATTTACATGTCAGCATTGAGGCGAGTGAAGAGAAACTGAGTCACTTAGAACACGTAGTTTTAGATCACCTGATCCGTATGGGACAAACGCCGCTCACGGCAACATGGACACAAGTTTAAGTCAGCGGCTGAATGAATTAGTTTGATAACCGTTGCTGTTGGTTAAATTGGCGAATAGCCGCAATACGCTCTTGGGTCGCAGGGTGACTTTGGAAGAATGAACCAATGCCAGCTTCCTCCTCTTCTTCGGACTTCCCTTGCGGCTGCTTTTCTTCCTCTTCGGCACGTGCATCGGCTTCCATACGCGCTAAAAAGTTTGCCAAATGTAAGCTGGAGATATGGTTTTTATCCAGCACTTGCATGGCATACAAGTCTGCATCACTTTCAAAATTGCGTGAATAGCTGGCACCAACCAAAGCCACAGGCAAAGTTGTAAATAAGGCCGAACTGTCCCCCGTCACTGCAATCAACAGCACACTAAAACCTAAACTCGATAAGGCTTGCTGTAAGCTATGTCGCTCGACCAAGTGCCCTTGCTCATGTGCTAAAACCCCAATAATTTCATGATCATCTTTGGCTAAATTAACCAGTTCATCGGTCAGAATAATGGTGTTGTTTGGCAGCGCTAAAGCATTCGTTCCAATTTGTCCACCTGCACGAAACAGTACTTTGGCAGGTTGTCCATTGGCAACAAGGTCTTGATAGCTTTGTATGATTTGTTTTTGACGTGCAAGAGGGACAGTCGAAGGTCCCGTCAGCTTAAACACTTGTTCTTGCGCTTCATCGCCGAGTTTATAGATGGTATCGGCAGGTAGTTGCATCGCGACATAATGTGCTGCGCTTGGGATACCCCATCTTAAAATGGCGAAGATAAAAGCGGCAACAAACACCACACTAAATAAAATAAGACTTGGTGAGCGCTCTAATTTCCAAATCGAATGCTGTACATGCTTTTTGTTCAGCTCAAACCAGTCAGGCAATGCTTGTGGAAATTCAATCCTTGCATCATCTTTCAACTCAATCACAGGTTGAATCTGCCCCAACGCCCCAATCAACTGCATATCGGCATAGTAATAACGACGTTGCTGCTGGTTATAACAGATCAACACCGTTTCTCGGTCTATCGGTGCAATCGTGGCTGGATAAGGCTTAGAAATCTGCCCATCGTAAAAGGTGATGTTTTGTTCCTGCATTTAAGCCTCGTTACAGCGAAATATCGATGTCAAAAATATCACTCAGCTCTTCAGCAATGGCATTCGGGTCATCTTGAGCCAAATTGTACATACGATCTGGATCATTTTTTAGAGTTAAAGTTAATGACTCAATTTGATACTGATATAAACGTACCGCAGCCCATGCCGATAACAAACCGAGTGAGAGGATTTTTAAAATCCAGTTGGTCATCACGATCCATGCATAATGCATTTGACCACAGTCCGTTTGGAAAGGACTACGCCCCAACGTGGCTTTATTCCATGTGGTAATAAAAATACGAGCCATCATCAACGGCCAAATCATAAAAGCAGCAATCATATAAATTACCGCCACGATGATCCCAAACTGGGTTGGAGAACTGCTCCCAACTTGAAGGGTGAAGGCAACGAATAACCCTAAAACAAAGACGATCCCAATAAATAAAAACACTGGGACATACATGGCACGCATATAGTCAGGCCAATCGGCATGTAGCTCAAAACGTAACTGCCCGAGTTGTAAATTATCCAGCGTGTATTTTTTAAAATACCAAAACAGCACTGGGAAAAAGATCCCGAGGGTAAAGATGTAAATCAAAATGCCTTTCAGCGCCAAGATATAGGCTTCTTTGTTTGTGCCTGTAAAATAAAAGCGGCTATTACCAAATTTACTGTTTCTGGCACGAAAGCGAATAGTAGAACGTACCAACCACGGCACAAGTAGAAATATGATGAGGAAACCAATTAAAGAAGCTTGCCAAGATACTTGAGCCAAAGCTGAAGCGCCAAAGTACACGCCCAAAGCAATAATTCGACCAATCAGGATGCGTGTAGGTACACCCGTAAAATCAAACTTGCGGCGATAAAACACCGTATTGCCATAAAAATAGCGTAAGCGTCTAACCTTCGCCCAAGGTGCATATAAACTGAAGGTAACAATGGTCAATAAGATATTCACAATCCAAATGCCAAAGTACTCTCGGGCATTACCACGTAATTGGAAACGAAAGGTCTGTCCCAAATAGGCGTTTGGCTCATCCGTGGGAACGGCTGGTGGAGGTGGCCAGCTTGCTTCAAAAGAAGCCTCTACAGGTGGCAAAGATGCCTCTGAATTTTGCATGTATACCCTATCTATTATTTTACTGTTTTATTTTTTAAGAACAAAAATCAATCACCCAACCATGTTAATGCCAGTGCTGGATGATTTCTAGTCAAAAATTAAGAATAAATATGACAAATCAAGATTTAAGATTCGAGCTGTACGGCATGAAAGTGTAGGTGATCATCAATAAAACTTTGAATAAAGTAATAACCATGGTCATAGCCTGCATGTTCGCGAAGCGTCAGTGGCTGGCCCGCAGCCTGACAGGCTTGCTGAAATAATGCAGGATTGAGCTGACTATAAAATTGATCACTCAAACCCTGATCAATTAAAATATCAGGGAAATGGGCTGTTTTTGTTTGGACCAAAGCGCTTGCATCATGTTTCAGCCACTCAGCTTGATCTGAACCTAAATAGTTTGAAAACGCTTTTTCACCCCAAGGACATTGGCTTGGTGCACAAATCGGGGCAAATGCAGACACCGACTTAAACTTCTCAGGATATTTCAAGGCCAAGGTTAAAGCACCATGACCGCCCATGCTGTGCCCGAAAATCCCAATACGCTCTGCTTGTACAGAAAATTGCTGAATCACTAAATCATACAACTCTTCAGCGACATAGCTTTCCATCTGGAAATGCTTGGCCCACGGCGCTTGGGTGGCATTGATATAAAAACCTGCCCCTTGCCCAATATCCCAATGATCACCTTGCGCAACCTGTTCACCACGAGGAGAAGTATCAGGCGTTACCAAAATCAGACCTAGCTGTGCTGCTAAACGCTGTGCATGCGCTTTAATGGCAAAGGTATCTTCAGTACAGGTTAAACCTGCCAAATAAAATAATGTTGGACACGCTTGCCCCGCTAGCGCTTGAGCGGGTAAATAAATACCAAACTTGCTCTCGCCTTGAAGGCTGATGGAATTAAATCGGTAAATACGCTGTTCACCATCAAAACTACGGTTAGATTGTACTAATTCCATCAGGGTTCCTTTTTAGATCCAAATTAAGGGGTTGTAGCAGCTTTAGGTGGAAACAAGCGCTGTTCAAGTTGAGGAAGCATCAGCTCCATATTTTTACCCATCGACCACTGTGGTTCAGACGGTTCAAAGCCTTGTGCTGTTTCCCATTGGCTCACGGTTTTTTGTGCTTGGCTAAAAGCAGTTTCTATACTGCTTTGTTCACGCATCGCCTGATCAAAAAACGCCCGACCAAAATAAGTATAATCAGCTTCATTGGTACACCCAAAAGACTGACGGTCCGCCGCCGAAGCAGTAATGATCAAGGTATTGTCATTTTGCAGTGCTGGTACAAAGCTTCCAGAGAAGCACGATGAAATAACAATCACACGCCAGCGAATACCCGATGCATCTAAGGTTTCACGTAACCATTTCGGGTCGACCTGAGTTAAGTCTAAAGGTGCATTTTCCATTTCGAACTGGTTCGGTAAACCATGCGAAGTCATATATAAAAATAACACATCGCTTTCACGGTTCATCTGCTGTCCCATACGACGCAGCGCCATTTCAATACTGTGTTTAGAGGCAATCGGAATTTCTGTTCGTGTAGCAGGGTTATTCACCAACATCATCGAACGGCCCAACGTACCAAAACGCGTGTCGAACTGTTCTTTGATTCGCTCAACTTCCGAACGGAATACATCTTGATAACTCGCTCCCGCCACACCAAGGAAATACCAATGTGACTGGGCAAATTCACCATATTGCACAGACTCTAGTGCTTTATTCAGTAAACGACTTTGTGCATAAAAGGCATCTTCTGCAAAGGTTGGTGGCGTTTCTTCTACTTTCCAAATCGGCTGACTGGTCACTGACATTTGCCAAACCACAAGGGTAAACAGCGTAGCCAAGACAATCAGAGCACGCTCCCACCAAGGCCATTTCAGCTCACGCGAAAATACCCACACCACCGCCAAACTCTGCCAAACAAACAGCACCATGAACACATTCGGCAGGTAGTCGTAGAAGAAATACGGCAGGACATCAACCATGCCCAAATATTGGATAAAACTTTGTAATAACGCGATATGCGTATCCAACACCAACCAGAGCAGTGCTGGTACCAACATCAAACGCGGATTATTCACCCGTTGAGACAGAAAAATCCCAACAATCAGGGCAATAAAAGGCCAAAGTGCGTAACTGACCAAACCTTGTGGGTTAAAGTCACCGATCTCTCCTGCGCTCAACCAGCTAAATAAAGTATTGGCTGAGCCACCTAAAATCCCCCAGAAGATGAGCTGCATAATCGAAGGATGGACAATTTGCAAAGAGCGTCGTGAACCTAGAAACAACCACATCCCCGCAGTTTGGTTGCTTTTAAAATCATGCCAAAAATTGATGGAGGGTTTGAAGTCGATCATAAGATTCTAATTAAATTGTGACTTGCGTAGGGACACACTAAGTTTATGCTTGATCAGCATTTTATCAATGATGTTTTTAACTATATAACAAATCTTTGCATACTTTTGAAGCAATCTTCCACTTCAGTCTAAGCGTTCATGCTGAAAATAGGCATCAAAACGGCATGCATCACCCAGCCACTGATGAGTGGTTTCTTGATTTGCCAAAAATACGGCCAAGCGAGGACGTTTGACCACCACCCGTTTTGCCACTTTTTGCGCTAAGCCAAGCAGATTATCACCCAAATCCATTTCACCATCTTCAGGCAGTAACATATGTAAAAGCTGCATTTGCTTTTTCACTTGCGCCTGTTTTTTCACCGCTTGCTGATTTTGATCACGTTGTGGAAACATCGGATCTAGATAAACCACATCAACCGTATTACCCTGCTCTACTTGTTGCTGCAAATACTGTGCGGAATCTGAAAAAACCAAGTCAATTCGAGTCACCACGGGGTTTAAAAATGCATCCTGCAAAGCCTGTTCCTTACTTGACTCTAACAAGGTGAATAAAATGGGATGGCGTTCGACCAAAGTGACATTGGCGCCCAAATATGCCATGAGCAGTGAGTCATGCCCAAGCCCTGCTGTTGCATCAATGAGCTTAGGTTTTTCAGTCAAATGGCAAGCACGAGCAATCATTTCAGACTTTAACGACGCACGCTTTAAACGTGGAACTTCAGCTTTCCAATCCGGCTGCATTTTCATGCCATTGGCACAAAGCCAAAGCCCATCGGCATCGGCACACAGACCCAGTTCAGGATGAAAACGAAAGAAACGTGAATTTAACTTTTCGGCGACTTCAATACTGACCTCGACACCACGAGAAAAAAGCACAGCAACATAGTGCTGTGCTTTTTCTAAGTGCTCTTGTTCCACATATAAGCGCATTGGGCTTACCATAACTTCCAACCCGTAAAGGCAAACAATAGAATCACTAAGCCTGAAGCGATGCGATACCATGCAAAAATCATGAAATCACGCTTCGCCACATAAGCGACTAAAGCACGAATCAACAGTAAAGCCGAGATAAAAGAAACAATAATGCCTGTTGCCAATACGATCCAATCTTGTTGTCCGTCAAACACATGCGCACTTTGGTACAAATCTAACAGACCCGCACCAATAATTACTGGAATACCCAAGAAGAATGAAAACTCAGTGGCTGCTTTGCGCGATACACCTAAGAACATCGCGCCAATAATGGTTGCCCCCGAACGTGATGTCCCTGGAATTAAAGACAACACTTGAATCAGACCAATCCAAATCGCATCTTTCACACTCAGGTCTTCAACTTCATGGACGCGCTCTTGTGGTGGATGCTTTTCAATCCAAATAATAATCAAGCCACCCACAATCAAACCGATGGCAATGGCAATATCATTAAATAAAAGCTCTTTCACCGTTTGACCAAATGTCAGACCAATCAGCACAATAGGAATCGACGCTAAAATTAGTCCAATCCCAAGACGGCGACCTTGGGGTTCACCACTAAAAATCCCCGTTGCTGCTCCCCACAAACGTGCCCAATATTCATAAATGACAGCTGCAATAGCCCCCATTTGAATGGCGATCACAAAGACATCACTTTTTTCTTTGGTCCAGAAATTCATGAGTTCTGAAGCTAAAATTAAATGTCCAGTACTCGAAATGGGTAGGAATTCAGTAATACCTTCAACAATACCCATAATTGCCGCTTTGAGCAGCAGTAAAAGATCCATAAAAAACCCTAATTATGCTTTGCCCTGTTCCGGGATTTTTTTCCAAGCGTTATCACGTAAATAGACTGGAAGTGCAAGTTCGGCACTCACCCAGTGTTGTTGCTGTGCATTCTTGCGCGCAATTGTGGCAATATCTTGCGCAGTTGCACTCAAATCTTTGTATTGTATTTGTGATGGGTCAATTAAGGTTGCGCCTGAACCAACTAAAATAAACGGTGTACATTCAGTAGCCGCTGCATAGCTTAAAAGCTGTTCTTTATCGACGGCTTGCATAATGCCATCTGCATCTAATTGAAAACTTGCAATATAGACTTCACTCATGCGAGCGTCTAAAACTGCTGTGACTGTGGTTAGACCATGCACACGATGCGCAGCTTGTGCGAGCGCTTGTAAGGTTGAAACAGGAACCACAGGCAAATCATTCGACCATGCCAAAGCTTGAGTCACGGCGGCATTAATACGAACGCCGCTAAAAGAACCGGGACCACGGCTAAAAGCGATACAAGACAAATCTTCTGTCTTAATATCCAACTGTAAAAACCCTTGTTCAATCATTGGGAGAATCGTTTGCGTTTGTGCTTTTGCGCGCGTATCCAATTGGAAAAAAAGTTCTTGATTTTCATCTACAATAGAGACGGAACACTGCTCATTTGCAGATTCCAATGCCAGCACTTTCATGCACAACCTTAATGATTTAATCTATAAAAACGTGGCTATGATACTCCACTCAAAAGCACTAGGCGAGATGTTCTCAGAACAGAGCTAAAAAAGCCTAGAAAAATCTAGGCTAAATGGGAAAAATAAGCTTATAACTGTGCCAGCTCTAAATCGATAAATTGTTTAAAGTGTTCTGCATAATGCAGTGCACTCATTTTCAAACGTGCCTCAGCCGTTTCATCCAAAGTTTTGACGACTTTACCCGGTGAGCCCATGACTAGAGAATTATTTGGAATGACTTTACCTTCCGGAATCAGCGCATTCGCACCAATAATACAATTTTTCCCAATCACAGCATTGTTTAAAACTACGGCATTAATCCCAATCAGACTATTATCCCCCACTGTGCAACCATGCAACATGGCTTGATGCCCAATCGTGACATAATTGCCAATATTCATTTCAATCCCAGCATCGGTATGTAAAACCGCATTTTCCTGAATATTGGTAAAGTCCCCTAAACGAATTTTGCAATTGTCTGCACGTACGACCGCCCCAAACCAAATACTAACCTGTTGTCCCAATTCGACTTGACCGATCACTGTAGCATTTTCCGCAACCCAACCATTCCATGGTTGATGCATTGCTTGTGGGGAATGACCTTTAAATTTGTACAACATATTTTTTCCTTAAAATACTCAACTTACTTGGGGAACCGAAAAGTCGGGGAATTGACTAAAAATGGCCACTCTTTATGGTAGCCCAAACCATATTGAAATAATGCAATCAACATCCGTGCTGTTAGCCCCCAAACAATTTCATTTTCCACCCGCATACTCGGAAAATAGAGAGATTGATGGGCAAAACGAACTTCATAAGGCACCGCAGGCACTTCCATCAGCTGTTTGAGTGATGCAAAGAAAATACGATCAATTTCTGTCGGCTGGGCAACCAGTTCAACTTCAGGCGGAATCAGCCCAACCACAGGTTTGACCAGCATGCCATTACGGGCTTTTTGCATTGGCAAATCACCGAGCAACTGTACATCAAAAGGATTCAATGCGGTCTCTTCATAGGCTTCACGCAAGGCAACCACGATATTACTGGTATCTTGCGGATCTCTTTTTCCGCCAGGAAAAGACACTTCACCAGCATGATTAGATAGGTAAACAGAGCGACGGGTCAGTAAAACTTTGGGATCGTCTTCATTGGTGATCGCGATTAACACAGCTGCATCTGCCGATTTAATTTTGCTTGAAAACCGTAACTGTTGCTGCAGTATGCCTGTTAATGAATGTTCATCCATTGAACGTCGTCCCCATCATTATTTTTTTCATCATAGCTGAATTTGATACTGAAAAAAGAGAAATGATGCCAAAATTTAATTTTTAAGTTATGCTGAGTCTGAACTTTATCATTGATGATGAATATGGACTTTTGCAGCAATTGCGGACAAAAAACAACAGAACAAATCCCTCTTGGCGACCATCAATTGCGTCGTGTTTGCACCTCTTGTAGTTCTATTCATTATGTGAATCCTAAAGTGATTTGTGGCGCACTCGCACTTTGGGAAAATAAAGTATTGTTATGCCGCCGCGCTATTGAACCGCGTTATGGGCTATGGACTTTACCAGCAGGTTACATGGAATTGTTTGAAACCATGGAACAAGGTGCTGCACGAGAAACCCGTGAAGAAGCTGAAGCGGAAGTTGAAATTGAACAGCTATATTGCATGTACAATATTCCGCGTATTGGTCAAATTTATGTGCTCTTTAAAGCGAACTTAGTGGATGGAAAATTTGGTGCTGGCGAAGAAAGCATTGAATGTCGTTTATTTGAAGAAGATGAAATTCCTTGGTCAGAACTGGCTTTCCCAAGTGTCGAACATACCTTACGTCACTATTTTGCTGACCGTAAAAGTAATCAATTTAATCTTCATCTCGAAACCCTAGGTACACGCTTAGACCATACAGGTTAATGTTGCCTAATATCAAAAAAAGCCCATCGATGATGGGCTTTTTTTGTGTTTACAACGATATTATTTTGCTAACACCTTATAGCATTCAGCAATTTCAATTGAAACCTCACCCTCACGGAAGTCCGCAGCCGCTCGATTGGCGATGCTATTTTTTTCATAATAGTTATTCAAATACGCTTTATAGATATTGGTCCACTTTACCCCTGCACCAGAAAAATCACTGAGGGAAATATAAGCACTTTCATTAACATTGGCAGACAATAAATTACCGAGATTAACACGTGCCCCGCCAATCACTGTAGAGGTTTGTTTTCCTTCACTATTTACATCACTCACAATATTGGTATTTGCACCAATAACCGCGCCATCAATTTTATCAAAGATAGGATTTGCCAAGAGGATACGGAAGGTTACAGCTTTATTTGAAGTATCTGTCGCACCCAGTGTTCCAATTCGGTACTGTACTTGATTGTTATCTGTCGTTAAGGTTGCACCCGTTGTTAGTAGTGGTGTACACGCCGTCGTTTTATTACTAGCGGACTGCATATCAGTACGAATATCACCCGATTCATCAATTGCAATGCCTAAAGCTATGGTATCACTAGAGTTTTTAGCCTTAAAAATTAAGTTGGCATACAGTGGAAAAATATACTTCTGTCCAGCCGCTACATTGCTCTTAGACTTAAATACATCATTATCTAAATAGCCAATTGGAAAAATTTTAAAGGCATCAAATGAACCTTTGAAGGTATCTGTGCCATAGTTTTGCTGCCATAAACCATAGGATGATGGGCTAGCATTCGGATCCTTAGTTAATTGTTTATAAAATTTTTCCGTCCCTGCAATCAAATAATCATTAAACAGCTTGCCTTGGGTAATGGTGAAATCATTCGAATTTGGATCTATCAGATTAAACTTAAACGGTTGCTGAATACTTTTAGTTAAGGGGTTAATCCAAGACGTTTGTGCTAAAGCATTCATTTTGGCAGGTTCAATATTTTTCAGTAAATCGACCGTCACACTGGTTGCCAAATCACTGCCTAATTGTTCTTTTAATGGTCCACGCCACTGTACACCTGAACCAAAGGTATAACCTTGTCGATCCGTTAAAATAATAAAGCTTCCAATTAAATGGCGAAGATTAGCAGGACTGGTCTTACAGTCTGTAGCATTACAACCATATAAGCCTTGCGGTAAACCAATCCCTGTCTTGTCCGATAGGGCGTTTGCAAAAATCGGGAAGTCAGCTTGGTAAGTGGCAGAGTTATTCATGAGCACCAATGTTTGGACCACTTTAAAAGCATCTTCATTGCTGACTTGACTGACATCAATCCATGGTCGGATTTTATCGACATACGCTCCCGAAGCATAATCTTCAGCACTAATTGATGCCAATAGGAGTGATAAGTCTGCTTTTTTAGAGGCTAAAATACCAAAAGGTTGTACATCACCAACCACCCCAGCACCACGCTCTAGACCTAAAGCTTGAAAAATTTTCGCCAAAGCCATCGCAATTTTTACGGTCTTATCGTTTGGACTCAAACTGGTTACAGCCGTTCTACCATTTAGCCCTTTTGCCATATCTAAAATACTGAGGCGTGGCAGTGACGCTGAAGCCGTACTCACATTGCCAATTTCAGATAAGGGAACTGTACCGAGTTCGACCTGTTTATCTGAACTTCCAGTCAACAAGAAGTGAATTTTGTCCCCTTCAGAGCATCGGCCTGTTGCCGCATTGGTTTTCGGCTCCATCAGAGTCATATACGTATTATCGGGGTCGCTACTACAGACAAAATTAATTCCATCAACAGGATAATCTAAGGCAAACTCAACACAGTTTTTATCTTTTAGCAAACAGCTTCCGTTGACAGAATTCACTTGATTCGGCTCTGGATTCACATTGGCACTTTCTCCACCACAACCAGCTAAGGCAACAACCAATGTCGACAAGGTAAATGGCCATAAAATTTGTTTTTTCATTTTCATACTCTATTTATTTTTAGCGAATTGCGATTAATTTTAACTGACCATGATTGGTTAGAACTTTATGTTCGACATCTACAGCGGAAGAGAGTGGTGTCAACAATAAATAATGGCTTTGTTTAGGTACATGTAAAATACCTGCGATCATTTCATGCGATAACATAGAGGGTGAGTTTTCATCATTTTTAAACCCTCCTGCCCCTTCAAGCACACAGGCATTTTGGTCTAAGAACACAGCAAAAGGCCAATAAAATGTGGGATCACTTTGTGTAGATGCATACGAATTTAATTGAATATTTTGAATATTGCTGCCCACTTTGATGATTTCAAATTCAAAATTTTCTTTGATCGGCTTTTTCGGCCAAACATTAATATCGTGATTGGCTTGTAAGCTTTTTGCTTTTTTCAGCTTTTTATCCTTAAAACAGGTTTGTCCTAAGCTAGCGATCGTGTCTTGTTGTGACATTCGGTAATAGGTCGATGCTAAGGCAATCGGTGCTAAGTTTTCTTTTTGCTTTGGTTTAAACATAGCGTTAAGGACAGATTTACTCACTCCTTTTTCTCGCTCAATGACCTGAAAACGAGTCGCTCCAGTTTTATGATCAATCACTCCTTCAGGCATGGTATAAAAACGACGTTTGCCTTCTAAGTTAAATTCACGGTCTTCTAAATATTCATTGCGAACGTAATCAGTTCCATCCATTTGATTAAACATGTTTGAGGATGCAGTTGATTTCTCTGCACTTACCGAATCCGTATGCGTTATGCTTTGAGGCGTTGATGCAGGCTTAATGGTTTGAGTATTACTCACTGGGGCTTGCGGGATCTGCTGAGTGGTTTCAATCACTTTTTGTTGAACCAGTACCTTGGTTTCAGTTTTGCTTAATAGACGCTCAGCCTGAATCACTGTAGAAGAAGTGACTTGCTTCTCAGCAGAAAGTTTCTTTTTTGGCGCAGGCTTTGTATCTGGTAAATGAGCCTTCATTTCGGTTACAGGCTGTATCGGCTGTGGTGCAAATTCCTGAGCGGGCATTAGTACTGGTACTCTGACCTCAGAGACTTCACGCGTTTCCTTTTCTTCCTGCTTACGGCCCTGTTTCACTTGCTTTTCTGGGGACTCACTGGCTTTGCCTTGTACCACCATCGATCTACCATCTGGACCAATAATCGTAAAAAACTCTCCCGCAAAACTTGCATTCGAAATCCAACCCAATAAGCATAGTGATGAGGGCAATAAAATCCTTTTTATTGTATTCAATGTGCTTACCACCGTGTTCTATAGTTCAACCCTAAAATCGTAATGGTTGTATCTGTTTTTACATTTAAACCGGCATACGGGTTTAATAAAATATTATTTACCCCAGTTTGGTTCGCTAAGCTACTAGAATTTGCAGGAATTTTATCTCGGCTTTGCAAAAAACCAATCGATAGATCTAAATCAGTATCTGCATCAAAACGATAACCAACACCCAAACCAAACAAGCGTGCATTGTTAATCGGCACCATGGTATTCCGCTTATCATCAGGGATCGCACTGGTGCGTGGTTCATAGCCTGCACGGAGTTTTAAACGATCTGTTGCTGAATATTCAATCCCAATACCGTAGTTCCACGGTGACTCAAAAGCCAAAGGTAAAGCCAAACTACTATCGGAGATATTGGCTGAAAGCAATTTTGCAATTTTGAGCGCCGAAACTTGACGGTCAAATTCAAATTTAAATTTATCCCATGCTTTATAGTCGGTCCATCCCACATCAACATTGACTTGTAAATCGGGTAAAAGTTTATATTTAATCCCCGCTTGGAAATGTGCTGGATATTCTAAATCCATTGATACCAGACCCGACTCACTGGCTGGCACAGACTTTGGAAATCCCATAACAGCAGCCAGAATCTGTCCTGTTGGGGAGGACATCAACCCCTTAATGAGTTCTTGTGGTGCTTTAGCATTGTCTATGTGATATTTACCTTTCATCCGCATTTTGGCAGCACTTTGGTAGACTACACCAAAACTAAAATCTTCTGTCGGCTCCCACAGCACACCCAAGTTATAGCTTGGGCTCAGAGACTGTTCTGCTGAAAGTTCGAGTTGACCAAAGCGCCCGAAAGGATTCATTCCCTCTTCAGCATTACACATGCCCAGCAAGAGAATGTCGGTAATCACATCAGAGTTTTCTTTAAATGGGGTACAGACTACATCATCAATCATACGCAGCATCCCAATCAACTCATTGGGAAAACGTAAATCATTTTTTAATGCTAAAGCTTGATAAGACATCCCAATTGAACCACCAATGGAAAGCTGATCATTGATTTGGTAGGCCATAGACGGTGATAAATAGGTGATCCGTTCTAGCGCAACTTGTTGACCCATAAAGTTGCCAGGATTGCCATCTTCCGCACCGAATCCTGCAATTAATGGCGCATACATGGCAGTTGCAAATGTCATTTTAGAGCCTGGCGGATTATATGCTATACCCGCAGTCGGGGCCGCCACAGGCATACCTTTACCCAAGTCCACCATTTTCTTCAAACCAGGTACATATAAGCTCGGGTATTCAACATCACCGCGGACTGGCCCTTTAAAGTCGGTACAGATATCGGCATCAACTTCAGGCCCATCATTACAAACAATTGGGTCATCTGAATAGCCAAACACGTTATAACCTGCGGGAACAGAGAACTCACGCTCGATATTAAAATCAGCGAGAATACCCTGCACATCCGTTTGTAAGCCTTCAATTTTGGTCAGTGCTGCTGGGTTAAAGTGAATAGCACTGATTCCAGGTGGATCAGCAGTGACTGCATTGCCCATAGCCAAAGAGCGAATATCAACTGATAAGTTTTGCCCCAACGCAGCAAAGGTAACACTAGAATAGCCCGTTAATAATATGGCAGACACCAAAGGGCTAAGTCGGATATTTTTCATACGACTCCCCTATTATTTAAGCTTTTTTCCAAAACCAAGAATATCTAACGGGAAAGACAACCCTAATGACACATCAGGTGCATCTTCTGTTAAACCAAGGCCAACCGTTCCATTCACAATTGTTTCAGGTGAAACGCGTACACCTAAGGAAATCGCAAAAGTTGAACTGGTTTGATCTGCTGGAGAGTAACTTTCCCCCGAGCTATAGGTAAATTCAGCCCCAGTATTGAAACTTTGTTGGTATGACATCGTCATCGAGACATCATAGTTAAAGGAATAGGCAAAACCGAAGGCAAAACCACCACTAATCCCAGGTTCAAACTCTTCAATCACACGGCTACCACGGCGCTGATCTAAGCCCGATTCTTTAAACCCATAGTTTGCAGAGACCGATGCAAACAGCACCACGGGATCAATATATTTACGCGTACTTGCCCCAATACCTGCTGAATAATACCCTTTGCCTGTTGCTAAGTCTGAAGTGGCATTAATTTCATAAGGGCTATCCCCAGTTTTGGTGGAAACGTTACCAAATAAAATCAAAGGCAAACGGCCAGCTTTGAGTGGAAAAGGTTCCCAACGCGCACCAAAGGAAATGTCCCCAAGACCTGCTGTAGAGGTGTCTTTTAATAAGTCCGTTTTGGCAACCAAAGGCAATGATGCTGTTAAGGTTAAGTTATCTCTTAAACCATACTGTGCCGTAAAGGTATTGGTTAGACTGTGCGTAGCATTCTCTTGTACCCGTAGTTGATAGAGCTGACCTTGTGCCATCTCTAAATCAAGTTGAGTATCTCGATAGTAGGTATAATCAATGTCGTAATAAGATGAAATATCACCTTGTTTAATCAATGAATACTGCCGTTCATTTGAGGTAAAAACTTCTTCTAAGTTGGTCTCTTTAGTTGCATCACCCTCTTGCTGCTGCAATGCAGAAGACGCTGCTTGTTCAACACTTCCAGTAGTTACGGATGCTGATTTTGCTGGTTGCTCAGGTTCACTTATTTGATCAGATCCTGCTTGTTCTGTCACAGTTTCACCGACTGTTTCATATCCTCCTAAGCTCGGTTCTTCCGCAGCATAGGCCACCCCAAGAATCATCTGCACACTCACTGCGAGGAGTGTTTTATTCATCCATGTCTTCATCATTGTCCTTACCTACACCATTGTTCTTGTTTTATTTTTTTTTCACACTTTATTTGTTTTTATAATAAAGCCTGAGAAAATTGTATGTCGGCTGTCCATAATATTCCGACTCTTTATTTTTATTACGCTCTAGGCGAATTGTAGATGCACGATCGGCTATTTTTTCCATATAGTGTTGCGGATATTGAATATCGACGAGTGCATAGCGATTGACCGTAGCATCATCTACATGTCGCAGATCGGCTTCCTGTAAAGCCAACATATTTTTACGCATTTCAGTCGGAACATTAATTAAAAACAACGTGTTATTTTCCCAAACATCCTTGAAACGTTGTTCATCAAAACTAATATTTCCTAAGGCAGGATCGGCAACATAGACCCGTCCATCTTTATAGCCCTTATACACCACAAAATGTTTAAAACCAGCATAGGAGATTGGAACAATGGCAGGTTGACCTTGCTTAACCAAATCTTCAAATTCGCCCTTGTAGCCTCCACTTTCTAAACCAAGTGCAGTCACAAAGCGTTTCATGTCCAATAAAGAAAAACTACGACGCTCAATAATTCGCTCATATTCGCCATAGCGAAGCAAGCCATCCATGGTTTGTTGTTCTGTAAGTTGAGCACCGACATAGCCATTGATTAAGGTGGTCAGTGCTGCTGAACCACAACTATAGTCATAAGCTTGACGGACAATGCCTCGAAATTGGTCTTCTACAGCAGGGTTAATTAGGACAGGTTCATGATGCATTCTGGTAAAAGATGCATTTCGAGAGTCTAAAACTTCAGTATAGTAAACCGCTTCCGCTGGTTTTTTCTTAATATCAAAGGCTTCGGTGGCAAAGTAATACATCATTGCTGAGCCCAATGCGATCTCTAACATAGCTTTTTACTTTTTTTAATAATATAGGCATCCCGCCCATTTTTTGTTTTTAGAGTTAATACTCTATATCCATACATTCAAGAAGATACTGTGTTTTATCTAAAAAAAATAGTCTTTTTTGCATTTTTTATGAATATATTTTAGAAAAAAAGCGCGTGAATTCACGCGCTTTCTTAAACTCTAATTTTAGTGACCAGAAATGGTAATCACAGCACCTGGCATGTATACACCAGCAGCTGGGCTAAAGTAAGTTTGCATACCTTGAACCTCTACATCACCAATGGATGCAGCATTACGGCTACCCAAATGTACACCTTTAACATAAGTATCGTGCGCGCCACTTGTGCTAATCATACGAATATAGCCCTTATTCGCACCCTCTTCACCAATCACACTAATTTTTTGATTCAGTGTTAAATCTAGAGAATTTGCATCTGCAACTTTAATGCTTTCAACAAAGATTTCGCCTGCTGCACGTGTTGCTGTTTTAGTTGAGTTATCTAAGATACCGAGATCTTTAATTTCTAAACCACCAACCATAGTCGCGCTTAATTGGATCATTGCGCCTTGCGGTGCAGCACCTAGTTGGATGTTTGCAGACATTGGACCTGTTTTCAGTGATAAACCACTTAAAATCGGATTCACCGTACCTGTACCACCACGGCGGATAGATGTTGCACCAGTTGCAGGCATATCAGCTGAAGCCACGACACCAATTTGACCAATATTAATATCTAGACCTGAAACTTGAGCTGCAATGTTAATAAATGCATTACCACCGTTTGCATCTGTGTCAATTTTCAAGTCAGCTAAGTTACGAGAAGGAAGTAAATATGCCCCAGCATTATCATAGTTTGCACCAATGACAATACCGTTAACTTTATTTACATGCGCTGTACCATCAGCATTATCTTTCCCATTACCTTGAATAACGATAGCACCAGCCGTGGCAGTACCGCCATTTGCAACAGCTAAACCATCATTATCATGAACAAAGACTTTACCAATTTCGATTTTAGAAATACCGATACCGATATTTATACCATCTTGACCTGTAGCGGCACTGAGCGAAGCATCATCCATTGCTTGCATTGCCATTGCATTTGCACTGATTGCCATTGAAGAAACTAAAGCAAGTTTAGTAATAATTTTCATCGTGTTCCTCTCCTAAGAGCTTTATTTTTGTGATATCGATCACTCGGTGTTAGTTACTGTTTTTTTATTTTGTCGCAGTATTAACACCTATCCTTGAGTGACTTTATTGCCTGAACTACGTTATATCTGAGTGATTTTTTGATCAACTGCTGTTGGTCGCAATCCATAGCTTACCGATAAACGGTATTTCCTCTATGCGTACACGCACAATGCGGTAAAATAGCCTGAATTTTTTGATCCTATTTGCGTTAGCATGACTCTAAGCCAATCATTTAAAAAGATAATTTGTGATTCAACCTTCTCTGTATCTCATATACTACAGGCGTTGAATGAGCTCACACAGTTAGTCTATTTACAAAATGCCGATGCACCCGTCATTGCTTTTTTACCTGAACGTTACCAAGTTTTTCAAAAAAACCAGCACTTTTTCTTTCAACGCACACAGGATTTTTGTTATATCCGTGATGACGAAGAAATAGACATTTCCAGTAATATTCAGCCAAGCTCAGAACAAAAAGAAGCATCTTTTAGTGGCGGACTCATTGGATTCGTCAGTTATGATTATGCCGCCCAGCAACACGTTCCGGTTCAAATTAAGTCACAGCCAAGCCTATTTTTAGGTTTATACAGCAGTTATCTACAATGGACTGATGCAGGCTGGCTATTTTGCAGTAGTGATTCACAAGCCG
The DNA here is from genome assembly GCF_037572605.1 of Acinetobacter sp. MYb191. Lineage (NCBI taxonomy): Bacteria > Pseudomonadati > Pseudomonadota > Gammaproteobacteria > Moraxellales > Moraxellaceae > Acinetobacter > Acinetobacter sp. MYb191. Next base: position 13,294 of record NZ_JBBGZP010000018.1, on the reverse strand, counting down.
AACGCATTTATCGCAAAATTGAATCGTATTTATTACAGCCATCGGCCTTAACTCATTCACTCCAACTTGAGTCAATCTGCCAAGCACGCTGGACTAAAAATCAATACAAGCAAGCCTTTCAACAAGTACAGGAATACATCAAAGCTGGGGATTGTTATCAAATCAATCTCACACAAGAGTTTACCGCCAAAGCACACGGTCAACTCCTAAGTGTGGTCGAGGCATTTTGGCAATTGACTGATGCACCTTACTCGGGCTATCTCCGTATCGATGATTTTGAGCTCTTAAGCTGTTCACCCGAGTTGTTTATTGATTTTCAAACCCATCGTAAAATCATCACTAAGCCGATTAAAGGCACCATGCCGCGCTTTGCAGATCCAGTCTTAGATGAACAATCTAAACAATGCTTGATGGCTTCGGAAAAAGACCAAGCTGAAAATGTGATGATTGTTGATCTACTGCGTAATGACTTGAGTGTTTATGCAGAAACAGGCTCAGTCAAAACACCTAAACTGTTTAATATTGAAAGCTTTAATCAAGTCCATCATATGGTCAGCGAAGTCGAAGCAATACTTAAGGCAGAAGTCCATCCCTTTCACGTGCTGCTCTCTGCGCTACCTGGCGGGTCTATTACAGGCGCACCTAAAATTCGAGCGATGCAGATTATTGAAGAACTCGAAGGTGCACCACGTGGAGCGTACTGTGGCTCAATGGGTTATTTTAATTTCGATGGTACGGGTTCTTGGAACATTCTGATTCGCTCTATTCAAAAATTCCAAGATGAGATTTCGCTTTGGGCTGGCGGTGGAATTACCATTGCATCAGAGTGTGAGGCTGAATACCAAGAATGTTTTGACAAGGTCTCAGCACTGCTTAATTTACTCAATACCTTTGTGCAAACAGACGCTGAATAGCCTCCAAAATAAAAAAGTGAACCTTCACATCAGTGAAGGTTCACTTTTCAAAGATCAAAACTGTTGAAAGTTTATTTTAAAATATCATTTTTCAATGTATCGACTAAGCGTTGATTTTGTTGATCAGTTCCAACCGTGATACGTAAAAACTGGTTAATACGCGGTTTATTGAAATAACGCACAATAATGCCTTGTTCACGTAATTCAGCCGCTAATTCAGCCGCATCTTTGCTAGGTAATGATGCAAAGATAAAGTTGGCACTTGATGGTAAAACGTTAAAGCCCAGCGCGGTCAATTGTTCAACCAAATGTTCACGGCTTTGAATCACTTTTTGATTTTGCGCTTCGAAATAAGCTTGATCTTCAAATGAAGCGACCGCAGCGGCTATCGCAAAACGGTCCATCGGATAAGAGTTAAAACTATTCTTCACCGCTTCAAGTGCCGCAATCAAATGCGGTTGAGCAATCGCAAAACCAACCCGTAAACCGGCCAATGAACGAGACTTAGACGTGGTTTGACACACCACTAAATTCTCGTATTTTTCCACCAAACTGACTGCCGATTCAGCACCAAAGTCCACATAAGCTTCATCAATCACCACGACTGAATTTGGATTGGCTTGAAGTACTTCCTCAATTGCTGCCAAACCAATATCTATACTGGTTGGCGCATTTGGATTGGTGATAATTATGCCGCCATTGGCTTGTTTATAGTCATCCACCACAATTTCAAAGTCATCATTGAGTGGCAAAATTTTGGTTTTGACCCCAAAGAATTGGCTATAAACAGGATAGAAGCTATAGGTAATATCGGGATAAAGTACAGGCAGCTCTTGCACAAAAAAAGCTTTAAAAATATGTGCTAAGACCTCATCTGAACCATTGCCAACAAAGACATTTTCCACCGCAACATTTTGTTGTTTCGCAATCGCCTGCTTTAACGCAGAAGCATCTGGATCTGGATATAAACGCAATACATCTGCGGAGTTTGACAAAATTGCTTGAACAGCCTCCACCACTTTTGGTGAGGGTGGATATGGGTTTTCGTTGGTATTGAGCTTCAATAAATTTTGAATTTTCGGTTGTTCACCTGGCACATACGGTTCTAATTCACGTACTTCAGGACTCCAAAAACGCATTTGTTCTGTAGTGATATTTGACATTGACTATCTCATTTATGCACTCAACTTACTTGTATGTAAGCCCTCTCCTTCTAGGAGAGGGTTTGGGAGAGGTTTATGATGTCCCAAACTGAATTAAATATTTTCCTCTCTCCTAACCTCCCCCATAGGGAGAGGAACATTCATTACTGAACACATGAGAGATCTAAATTTATATTATTGATAACGATAACGTGCCGAACGCGCATGCGCATCTAAGTTTTCTTGTTGCGCTAAGATATCTGCGGTTTTCGCCAAAGTTTTCACACCTTGCTCAGAGCACATAATCAAACTTGAACGTTTTTGGAAATCATATACACCCAGCGGCGAGGAAAAGCGTGCCGTACCTGAAGTTGGCAAAACGTGGTTGGGCCCTGCACAATAGTCGCCGATTGCCTCTGGGGTATAACGCCCCATGAAGATTGCGCCTGCATGGCGAATATCTTCAGCCATTTCCTGTGCTTCATCTAGGCACAGTTCTAAATGCTCAGGCGCGACTTGATTAATCAGCTCAACGGCTTCAGCGCGGTCTTTCACAAGCACTAATGCGCCACGATTGGCAATCGATGTACGCGCAATCTCTGCTTTAGGTAAAGCTTGCAAATGCGCTTCAATAGCCAGTTCTACATCATTTAACAACTGTTCATCCGGTGTAATAAACACCGCTTGTGCCACAGTATCGTGTTCAGCTTGGGACAATAAATCCATTGCCAACCATTGTGCGTTATTTACGCCTTCAGCATAAACTAAAATTTCAGATGGCCCTGCAATCATGTCGATACCGACTTGACCAAATACTGCACGTTTCGCAGCCGCGACAAAACGGTTGCCCGGCCCTGTAATCTTATCCACCGCTGGAATCGTTTCTGTACCATAGGCTAAAGCCGCAACCGCTTGTGCCCCACCAATGGTAAAGACACGGCTGACACCAGCCAAATAAGCGGCTGCTAATACCAAAGGATTCAATTCACCATTCGGTGCAGGTACCACCATAATAATTTCAGGTACACCTGCCACATGCGCAGGTACAGCGTTCATCAGCACAGAAGATGGATAGGAAGCTAGACCACCTGGCACATAAATACCCACGCGATCTAAAGGCGTTACTTTTTGCCCAAGTGTATTCCCCAAGGCGTCCACATAGGTCCAGCCTTCTTGTTTTTGTGCTTGGTGAAACTCACGAATACGGTTTGCAGCAAGCTCTAACGCCTCGCGGACTTCGCTACTCAAACCCTCAAAAGCGGTTTTTAGCTGTGCTTGGGTCAGTTCTAAATCTGAGAATTGATGCGCGGGATGTCGATCGAACTGTTGAGTGAGTTTAAGAACATGAGCATTACCATGCTGACGAACATCAGCGATGATTTGATCTACGGTTTTTAAAAGTTCTGGGTCACTCACGGTTTCAAAAGCCAACAAATCAGCAAAGACTTGTTTAAAGTTCTGATCTTGAGTCGATAAACGTCGCATCAATTTATCCACAATGAAAATAAAGGGAAGCTTTAGTTTACCTTGTTTCCTGTATTTTGTGGGCAACAATCCTCCAGCTAAACACGGAGTGTCATGAAAAATTACTTTTAACTTCATCGGGAAATGAATCTGATTCAATATTTTTAAACTAGAATTATTAAACATGACTAAAAAACAGGCAAAACAAGATGACCCTCACGGACATAGCCACATACTTTTCAACGGGACAATTTAGCCGAATCCAACAGCATTTTTCAGAAACCATTACATGGGAAATTGTGGGTGAACAACGGCTTTCAGGTTTTGATCAAGTACTCAAGCATTGCCAGTCTATCGAACATTATTTTACGACGGTCGCGCATGAGTTCCATATTCAAGCAATTCATCAAACGGGTCATCATGTGATTGTTCAGGGGGAAGCACAATTTCATGACGCCAAGCAGACATCCCGAATTTCTGCTTGTGATGTCTATACTTTTAACAATTTGAATCAACTGGCTCAAATTCAGTCCTATTGTATTTCAATCCAATAAAAATATTAAAAATGAGCAGGTACAAAAAAACCGCCATCATCGATAGCGGTTTCTTTAAACAAAAAAGATCAACTTATTTGTTTTTTAACGCTTCACGTTCAGCGACTGCTGCTTCTAACTGTGCAAGAATTGGGTTTAACAATGCTTGCTTACGTTTGAAACTTGCCTTGTTCACGATCAAACGTGAAGACACTTTACAAATTTCTTCCAGAGGTTCTAAACCATTGGCACGTAAAGTATTCCCAGTATCAACCACGTCAACAATGTAATCGCCCAAACCCACCAACGGTGCAAGTTCCATTGAACCGTACAACTTAATCACATCGACTTGCTCACCTAAGCTTGCATAGTACTGACGGGTTAAGTTTACGTATTTAGTGGCAATTTTTAAACGCCCTTTGGGACGCTCCATGCCAACTTTGCCCGCGGTCATCAGTTTACATACTGCGATTTTTAAATCGAGCGGTTCATAAACGTTTTGCGCGCCATGTTCCATAAGCACGTCTTTACCCGCAACACCAATATCAGCCGCACCATTTTCCACATAGGTGGGTACGTCAGAAGCACGTAAAATTAAAATACGGACTTGTTTATGGGTGGTTGGGAAAATTAACTTACGTGATTTATCAGGATCTTCCAGTAAGTTAATTCCAGCCGTTTCAAGTAAAGGCAGCGTTTCTTTTAAAATACGACCTTTACTCAATGCCAATGTTAAACCATGATCAAAATTGCCCATTACGTCAAAATTTGGATCATCGTTTCTCATATCGCTCATGAACTTACTCGCTTAATTTGGGCGCCTATACCTTGTAATTTCGCTTCAATATCTTCATAACCGCGGTCAATATGATAGATACGATCAATCAGCGTCTCACCATCCGCAGCAAGTGCAGCTAGCACCAGCGAGAAAGAAGCGCGTAAATCTGTTGCCATCACAGGTGCTGCAGAAAGTTTCTCTACACCCGTCACGACAGCATCATTACCTTCGACCTGAATATTGGCACCCATACGTGACAATTCAGGCACATGCATAAAACGGTTTTCAAAAATCGTTTCAGAAATAGTAGCAAAACCACGGCCAATAGCATTGACCGCCATAATCTGTGCTTGCATATCGGTTGGGAAGTCTGGATGTGGAAGCGTTTGGAAACTCACTGCTTTCGGGCGTTTACCCATCATATCCAGTTCAATCCAATCATCACCACGGGTCACTTCCGCGCCCATTTCTTCAAACTTTTCCAAAACCGATTCCATCAAAGTTGGATCAGTATGTGTAGTTTTTACACGACCACCAGTAATGGCCGCAGCAGCCAAATACGAACCAGTTTCAATACGGTCAGCAACTACAGCGTATTCACAGCCATGTAGTTTTTCAACACCTGTTACCACTAAGGTATCTGTGTCTAATCCTTCAATTTTTGCACCCATCGCGATCAACATTTTCGCAAGGTCCGTAATTTCAGGTTCACGTGCCGCATTACGAATCGTAGTCACACCTTCTGCTAACGCCGCAGCCATTAAGATATTTTCGGTACCACCCACGGTCACCATATCAAAAATGACTTCGCCACCTTTCAGACGGCCATCAACTTTAGCATGTACATAACCCGCTTCAACTTCAATCACTGCACCTAAAGCTTCTAAAGCTTTTAAGTGTTGATCGACTGGACGCGAACCAATCGCACATCCACCTGGCAAAGACACTTTTGCACTACCATAGCGCGCCACCAATGGGCCCAGCACTAAAATAGATGCACGCATAGTTTTCACCAGCTCATACGGTGCAAACTGATTGTCCAGTGTTGAGGTATCCGCAGTAACCGTGTCACCTTCATAGGTCATGGTAATGCCTAGACCACCAATCAACTGCACCAAGGTATTTACATCTTTTAAATGCGGCACGTTGGTGAGCTTGGTTGGGGTTTCAGGCAAAATCATTGCTGCAAGCAACGGCAAGGCAGCATTTTTAGCACCCGAAATACGAACTTCGCCTTCGAGCTTAGTGCCACCTTGAATTAAAAATTTATCCATCTAATTTTAAGCTCCGAATAAGCTTGCTTTACGCCATTCTTCTTTAGTCATTGCACGAATAGTCACCGCATGCACTTCGCCACTTGCGATATAAGAATTTAATGGTGCATAAACAGCTTGCTGACGTGCAACAGGACGTTTGCCTTCGAATTGGTCGTCGACAATACGTAAGTCAAACTTTCCGCCTTGCCCACTAACTGCAACTTCAGCTTCAGGAAAAGCAGCTTTTAAAATTTCAGTGAGCTGTTCACTATTCATCACAAAGACCTCTTATAGGACCAACGGTGTAAAAACCTGCCATTTTACTATAAATCTGAAAAATAAATCATAAACCCGCACACTTTATATATAAAAAAAGAGGTTTTAAAAAACCTCTTTTTGCATAAAAATCAAACTAAATGGCGATCGGTTGGTAAACCTGCTGCATTTTACGGTGCTTATCGAGCTGTCTTTTTAGTTTTTCTGATAATTTTTTAATCGACGTATACATATCATCTGCTGAAGCCTGAGCAAAAAATTCAATGCCCGGTAAACGGATAATTGCTTCTGCAATATGATTGCTACTGCCTTTTTTAGTATGTTTATCGACCTGATGATCTTTGGTTAACTTCACCTGCATACTGTTCACCTGATCAATATGCTTGGTCATTTCTGCAAATTTGCAGCGAATGGTATCTTCAATAGCTGGGGTAATACTCAAATGATGTCCACGAATTGTTATTTGCATATATCTATCCCTCACCTTCATTAGGATTAATGAGGAAAAGCCAAGACGATTTAATGACTACAAAATAACCAGCGCGCATAGAAGCATCAAATCATTTTAGCCATTCCTTAAAGAAAAAAAAGGTTCATTATGTTGTCATAATGAACGTCTAGAATACTCAGATTTTAAATTTTAGATCAAGACTTTTCGTTCAGAAGATGACGGAATATGTAACGATTCACGATACTTCGCCACTGTCCGACGCGCTACATCAATCCCATCGTCTTTTAAAAGATTAGCAATTGCGTTATCAGACAACGGTTTACGTGCATTCTCTTCAGCAATCAATTTTTTAATCTTGGCACGAATTGCAGTTGAAGATGCTTCACCGCCTGAAGTTGTGCCCACATGGCTTGAAAAGAAATATTTCAACTCGAACAAGCCGCGCGGCGTCAGCATATATTTGTTCGTGGTCACCCGAGAGACGGTCGACTCATGCAATTCAACTTCTTCTGCAATATCTCGAAGTACCAACGGTTTCATCCCTTCAGCACCAATTTCTAAAAATGCGCGTTGATGTTCAATGATACACGTCGCCACTTTCAGTAAAGTTTTATGGCGTTCATCGACACTTTTAATAAAGTTCTTCGCATCCAACATTTGATTACGTAAGTACTGATTATCTTCACTTTGATCAGCACGCTTAATCATATTGGCATAAAACGAGTTCACACGAAGTTTTGGCATCACATCAGGATTTAAAGCCACTTGCCATTGTTCGCTTTTCTTCATTACTACGACATCAGGAATTTGATAGTCTGAGTCTTTATCTTCAAACTCAAGCCCTGGATACGCTTTTAGGGTTTTCAATAAATCAACCGCGCACTTGAGCTGCTCTTGATTTAAACCCGTTTGTTTAATCAGTTTCGCTAGTTCATTGCTGATCAATAGTTCATAGTTTTTCAGCAGATTCATGGCATCATTTCGACACGCGGTCTGCATCGGCAAGGCTTCCAACTGTACCATTAAGCACTCTGCAAGATTCCGCGCCCCAACGCCAAGTGGGTCTAAACGCTGAATATGCTTGAGCACCACAACCACTTCGTCATCTTCGACTTCGTCGTCATAGTCCATGCTGGTTAAAAGATGTTGAACTGAAGTGGTTATTTCTGAAATATCACTGTCTAAAAAACCTTTATCGTCCAACGAGTCAATAATGCAATAAGCAATCAACATATCTACTTGCGAAAAATGCAACAGATTGATTTGCTCCAACATATGCTCTTTTAAGCCCAAATGACCTTGGCGATTATCTTCTCGCTCTTCAAATTCTGCCGCGCCCAAACTGGTTGGTTGATGCGTATAGACATCATCCCAGTCGGTATCGACGGGTAAATCATCGGGTAAATGGTCGGCGTTGAGTTCGTTGGTCAAATCTTTCTTATCCTGTTCTTGCTCTTGCACACTGGATAAGCTTTCGATAGATGACTGTTCTTCTACTTTTTCTAGGAGCGGGTTGCTGTCGAGTTGAATCTGAATTTCCTGTTCAAGTTCAAGGCTCGACAATTGAAGCAATCGAATAGCTTGTTGTAATTGGGGGGTTAGCGACAAAGAGTTCGAAACTTTCAATCCAACCGATAACTTCATAAAACCCTACTCATCAATACAACTATTTTTAAAGCACGCTTTATAAGCAATTTTTGTGCCGTTTTATTTTTTATAGCATAGAAAATTCAAAAAACCTACATTTTTTGAGCCGATTGTTTTTCATTTTCTGTCTAGTTTTAGACTTTATGGATGTCTTAATGCATATCAATTATTGAAAAGGATCATTAATACCTTCACACAGTCCAGAATTACACGAAACACTACATCGGCTGCTTTCACTTACTTACAAGAGTCCGTTAAATCAAAACATCTGAATCATGCTGCTTTGTTAGGCTAAAGCATAGACATTTTTTAGGGGGTTTATATGACTCAAAAAGTATTGTTCATAACCTCAAATGTAGGCGTAGAGCATGATGAGCTAATTCATCCTCTCCATTTTCTACAGTCCAAAGGCATAGAATGCATTCATGCTGCCATAGAGGCTAGCGATGTTCGAACTGTCAAAATGGACTCAGACTCGGCAGCAAGCTATCCTCCAGACGTCGATTTGGATCATGTTCATTATGACGACTACGACTTGCTGATTATCCCCGGCGGTGCAGTTAATACTGATCTATTACGCCAACATCCCAAAGCGCTCGAAATTATCCAGAGTTTTAGCAAACAAGCCAAACCGATAGCTGTGATTTGTTATGCGCCTTGGGTTTTGATTAATGCTGAACGGATTCAAGCTAAACATCTGACTTCGCATCAAAGTATACGACTCGATCTGGAAAATGCAGGTGCTATATGGGTCGATGAAGCCGTTCACACATGTAATGCAGGTGGTTGGACACTCATCAGTTCACGTAATCCAGAAGATCTTCCCACTTTTAATCAAGTGATATTGAAAGAACTTGAATCCAATTCGTCCGTTTAAGACTCCATAAAAACAAAAGAGCCTGATATTGAGCAGGCTCTTTTATTTATCTTTAAAAGTTACAGGCTTTTTAAGTATTCAATAATTTCTACTTGTTCTGCCATTTCAGCCAGTTGAAGCGCAGTGTATTCACCTTTGTAGTAGACATTCGCACCTTTTTCAACCAATAGTTTCACGACTTCTAGATAGCCATTTTCAGCCGCTGCTTGAAGTGCGCTATAGCCTTCATCATCGGTCGAGTTCACATCTACACCATTGGCGAGACTTTTTTCTACTTCAGCGAGTTCACCTAAAGAAGCCCAATACACCAGTTCAGGTAAATGCAGTTCATCATCGTTTTCAGGAATTGGGGAGAATGAGTTGAGTTTCATAGCAAATATCTCATAATAAATTAAGATGAAAAATCAAAAATACACAATGATGACTTTCTGACACGCATATTGAATTAAAGCCATCTACTTTTCGCTTTCCTTATATTGCAGAAGAATAGACTTAGCAATTGTTTGGCCTTGCTGCTTTTGCGCTGAATCTAATATCTGATCAAAATTTTTCAGATTCAGCTTTGCCTCAGAATTGCCACTTTCTGCAGCTAAATAAATCCATGCATACCCAATAATAAAATCTTTTTTTATACCTAGGCCTTGCGCATATAGAAGTCCAATCTCATTATAAGCAGGAGTATGAAATTGTTCAGCTGATTTCAAATACCATAAGAGCGCTTTAGGAAAACTTTGTTGAACATATTCCCCTTTTCTATACATTTGCCCTAAATTAAATTGAGACTGCGCATCGCCTACTTGAGCAGCTTTAATCTGATATTCCCAAGATTTTTCCATATCCTTTTTAACACCTTCCCCTTTTGAATACATAACAGCTAAATTCGAAAGAGAAGGCGCATAATTTTGATTTGCAGACTGTGTAAATAACGCGGCAGATTTGGCTAAATTCTTTTTAACGCCATATCCTTGATAGTACATGCTTGCTAAATAATGGATTGCTTGAACATCTCCTCTATCTGAGGATTTTTCAAACTCTTTAACAGCCAATGTATAATTTTTCTTAGAATACGCTGTTAAACCGTCCTCTACGGAACAAAATGCCGAACTTGAGAAACAAAGAAAATTTAAAAATACTAAGATGCTTATATTCTTCATTTAATCCAGATCCTGAATTCATTAGTTTTTGATTGAGTTTCAATACTTTTTAAAATTTAATCCGCATATAAAAAGCATCCTGACCATTTAGATCAGGGTATTTAGGAATAATAGGCTGATGATGATTTACTTGCAGATGAGCCACCCCGCCAGTGCCAGCACAGCTAAAATTTTTCACCTCGAAAATCCAGAAAAATTAAATTTTTCCATTAATACAATGGTAATGCATTCTCGATCAAATTTTAACAGAACTGAATTCCTGGCATTGCCTTTTGCCCGCATGCGATCAGCAATAATGCAAAAAAGCCCCCAATAACTGGAGGCTTCTTTTATCAATTTCTGCCTTAAGCCTTGGCCGCCGCTGGCGAACCAGACTTAAGCTTTTCAGATTCATCCTCATGCATAATCAGTGCAACCGCAATAGCAGTAATCAACACAGGTAAACCCACTGCAATAAAGTTAAAGTGTGCAGGCAAATTCATTCCCAACAAACTACCAATTAAAATTGGTCCAATGATTGCACCCATACGACCAATCGCAGACGACCAACCAATCCCAGTTGAACGAACAGCAAGCGGATAATACTGGGCGACATAGCTATAAAGAAGCATTTGCGAACCGATCGATGCAGCACCCGCCAAGAATACTAAAATATATAAAAGGAATTGATTCGATTGAAAGCCCATCAAGCTCATTACAACAGCACCCATCATGCCCAAGCACATCAGCACAGGTTTCAAATGGAAGCGATCGGCTAAAACTCCTCCCCCCACAATACCAATCACAGCACCAATATTCATCACCATCATAAACATCAAGCTATTGTCCATTGAGTAGCCTGCTGCCATCATTAACTTCGGCAACCAACTGCTTAAAGCATACATAGTCAGTAAGCAGGTGAAGAACGCCACCCAAAACAACAAGGTATTTACCGCACGACCACGTTTAAATAAGCTCACAACATTTGCAGATTCTGGCACATCAACCTGATGCAACTCAAAAGTTGTATCTTCTTTTACTGTCACCGTTGGTGCTAAACGACGAACAATTTTACGTGCTTCCGCCTGACGGTTTTGTTGCACAATAAAAGTCAAAGACTCGGGCAAAAACTTCCAAATAACAGGTAACAACAACAAAGGAATACCTGCAATAAAGAACATAATTTGCCAACCAAAACTTGGAGTAAACCACGCACCTAACAATGCAGCCATTACACCACCCACAGCATAACCACTAAACATTGTGGTTACTAAGGTACTACGCATTTTTTGTGGTGCATACTCAGATGTCAGCGCAACAAGGTTTGGCATTACCCCACCAATTCCAAGTCCCGCAAGGAAACGTAAAACCGCAAATTCTGTTGGGTTTGATGCAAAACCACCTGCACAGGTAAGCCCGCTAAAAAGCACAATACAGATCATAATGACTTTTTTACGGCCAATTTTATCCGCCAAAGAGCCGAATATCATTGCACCAAACATCATGCCTGCTAAAGCGGTACTTGCAAGCATACCCGCCTGTACAGCACTTAAGCCCCAGTCTTCCATTAATAATGGCAATACCACACCATTAATTGCCAAGTCATAACCATCAAATAAAATAATTAGCAAACACCAAGCAACAACTTGAAAATGGAAACCCGAAAATTTTGCACGATCAATAATATCATTCACATTAACTGCTTTAGCTGACATTATTCACCTCCTATGAGCTATTGTTTTATTGCACTTTAACTAGCGCCCTTCAGTTTTTATAATGTGCTAATTCAGCCCAAACAGAAGTCATTCATCAAAGTAATTTGGTGTTATATTCACACAACTTATAATGATATAAAAATTCAACATTAGTCTAAATAATTGATTTAATTCGCATTAAAAATAAATAAAACCAACTATTAATACTCGATTTTCTTTTAGAAAATAAAATAAAAAACAACAATAAAAGCCTAACTTAAATTAGATATAAATATAGTATTTAGCTGATAGTAAAAATTAATTAAAAATATGAATAAAAAATATAGATTTTAATTTAAATAATAATTATGACTATTTAGAGCATTTTATTTAATTAAGATAAACGCCAAATTACGTAAGATTCCTACCCTCATCTTTCATTATTATCCTTTTTATCTCCCACGCATAAAAAATCCCCCTCAGCGATTAGCGGAGGGGGATTTTGAATTAATGAGCTGGCGATGACTTACTCTCACATGGATAACTCCACACTACCATCAGCGCTAAGAGGTTTCACTTCTGAGTTCGGGAAGGGATCAGGTGGTTCACTCTTGCTATTGTCGCCAGCACAACTGTTTATGACTATTCGTTGGGTCTTATTTACACATTGTGTATGCCTAACTTTCATCAAATGAGTTATTAACAGAACATCTGAGTTAATTTAATTTGCACATTGTACTTAGCTTTATAACTAAATCAAGTTGTTTGCAGTGATTTGAACCACAACACCAACTGTTTGGGTGTTGTATAGTCAAGCCTCACGAGCAATTAGTATTGGTCAGCTTCACATATCACTATGCTTCCACATCCAACCTATCAACGTCGTAGTCTTCAACGGCTCTTTAGAGGACATAAAGTCCTAGGGAAATCTTATCTTGAGGTAGGCTTCCCGCTTAGATGCTTTCAGCGGTTATCCCTTCCGAACATAGCTACCCGGCGATGCGACTGGCGTCACAACCGGTACACCAGAGGTTCGTCCACTCTGGTCCTCTCGTACTAGGAGCAGATCCTCTCAAATTTCCAACGCCCACGGTAGATAGGGACCGAACTGTCTCACGACGTTCTAAAC
>NZ_JBBGZP010000017.1:0-86486 GCF_037572605.1 Acinetobacter sp. MYb191 | reverse complement strand
ACACCACAGTTCTCGCCCGCACGGCCTTCGTCTAGAAGTTTACGGAACATTTCTACGCCAGTAACTGTAGTTACTTGAGTATCACGGATACCAACGATTTCAACTGATTCGCCTACTTTCACAATACCAGTTTCTACACGGCCAGTTACTACTGTACCACGACCAGAAATAGAGAATACGTCTTCGATTGGCATTAAGAATGCTTGGTCGATTGCACGTACTGGCTCTGGAATGTAAGTGTCAAGTGCGTCAACAAGAGCAACAACTGCTTCTTCGCCATACTGACCAGCGTCACCGTTAAGTGCAAGAAGAGCTGAACCACGGATAACTGGAGTGTCATCACCTGGGAAGTCATAAGTAGAAAGAAGTTCACGAACTTCCATTTCTACTAATTCAAGAAGTTCTTCATCATCAACAAGGTCACACTTGTTAAGGAATACAAGAATGTAAGGTACACCAACCTGACGAGAAAGAAGGATGTGTTCACGAGTCTGTGGCATTGGACCATCAGTCGCAGCACATACAAGGATCGCGCCGTCCATCTGAGCAGCACCAGTAATCATGTTTTTAACATAATCGGCGTGGCCCGGGCAGTCTACGTGTGCGTAGTGACGAGTTGGAGAATCGTATTCTACGTGTGAAGTATTAATTGTAATACCACGTGCTTTTTCTTCTGGTGCAGAGTCAATTGCAGCGTAGTCTTTCGCTTCGCCACCGAATTTCTTCGCACATACAGTTGCAATTGCAGCTGTTAAAGTTGTTTTACCATGGTCAACGTGACCGATTGTGCCCACGTTAACGTGTGGCTTATTACGTTCAAACTTAGCCTTAGCCATGTTCATCTTCCTCGTTTACGTCGAACACAGGTATAAACAACTCAGTATCGACACATCGCCTAAAAAATCAAACACCAAATACTTGAAAAGCAGACTAATAAGCCTGCTTCTTTAAAAATTTGTAGAAATTCTACTAAACTGTAATCTGGAGCTCTTATCGAGATTTGAACTCGAGACCTCTCCCTTACCAAGGGAGTGCTCTACCACTGAGCTATAAGAGCAAATATAAAACTTCAAATGGAGCGGGAGACGAGGGTCGAACTCGCGACATGTAGCTTGGAAGGCTACCGCTCTACCAACTGAGCTACTCCCGCACGATGTTGGTACAAAGACCACTTTCTTGAAGTCTTAAAATTGGTGGTGAGGGAAGGATTCGAACCTTCGAAACTTTCGTAGCGGAGTTACAGTCCGCCCCCTTTGACCGCTCGGGAACCTCACCATTTACACTTACTTCAGTGTCGTTCTTTACTTAACTTACTCAACTCTCTAAGATGGTGCCGGCACACGGATTCGAACTGTGGACCTACTGATTACAAGTCAGTTGCTCTACCAACTGAGCTATGCCGGCGTTTCTTAGTGTTTCGTACGTTTCGTATCGGAACGGTGTGCAGTTTAGCAAAACTCAAAATCCTTGCAAGTGTTTTTTTCAAAAAAAACGTCAAAAACTCACAAAATCAATCCGTTTGATGATAATTCAACCGCTTTGATCACTGCGCGAGCTTTTATTTGGGTTTCATTCCACTCAGATTCAGGATTTGAGTCGTAAACAAGCCCCGCTCCTGCCTGAACATAGACCTTATTTTCACGAATAACGCAGGTACGAATCGCAATCGACATGTCCATTTCGCCATGCCAGCCTAAATAACCAACAGCACCACCAAAAATCCCACGTTTTACGGGCTCAACTTGGTCAA
This sequence comes from Acinetobacter sp. MYb191, assembly GCF_037572605.1. NCBI lineage: Bacteria > Pseudomonadati > Pseudomonadota > Gammaproteobacteria > Moraxellales > Moraxellaceae > Acinetobacter > Acinetobacter sp. MYb191. The sequence continues at coordinate 84,736 of NZ_JBBGZP010000017.1, read as the reverse complement.
TAATTTCCATCGCACGAATTTTTGGTGCACCTGAAAGTGTGCCTGCGGGAAAAGTTGCTTTAAAAACATCCAATGCATCCACATCATCACGAACTTCGCCTTGCACATTGGAAACAATATGCATGACATGTGAATAACGTTCGATCACCATTTGATCAGTCACTTGCACTTTGCCAATTTTCGAGACGCGACTGACATCATTTCGACCCAAGTCAATCAGCATTAAATGTTCAGCAATCTCTTTTTCATCCGACAGCAAGTCTTGTTCAAGTGCTAAATCTTCTTCTTTGGTTTTACCACGTGGACGTGTTCCTGCCAGCGGACGTACGGTTGCAATCCCATTTTCAAGGCGAGATAAAATTTCAGGGGAAGAACCGACAATATGAAAAGGTTGATTATTTTCCAAAGTTTGCCCTTGCACCAAGAACAAATAAGGCGATGGGTTCAAATGACGTAACGCACGATAAACTTGTAAAGGCTCACCATCGAAGTCAGAGACCATACGATGCCCTGGTACCACCTGCATCACATCGCCTGCACGGATGTACTCTTTCACCGTTGCAATCGATTCTAAAAATTTTGCTTTGCCCGTGAGTGACTCAAAATGCGGTGCAGTATGCGGCGTGGCTTTTAGACTAATTGGCGTTGCAAGCAAATCTTCCAATGCATCCAGTTGCTGCTGGGCTTGGCTATACGCATCCGCGTCAACCACATCGGCATGCACGATCAGGAATAGTGTATCTTTTAAGTTATCAAACACAATCACTGTTTTAGACAACATCATCCAAATATCAGGCAAACCCACTGGATCTGCTTCTGGCGCGTTGTTTAAACGCGGTTCAATATAACGTACAGCATCATAACCAAAGTAGCCCACCAAACCACCGGTAAAACTTGGCAAAGCAGGCAAATCAGCTTGAGTAGGTACTTTATATTTCGATTGAAAATCTCGGATGAATTGAAACGGATCTGTACAGGGTTGCTTTTCTATGGTGCCGTTGGCTTGTTGAATGGTTAGCTCACCCGCGTTGCATGAGAAAACGGTAGATTCACCTAAACCAATAATGGAATAGCGTGCCCAGTTCTCTCCACCTTCCACAGATTCAAACAAATAGGCTTGCTTATGCTCTTTCAGGCGCGCAAAGACCGACAATGGTGTCTCGGTATCGGCTAAGCGCTGACGATAGACTGGAATCAGGTTATAACCTGCTATTTTGAGTTGATCGAATTGAGTTTGCGTTGTCATGAGTGTTCTCTATTTTTTCAATATGGCGTGATCAGTTTTTAAAATTAGTGGTTTGAGTTTCGCCATCGAAAAGTCATATGTTTACTCATGTTCATTCCTTCGTTTGCAAAGTTACCCGATCAGTTCACACAGATTATCCACCACTTGCTGTGGCTGACAGTCTAAAATATTTTCACCATGATTATAGCCATAGCTGACCACAACACAATCAATACCCGCACGACGTGCAGCCTCAACATCATTAGATGAGTCCCCAATCATTAAGACCTGATCTTTGCTTTGCGCATATTGCTCAACACAGTGTAACAATTGACGCGGATGTGGCTTACGCTCTTCGAAACGATCGCCGCCGATGACATCAGCAAAATAATGGGTCATGCCTAAATGATCGACAATAGCACGTGCAGGCGCTTCAGGTTTATTGGTCACGCAAATCATGGTTTTCTTTTGTGCCAAGCCCCATTCTAAAAACTCAAGAATGCCATCGAAAGGCTGAGTTTCCACACATGGGTCGGCATTATAAATTTTTAAAAACGTATCCAACAATTGTTGTTGCTGGGCAGGATCAACTTTACCTGTTAAATGTTGCAAGGTACTTTGACAAAACAGCGCTGTTCCCTTACCAACCCAGACCCGCACCTGTGCTTCAGTAACGGTAGGCAGTTGCAATGCATTCAGGCTCATATTCATGGCACGATGTAAATCTGTTGCTGAATCCACCAAGGTTCCATCTAGATCGAAAAGTAAAACCTCTCGCTGTGCCACATTTGCAATATTCATTCACCCTCACCCATTTTTATCATGTACTGCCCAAAAACAATCAAGGCATGCTTGTGCATGCCTTGATTGTAGTGTGATCTGCGTTTTATTTGAACATCAGCCAAGCAATAATCGCTAAAATAATCAAAACAATAATCGAGATTAACCCCAGCGAGGCATTTTTCTGAGTTTCAGCCTCTTGTTCAACCTGTACTTTTGGAGCCTCGTTGTTCTCAACCTGAGGCACGCTAGGCGCAGTCAAATCCACTCCTGCAGGAATAGGCGCGGGTTTCGGAATACCGACATTTTGCGGCATACCGTCACGCGTTAAACTCACATTACCATCGCGTTCTTTTAGCTCAGGCATGCCCTGATCGCTCATATGCTGTGCTGCCGTTTTCGGCTGTACTGGCTCAACAACAGGCGCATCAGCACTCACTTCCGCTTGGGCCGTTTCTGAAGCAGCTACTGCTTCAGATGGCTGGCTAATCGGCGCTTCAACCACAGCTGCACCCAAAGTTGCCGCCTCTACCGATTCCACCACGTCTTCTAACGCTTTAGCAGGCTCAAAGACCGAAAACTTTAAGCTTGCAAACTGGACGATATCACCCTGCTTCAACAGTGTTTCTACCGCAATTTGCACATCATTCACATATGTGCCATTTGAAGAACCCAAGTCTTGTAGCCACAAAGCCTGGTCTTTCAGTAAAAAGGCCGCATGTTTACGCGAAATTTCAGATTGTTGTAATAAAATATCCGCTGCTTGATGACGACCGACCAACATATCACGGTCAATGCTAATTTCCTGACCCGTTAATTCGCCAGTAATTGCTTGTATTTTCCAAGTCATGACTTATCTCTCTATGTGCTGATTTATGATAACACAGAGAATATTCTTTACCATTTCACCTTCCCTCACAGATGAATGGCAGGACAGCTAGGCTGAACCTATCGAGACATTCTCAGTATATCGCTCAGGGATGGAATAGCTTGTCGATACCACCTGTGCCACACGAGCACCTTGAACATTTTCCATCATCAGGTTCAAGCCAATCTGAGGATGAACCATTGGATATAGCTGACGCGAGGTGGTATTTTTAGGAACATTAGCAATCGGCTGTTTACGAATCGCAGGTTCAATAGCCACAGGCGTTGTTTCAACCATCGGTTGCGTTGTGGTTGGACTGCTTGGCACCTGTTGATACGATTGTGGCAAGGTCGGCTTGGTTGGTGTCACAGGCAAACGCTGTTGGAAGACATCATCGACATTTTCAGGCAACTTAGCAAAGCTACCATCTTTATCCATGGCCAACTGCAAGCTATAAAGCTGACTGTAGCGCTGCTGAGAAAGGCGACGTGCAGACTCACCATCCCCCACAATCGTCGGATGAATGAAAACCAGCAAATTGCGTTTCTGATCTGACTTACCATCTGAGCGGAACAAACGCCCTAGTCCCGGTATTGCACCAAGGCCTGGAATCGATTGGCGTGAATAAGATGTGTTATCTGAAATCAAGCCGCCTAAAACGATGGTATTGCCATGTTCCGCCAAGACCGAAGTTTTAATCGCACGCTTACTGGTGACCAAATCCTGTGCTTCACCTTTATTGGTTTTGACATCCGAGACTTCTTGTTCAATCTCTAAGCGGATGGTGCCACCTTCACCAATATGCGGCACCACTTTAAGCGTCACACCCACATCTTTACGCTCGATGGTGGTGTAAGGGTTGGCTGTACCTGAAGAGGTGGTAGAAACTGAGCCTGTTACAAAGGGCACATTTTCACCCACGACGATATAAGCCTCTTCATTGTCCATAGTGACAATCGATGGTGTAGACAGCAAATTCGACTTGGTATTACTTTTTAGTGCTTGGATCATCGCGCCATATAACTGACGCGAGCCATCACTGCCTTCTTTATAATCCCCAAGGATTAACGAACCACCCGCGCCAATTGCACTTGCAGCCCCCGCCCCGCCCCCCGGTAAATAGTTTGCAGCAATACTCTTGAGACTCGAACCAATATTGTCAAAATTGATAATCCCAACACCACTGCTTAAATCACCCATCGCCCATTGCACGCCCAACTGGTCGGCATCATTGCCTTCCACCTCGAGAATAGTCGCCTCAATCAGGACTTGCTGACGGCGGGTATCCAACTGTTGAATAGCGGACTCAATTTCACGCATCAACTGAGGGTCAGCCTTGACCACCAACGCATTTTGCGAACTATCGGCAATAATACTGACCCCATTACTGTTAAAGCTGGTGATGTTGTTCTGATTGCGATTGGACTGGCTATTTAAGTTAATACTTGGGGTAGAAATCTGTGAAGATGAACCTTCACTCGAGCTATTACTTTGGTTATAGCTCGAATTACTATTGTTATTGCTGTCGTTAGACTCGCTAGAATTAACAGCCTGCCCTGAGACCAAACCTTGTAAAATTTCGGATAAGCTTTTGGCGCTGGCATATTTTAAGCGGAACACTTTCAAGCCCCCCAAACGCTCCGCAGCAGGCACATCCAGCATCTCGATCATTTGGCGAATACGTTTACGCGTCGCGGTATCTCCTTTTAGAATAATCCGATTGGTTCGATTATCTGCAATGATCCGTATTCTGGAACCTTTTAAATCTTTGATCGAGCCCGTTCCGCTCATACTTTCTAGTAATCCAATCATTTCTTCAGCCTGACTCGACTGCAACGACACCGCTTCGATGTCATTTTGTCCCGTCCCATCCAAGTTACGAATAATCGTCTCAAGCTGATAAATATTGCTGGCGCGATCTGACACAATCAGTGCATTGGTGCCATTCACCGCAGATAAATGTGCAAACTGCGGCATCAATGGACGCAGTGCAGGAATCAGGTCATTGGCATTGGTGTTTTCCAGCCAAATCACCCGCGTCACAACCTGATCGCCTGTGGCGCGGTGACGAACATCATAGGGAATGCCAGAACTTTTGACATTACTGTCAGGCACAATTTTAATGGTCCGACCAGAAGGAATCGCGACCACACCGTTGACATTCAAGACCCCTAAGAACAAGTCGTAGACTTCTTGCTTATTCAATGCTTTGTTTGAAATCACCGTGACATTGCCGCGTACCCGTGGATCAACTGCAAAGTTTTTCCCAGTGATATCCGCAACTTCATTAATAAATGCAGTTAAGTCTGCATCGCGCAGATTAATTTTCCACGTTTGTGCATAGCTGGCTGTACTCACCATGGCAAGCAAAGGCGCTGCGATTGTCAGTGCCCAAACAGGGCGGTGATTCAATAAAGCCATAAATCCAAGTCATTCCTAACTAATATTGGTGATGTTCGATCACTGAAAATTCTGTTGTACCGTAATGATACGATCACCACGTTTCACTTCTATTTTTACTTGTCCTTCACGGCGCGCACGTTCTAACAACTGCGCGTCGTTTTGCCCTTGTCCGATCGTTTGACCATTTAAAGACATAATCTGATCCCCTGCCTGCAAGCCTAAACGGCTTCGCAGTGCAGCTGGTGTTTGCTCAGTGACTTGATAACCTTGCCCTGTATTATTGGTATTTACACCCAAATCTTTTAAATATTGCTCACGATCTTGTTGTAAGTTCTGTACTGCTTGGCCTAATGCTTGCTGCTCTTGACTCACAGCAGGCGCTGCAACGGGTGCTGTTGCTGGGGGCACAATTTGCTGATCTAAATTATCAATCCCCTGAAAAAACAATTCTCGGGTTTGTCCACTGTTATTTTTGAGAATCGCGCGATCCCAATACACCTCTGACAAATAATAAGCGCTGCCTTCGATGTTTTCCCCCACCCGATAGCGCTCTGCTACATTATTTGCCTTAATCACGGCAGATGAGAACTGACTGGGTTGCCCAACCACCACACCTTGTAGCTGTAAATTAAGCTGATCATCTGCGGGATTCTTACTTTGCTCTGCAAATAACGCAAAATTGGTAATATTCGGAACTTGAGGTTGCTGCGAACCCAATTCAACGCGTGGCATTTGCATGACTTGTGGTGGCGCCACCCAAAGCCAAAATAAGCCAGCCAACTTCCAGCATAATGCCAAGATCAAAAGCATTAAGCACAGTGGTGCTATACGTTCAAACTGTTTGAGATTCAGCTCTGGTAGTTTTTGCAGATCGAAACCCATTAAAAGCCCCCACTAAGTAAAGGCTGACGCGAGCTCACCACATAACTATCTAGGCCTGCTTTACCTTGATATGAAGGCACATTCAACATGAGACGCTGGGTTAATTGCACATCTAACATCAGACTTGAGTCGATGGTCAGGTTCATCAGTTTTTGTTGTCGTTGATCGCGCAAATCGATCATCAGCTTATTTTGCTCCTGCGACAAACGACCCGCTAACGATGGAATCTGCATTTGTTGTGGGCGCTGCGCAAAGATATACATGAGTTCGCCGCCTGCCCATTGTATTCCCCCATCTACTTGGTCAAATCCCTGCTCTTTTTTATAATTAAAATCAATTTCTTGTAACTGAATCGCATTACTCGGCCATTGCCAATTGGCCAACGACTTTAACGTTTCAGGTGCAATTTGTCCGTTTAAATCACGCACCATTATTTTTTTCCCAAACCCATAGGCCAAAACGCCTTCAAGCTTGGTATTGGCACTATAAATTTCGAGATTCGCACCTGCACGAAGGAGCAGTAAATCTAAAGGTCGGGTGGTCCAAAGCACAGTTCCACGCAATTTTCCAGTTTGCCAATCGGCCTGTCCATGCCAAATATTACCGCTGACGTTATGTAAAACTTGGTTGTTTTTATAAAATTTTGCAATGAGCCATGCCGCAGGAATTTGCAGCAAAACAAAATTTAAAAAGGCAACGACTGCAAACATCCACCACGTGATGTATTTAGGTTTTGTGATTCTCCCACCACGAACTTTCAATTATTCTTCCTTGCTTCATTTCTTGTCTTTCTTTGATAGACATTATGCATAATTTTACAACAACACCAAACTTTAACTATAAAAAAAACCAAGCAGATGATGCTTGGTTTTTTGAGCTTATGTCACATCTGTGACAAGGTGATGACTTAGATTAGAAAATCTTCAAGCTTCGCACCTTTTTCTAACTGAGCCACCAACCAACGTGGTTGCTTACCACGGCCAGTCCATGTCTCAGCAGCATTGCCTTTGTTACGGTAACGCGGTTCAACCGACTTACGTGTGCCTTTTTTACGCTTAGTCGCGCCAAACTCTAAAATTTGTTCAATGCTTAAGCCTACATTTTCCGCAATCGCGTTAATTTGGGTATAAGCATCTTCAATTGCTTGATCTTTTTTAGATGCAATTAAAGCTTCCGCTTCGATTTGTAGACGCTTTAACTCTTCTACGGATAAATTACTAATATCTGGCATTACATTAACTCCATTAACCAACATTTTATTTACTGAGTCTATTTAATAATATTTTGATTAGACCAAAGACTCAACTCATCCATGACTTAAACAACAATACTTAGACAGTATTTATATAGTCTAGCGACTTTTAAAATAAATAAAAAGATATTTATATTTGGTGACCGACCGTTAACTCAAATTCTTTGAGTTTTTGACGCACCAGTTCAGGAATTAATGTTTTCTGCATATTGGTTTTATCGACACAAACAATGACTGCTTCTGCTTCCGCAACTAATGATTGTTGCTGTTCACTCCATAATAAATAGTGCATACGAAATGCACTATTTCTGAGTTCTTCAATACGTGCACTAATTTTTAATTGGTCTGGATAAAATACTGGTTTTAAATATTTGCACTGATTTGATGCAACAACAGTTAACACATCCGCAGATAAAATACCCGTATGTTCAATATAAGCCAAACGCGCACTTTCAACATAACGATAATACATGACATTATTAACATGACCAAAGGCATCCATATCTCCCCAAGCCACGTGTTGAGTATAAACCAATGGGTAATCTAAAACGCTCTGCATTATGCACCTATATTTTCATTTCTACAAAATTTGCATTATTTTCAAAAATTAAATTTAACTGTTTAATTAAATCTTCATCACCATTTAAAGTCGATTTGATTCTTAAATAGTTCATTAATACATTATCTGGATATAAACTTAATAACGCATCTGCCTGCTCTTGCATGCCTAAAGCAGTATAAATATGCCACTTGGCAAAACTCAAAACCGGCACACTCGTATACTTCGCTTCCCATGCTTCAATGTGTTGCTGCAAGTCCACATAATCGGGTTGCTGTTTCAAAAGTTGCTGCTGGAACCACAAATAAAATACTTCCGAATTGAACTGCTGATTGAGCAAATAAATCGACAAGTGTTCGTGCTGTTCACTCATGTCTGGCATACGTGCTAATAACTTAAGCCATAGCAGTTGAACATCATAACCGCGGCTGAAAATCTGATCAGACAAGTCCAAATAACGTTGTTTTAAATCCTCTAAATTTTCATAATTGGCTTGATCAAATTTCATCAACAAACGCTTCAGCCATGCTTTTTTCACATCTTGATCTAAATGACCATATTGGGTTGAGCGTAAATACAGCCATGGAAACTGAATCGCAAAACGCCCCCATAGCTCTTTTAAACACGCTTCATAAGCGGTTTGCACATCTTTAAGCCAAGGTGAAAGTTCATGTTGATTGAGAAACTCTAGATGGGTTAAAGCCTGTTCTGCATCTTCTTGTGCTAAAAACAGTTCAATACGCTGCAGTTCAGCCAACTCAAAAGCCATGGCATTGCTTTGGCTCAAGGCGCTTAAGGCTTCAGGGAACTGCTCCTGCATCAAATATAAACGTGCATCGATAATACTTTTGAGCAAGCCCGACTGCGCGAAGGCATTTTGAATAAAAGCTTGTTGATCTCGACCTGCATCCAACAGCCAAATCACAGCCAGTTGTTCATAAGGATGCAAATTTTTAAAATCAAAAACGGTTTCCGCTTTACGTTTTTCTCGACTGAGATACCGTTTTAGCCCTAACCAAACCAAATGCAAGCTAAAACTGAGCAGCGCTAGCGCAATAAATACGATCCAGAGATTGGTTTGTAACTGCCAGTCATGCCAAAACACGTAGACATAACCAGTACCATGCCCATAACTCAAGACACTCAATGCAGCAATTGCAATTAAACTCACCAAACCATAAGCAATCAGTATTTGTTTCATTCCATTACCCCAACAACGCACGCGTACTTAAAATAGGCGTTGGGACAACCACCAATGTTTTCAGCCTATTCAGCTGTTTCAGCAGCTCTTTGGCTTTAGGGTCTGGAAGTTGCTGGATCAACAGCATTACTTCGGTTAAGTCTTTTTGATATTCGGTATATTGCCCTGCAGCTAAGGCTTGGCGTGCTAACAATAAGCGTAACTGGGCTTCTTTAAGCACGATTTGTCGTTGCATTAACGCTGTTGCAGGTGCTTGCGCAGGTTCGAGCCTTAACCATTGCTTCCAAAAGGATTCGGACGTATCGCGCGTGGTGTTTAACTGAGGTTGCTGTATTTCCCGACTTAAAGCCTGATCAATCTGTTGCAGCTGACGGTTAATCAGCGCTTGCTGCTCATTGCGCTCAGCCACAAATTTCTGAATGGTTTGCATATCTCGCGCTATCACCTGATGCAAACTTTGCTTCAACGCCACAGCCAAGTTATATTTTTCCAGCTGCATATCTAAATAGGCCAGCTTATCGGTGGCCACCACATACTGCTGTTGCTTTAAGGCAAACTCAACCAAGTCCAGCTGTTGCTTAATAAACAAAATTGGATCAATGCCCTCAACCACCAATTCGGCGGGTTCGCTACTCGTCACCTTCGCTGCTGTTGAGTCTTGTTTCAAAGTTTCTTTTTGACGCTGCATAGCCACGACTTGATCGTTCAAATTGGCGCTGCGCTGTTCGATTTGGTGCATTTCATTGAGCAAAGTGGCTTGCTGTGTACTCAGTCCCCATACGTCATAACTTAGCTTCGCAATCCACGCCAATGCAGCCATCAATACAATTATAAGAATCTTCTTCATGCGTTCCCTTGCTCACTTTGTAACAACTGTACAATCGTGGCTGTCTTTAAATCTTTCAGTACACTCATTTTAAACGGCACATGCATTTGCTGTTGATACTGCTTCAAGATCTGTGCCAAACGCTCACCCAACACCAAAAAGTGTCCCTTTTGCAGGAGCTGAATATTTGAGTCCAGCAGAGCTAACCAATTCAGCCAGCTGGCCTCACTACTGATCAGTGCGACGTAGTGATTATGTTCTGATAAACATTGAATTAGTTCAGCCTGTTGCTGCATCGTTTCATTTGGACAATGACGCTCATACAAAACAAAGTTCAGTATAAGACGCCCGTGTTGCATTAAGGTGTCCATCATAAACTGACGCCCACCTTCTCCTCGCCAAAATGCAATGCTCGCATCACTGGCCAAGTTCTGCAAAACAGGCAGTTTTAACATCCCTTCTGAGGTTTCCACCTCAGGTACCACACTTTCCAAACCATATTCAGCCAGAGCCTGCGCTGTTTTTTGCCCGACCGAAATCCATTGAATATGCTGTAAATCGGACACCGTTAAACCGCTTTGCAGCAAATGTGCCATACCAAACTGCACAGCACTTGGGCTGACCACTACGATCACTTGGGTGTACACTAGCTGCTGATACAAGCGCTCTAGGTCATGACTCCATGCTCTAGGCAACAACTCCAGTAACGGCAATGGATAGACTTCAACAGCCTGTTGCGCTAGTGCTTGAGTGAGGCTTACCGCGCGATCAATTGGGCGCGTATTAATAAACAGCATCGTTAAGAAATATTAGTGATAAAAGGCTTTGAGTAAGTCACCTGCACCTTGAGCCAATAACTCTTGTGCAAGGACAACACCCAAATGCTCGGCTTCAGCGGCATCACCCGCCACTTGTGCTTTGAGGAGCGTTTGCCCATCGACACTCCCCACACGCCCTTCGAGTTGGATGCGGTTGTCTGCTAAAGTGGCATAGCCTGCAATGGGTACCTGACATCCACCCTCAAGATAAGCATTGAAAGCACGTTCAGCGCGAACACAAGTATCAGTTTCTACATGTAATAAAGGATGAATTAAATCCAATACCGCTTGATCATCACTTCGGCACTCAAGCCCTAAAGCACCCTGACCCACAGCGGGTAAACTGAGCTCTGGGCGAATGGTATGACGAATGCGTTCGGCTAACCCTAAACGTTTTAATCCAGCACTGGCCAAAATAATGGCATCGTACTGACCTGCATCCAATTTAGATAAACGCGTTCCCACGTTGCCACGTAAATCGATAATCTCTAGGTCAGGTCGTTGTTTTAAAATTTTGCATTTACGGCGCAAACTGGAGGTGCCGACCTTCGCCCCTTGTGGCAATGCATCAAAACTCGCATAGCTATTCGACACAAAGGCATCTAAAGGATCTTCACGCTCACAAATGACGGCCAGCGATAACCCCTCAGGCAAAGCCATTGGAACATCTTTCATCGAATGCACTGCCAAATCGGCACGACCATCCAATAACGCTGCTTCAAGCTCTTTGACAAATAAACCTTTGCCACCAATTTTTGCCAATGGCGTATCTAAAATTTTGTCCCCTTGGGTAACAAAAGTCACCAACTCTACTGTGAGCCCCGCATGCAATGCTTCTAAACGAGCACGAATATGTTCAGCCTGCCAAAGGGCAAGTGGGCTTTGTCGAGTAGCGATCTTTAGGGTTTTCATAAATTTTAGTATGTGCCAATAAGAGTGAAACTATCTTAAACTGAATTTCCCCCATTGGAAATGTATTCAGCCCAAAGCGCCCCGTCTCATCAGCAGCAGAGCCATTAAATTGGCGTGCTAAAGCCTATGTAAGCGCTCGCGCAAGCCCGGCAAATGCCGTCGACTCACCGCCAAGCGCTCATCTAACTCACGGCAACGCACTTGATACTGCCCAGAGTTAACCACTTCAAGCCCTTCTAAAAAGTGAACTGAAACCAAGGCATTACGGTGAATACGAATAAAGGCATCCCCAAACTCATGTTCTAAGTCTTTTAAGGTCTCATCAATTAAGACACTGCCGTTTTTGTGGCGTACCGTGACATATTTTTGATCCGCCAAAAAATAATAAATATTTTCAATGGGAACCAATTCCACACCACGATAGGTTTTCGCTGCGATTTGATGTCGCTTTACGTTAAATTCATCCATATTTTCTTTTTGTTTTATCTCGCTCATTTGAGCTTGGGTTAATTTAGTGAGGTGACCAAGCACCTGTTGCAATTCCTGTTGCATCACTGGTTTTAATAAATAACCTTCAGCATGTGACTTAAATGCATCAAGCGCATGTTCATCATAAGCCGTACAAAACACCAAAGCAGGCATCGGCTCAAGCTGACGCAAATAATGCGCACAGGTCAACCCATCCATTTCTGGCATCTGAATATCTAAAAGTACCACATCTGGTTCATATTGTTGAGTTAATTCAATTGCTTGTTGACCATGTGAGGCTGTTGCCACCACTTGATGTCCGAGCTGACTCACCAATCTAGACAAACGTTCGATTGCTAAAGGCTCATCATCACAAATTAGGATGTCCATTTATCTCCTCCCCAACAGTCACCTTGTTTATTTTTATAGGTTCACTGCGGCTTATTTATATTGATACTGCACAACAGTGGTATACATTCCCTCCCCTGCATAGGTTTGAAAGCTCACAGTTCGCCCAAAATATGCCTCTAGACGCTGCTTTACATTTTCAATGGCAATACCATGTCCTTGTCGTTTATGAATTGTTTCCTTTGTAAATGGGTTGGTTATGACGATATTAACTTGATTTTGCAATATTTCAATCAGTACACTTATCGTACTCTTAGTTAAAAATTTTTCAACACCATGAAAAATACTATTTTCAAGTAAAGGTTGTAAAGTTAAGAGTGGAATTTGTACCTGCTTACATAATTCGGCATGCTCGATTTTCCATTCAACCTGTAAACGATCCCCCAAACGAATTTGCTCAATCGCCAAATAACGCTGACACAACTCAATTTCATCACTGAGCTTGACCAGTTTTAACTCTTGGAAACTGGCTCTAAACAGACGCGATAGATTGAGCAACATCTGTTCGGCTTTATCTGGATCAATCGCGATCAGGCAAATCACATTGTTTAAACTATTAAACAAAAAATGCGGGTGGATACGGGCTTGCATCGCCTGCACCCGTGCATTCAGCTCACTGTTTTGCTGCCTAAACCACTGTTCTCTTAAGTACAAATAGCGAAAACAAAAACTTCCCAACAGCAGACCATAACCCAAATGCAAAGCCACATCATTCCATAAGATGGCTGAAGTCAAACCATTGAAACTAAAATTAGCTCCAAAGAAGATCAGTATATTAAGGCTCAGCGTGGTCACCAACACAATGATCTGCAATAGAAAAAAGCCTGACAATAAAGTCATACCCAGACTCAAATCTTGCAACTTTTTTTGTCCATATTGCATTAGCGCAGCAAATGACAGTAAAACCCAATTAATGTAAAGCATATAGCCGAGTACATGCTCAAACACCAAGTTTGACCAAGACTGTGCCTCGGCTAAAGCCAACAGCATTGCCAACAAATTTCCACCAACAAATAATTCCAACAAATGCGGCCATTGCACGATTTTGCTAAATAAATAAGAGATATTTGGCTTAGCCATGCTGGAAGTTAAACTTTGCGCATCTTGAACTTCGGCAAGTTGTCTTGAATTTGTTATACTCATGCGAGTTCTACCGCTTTTTATCTTATTGAGCCGACATGACCACATCTTCTAATTCCTCAAATCCGTCACAAGCCCAAACTTCGGGTATGTGGGGCGGTCGTTTCTCTGAAGCTACTGATGCCTTTGTTGCTGAATTTACAGCATCTGTACAATTTGACCAACGCTTTTATAAACAAGATATTGCAGGTTCTATTGCTCACGCGACCATGCTTGCAAAAGTTGGCGTTCTGACAGAACAAGAACGTGATGACATCATCAATGGCTTAAACACCATTCAAGCTGAAATTGAAGCGGGTCAATTCGAATGGCGTATCGACCTAGAAGATGTGCACATGAACATTGAGTCGCGTTTGACTCAACGGATTGGCATCACAGGTAAAAAGCTCCACACCGGTCGTAGCCGTAATGACCAAGTGGCAACCGATATTCGCCTCTATGTCCGCGATGAGATCGATGCCATTCTAGAATTACTAAAAAAATTACAAAAAGGTATTTTGAGTATTGCTGCGCAAAACACGCACACCATTATGCCGGGCTTCACTCACTTACAAACGGCACAGCCTGTGACTTTTGGTCACCACCTACTAGCATGGTTTGAAATGTTAGTGCGTGACTCTGAGCGTCTCATTGACTGTCGTAAACGTACTAACCGTATGCCTTTAGGTTCAGCAGCACTTGCGGGTACCACTTACCCAATCGACCGCGCATTTACAGCAGAGTTACTGGGTTTTGAAGCTGTTTCTGAAAACTCACTCGATGCTGTATCTGACCGTGACTTCGGTATTGAATTCAATGCTGCGGCTTCGCTGATCATGATGCACTTATCACGCATGTCAGAAGAACTGATTCTTTGGACGTCTGCACAGTTTAAATTTGTAAACATTCCAGACCGTTTCTGCACTGGCTCTTCAATCATGCCACAAAAGAAAAATCCAGATGTTCCAGAGTTAGTACGCGGTAAAACAGGTCGTGTGTATGGCGACCTGATGAGCTTATTAACACTGATGAAAGGTCAACCGTTGGCGTATAACAAAGACAACCAAGAAGACAAAGAACCGTTGTTTGATGCGATTGATACCGTGCGTGGCTCGCTCATGGCTTTTGCAGACATGATTCCTGCGTTGGTTCCAAACATTGAAATCATGCGTGAAGCAGCGCTGCGTGGTTTCTCAACGGCAACTGACTTGGCTGATTACCTTGTAAAAAATGGCGTGGCTTTCCGTGATGCACATGAAATTGTGGGTAAAGCCGTTGCTTTAGGTGTACAAGAGTCAAAAGATCTTTCTGAATTAACTTTAGAACAACTTCAACAGTTCTCTGACTTAATTCAAGCTGATGTATTTGAAAAAGCACTGACCCTTGAAGCGTCAGTCAATGCGCGTAACCACATTGGTGGAACTGCACCTGCGCAAGTAGAAGCTGCCATTGAACGTGCCCATGCGCGTTTAGAAAAACTTTATGCTCAATAAGGACGTCTAGGTATGACTCGACAAGTTTTTTGCCGTAAATATCAAACAGAAATGGAAGGTTTAGACTTTGCACCTTTCCCTGGCGCAAAAGGCCAAGAACTTTTTGAAAGCATCTCCAAGCAGGCTTGGGGAGAATGGTTAAAGCACCAAACCACTTTAATCAATGAAAAACGCCTAAATGTGTTTGAACCTGATGCGAAAAAGTTTCTTGAAGAACAACGTGAGAAGTTCTTTAACAATGATGAATCATTAGAAAAAGCTGAAGGCCTAAAGCCTGAGGCGTGATAAAGCGGAGCACTGCTCCGCCACGCTGCAAGATGAAAAGCTATGCTTGGCGTGACCAATAGAGTATTGCTCTGAAAATTATCTAAAGTAAGCGAAGCACGTAGTTGCACATTTGAAAGCCCCAACATCGGGGCTTTTCTTTTTATTAGTACAATGTTCTATCCAAGCACAGGGATGACCAACCCCCAAATAGATGACATATTGATGACCCAGTTACGTTATAGAACAGCTATTTGTATCTAAATAATTAAGTGTAAACATAGTGCTACACAACCATTGCAAAACTCAACATTACACTACAAGAACCTACATGACGCAGAAAAACATCTTTCCTATAATGGCATTCAAGGATAGAGGGAAACCTCTTATCGATAACGATAAATATCCCCGATTTTAGTCTCAGATTTCCCCCCAAAGTCTGAGATTTTTTTTATCCAAAAACTAAGCAACCATTAAAAAGCACAACCGAAGTTGTGCTTGAAAAATAAGATACGCTATTTTTTATTTTTGGATGTGTTTTTCAACTTCTTCAAAACTGGTATGACGCACATCCAAGCCTTTCACCATGTAAATCACTTGCTCAGAGATATTCCGTGCATGATCGCCAATACGCTCTAATGAACGTAATACCCACATCACATTAATCACACGGGCAATATGACGCGGGTCTTCAATCATATAAGTCATCAAAGTACGTGTTGCAGATTGATATTCACGGTCAATATCAGCATCAGCCATCATCACACGTAGCGCTTGTTCTGCATCTAAACGTGCAAAAGCATCTAGGGCATCATGAATCATGACACGGACTTGGTTACCAATATGACGCGTTTCCATATAACCACGAGGAGATTCACCGTCTTCACATAAGCTTTGCGCAATACGAGCAATTTTCGCCGCTTCATCACCAATACGCTCTAGGTCGGTATTGGCTTTCGACATCGCAATCACCATACGCAAATCAATCGCAGCAGGATGACGACGCGCCAAAATCAAGGTCAAGGCTTCATCAATTTCACGTTCGAGCTGATTCACCGCATTGTCTTTAAACTGAACATCGACCGCTAAGTTGGCATCGGTGTCGAGTAGCGCATGAATTGCATTTGCCACTTGTTGCTCTACCAAACCACCCATGGTCATAAATTTGGTGTTCACATCCTGCAAATCTTCATTGAACTGCGAAGAAATGTGATGGTTTAAAACAGGACTATTTGGCAAAGGACGTACTCCACAGCAACATCATGAGGGACTAAAGATTGAGCGATATTAAAGCATAGCAATTGTGAAGATTTGATGACAAGACCCTTTTATAAGCGTGCTTTGTCCACCAACCATGCATTCATTTCTTGAATATCTTGTTCAGTCAACTTACCCACAGATGCCTTTAAATGCAAGACATTGATCAGATAGTCATACCTAGCATTGACATAGTCTTGCTTGGCTGAAAAGGCATTGCGCTGTGCCAGTAAAACATCGACCATGGTTTTTAAGCCCTCTTGATACTGCGCTTGTGAGGCACGAGAGACGAGGCTGGATGATTCCATGGCAGCTTTACGTGCTTGCAACTTGGCTTGGTCTGTTTCCACTTGCAAATAAGACTTTTTCACCTCGGTGTTAGCTTTACGGATAGCGGCATCCAATTCGGCTTCAGATTTTTTGACGTTAACAGCGGCTTTTTGAATCGACTTCTTGGTTCGCCCCCCCGTATAGACATTCCAATTCATCTCAATACCAATCTGATCAAAGTTGCCTTTGGTCGACATAATATTCTCAGGAGTCTGCTCACTATAACCATAGCTTCCCACAGCTTCAATTTGCGGATACAACGCAGCTTGTTCAACCCGTTTTTGATCTTCAGCATAGCGCTGTTGCAAGCGTGCCTGCTGAATGCCTAGGTTCTGTGCGAGAGCTAAATTAGTCCATGCTGAAAGTTCTGCAGGATAAGGTTTTTGAAACTGAAAGTCTTCACGTAGCACTGCCAAGTTTTCTTGATAAGGCCCAATAATTTGCGCCAGTTGTTCTTGCGCCAAGACCAGTTGTACATGCGTCGCAATGCGGTTAGCCTGTGCGCTTTGGTACTGTGCATTAGCTTCACTCACATCACTTTTTGCCACCAAACCCTCTTTGAGTTTGGCATTCATCATATTCAGTTGCTCAAGTAGAGCTTGTTCTTCTTGTAAATTAGCTGCAGTTAAACTTTGTTGGCGCAGTACATTAAAATAGGCTTCCGTTACCTCTAAAATATGCTGCTGACGCTGTAGCTGCAAATTGACGTCACTTAAACTGAGGGAGGTCTTAACTTGTTTCAACCCTTCCCACGCATCCCAACGAAAAAGGGGTTGGCGCGCCGTAATCGCCACTTGTTTGGTGGTGGTCGTATCGGGCATGGAAAGAATCGAACTCACCTGCCCAATGGGTTGATTTTTTCGAGTCACATTGCCAGACAGACTAATGGTAGGCAGTAAATTGCCTTGTGCAATGCCTAAATTGAGTTGATCGGCTTCATATTGGAGTAAATTGGCTTGCCAGTTGGGATCATTAACTTTGGCGCGTTGTAAAGCGTCGACCAAATCCAAGGCATGACTCCACGGCGCGAAAAACAACACACAGCTGGCTAGGACACATTTAATCTTCATTGTTTTTGGTCCACCTTTCCGCCTCACTGGCCTCGTTCTGAGCAACGCTATACTAAAACGAGTTGTCATTATTTTCGTATATTTTTTATTGCACTGGTTACAATAGCATGCACTAATCTGTTCATTATGAAGTAAATATTGAATAGTGTCATAGCCCGTTCAACAAACTCATTCACAATACTACACATTAAAAATTCCATTCCCCCTATAAAATGAGCCACGGAGAAAAGGAGTTTCTCTACTGTGTTGTCGCTGAACTGAGTTTTTTGATCGAGTCGCTGTGAATCATTCTTCTTTATTTTCGCTTAAACCTTACGCACTGATTTTCATGTGCGCGCTGTTGGCTGCCTGTCAAAAACCTGAATCTGTCAGCTTTCAAGAGCCCGCACAAATAGAAGCGTCTTCGACTCAAACCTTGGACTTAACCGACTTGTGCCAAAAAATTGACAAAAACATGTCGGAAATAGATGCACAACGTACGACTTTTGCTCTAGAGCAAATCAATCAAGATCTTAAGCTGTGTTTACCTTTACTCGGCTTTCAACAACAAAAGCATTTATTGGGTTTATCCAATAAAATGTACCATGACTTCTTATCAGTTGAACGTACGCCGCAACAGCAGCGCGCTTTTGAAAGCTATGCTCTAGAAATGGCTCAGCATCCGACCATTCAACAAAGTCTTTTTGAGCAACTTACCATTCGTGACCAATACCTTATCAAACACCAAGGGCAGTCTTATGTCGAGTTGTTTGATGCAGGCGAAGGACAAGTGCATTACCGCCGTAGCCCTGAATATTTAGCCAAAATTTTTGCGCCTTACCTACCTGTCGCTGAGCAAGAGTTTATTGAACATCTGGCAACACAGAATCAATACCCTGCCGTGATTGGAAGTCAGGTCAAAATTGATGCCAAAGAAATTGTAGATCGTGCGCTGTATTGGGAAAGCTATTTACAGCAATATCCGAAAAGTAGCTATCACCAAGATGCACGTCATCTGTTGAATCTATATAGCACCCTCTTGTTTATCGGACTGGATACTCAACGCGTTTACGACGGCTATACCGTGCAAAGCAACTATTTGGAAGAAATTGAGCGCCTAGCCGCATTAAAAAATTCAATAGTGACGGATCAAGCGCGCTTATTTTTAAAGTTCGTGGCGCTCAGCCCTGAACAAAGAGCGGCTCAAATCATCTTGCCTGCATCCGCTCATGTGCAGCGCCTCGGTGCAGATCAACTATTACAAAGACAATTGGCGCACTTTATTCAACTGCGTATGGTCCAACCCGATCAAGGCAAAGACTGCTTAAGCGATGCCATTTGCTTAGAACGTTGAACACATTTCCCTTTCACACTTTGAATAAAAAGGTCGCTGTTTTTAACAACAGTGCATGTTAAGATGATGTATCGCTTGACGGAGCGCGAGTAATTGCTCGCTGAGATCAGCTAAGACTTTTCAATAATAAAGTTTTGAAGCTGAGTACCGTTGAACCTGATCAGGTTAAGACCTGCGTAGGAATCAAGCCATCTAAAAACTGAACGCCTTTCATTGAACTATTTCCAGTAGAAATACATCCGTTGCATTTGTATCACCAAATCAACAACACAGAAATAGCTTCAATTGCCATCGTTTTTGGTCGTGCTTGATTCGTTGATGTCATTCATAAGGATCATTGCAATGAACCATTTAACGAATCTTTCCGCTGAAATTTCAGCACAACATGAACAAGATGCCAAAGATCTGACCCGTATCTTGCCTGCCTCTAAAAAAGTCTATATCCAAGGTTCGCGCCCAGACATTCAAGTCCCCATGCGTGAGATTGAACTGACCGAAACCCCAACAGGCTTAGGCGGTGAGTACAATCCACCAGTGATGGTGTATGACACCTCGGGCGTGTATACCGATACCAATGTCAGTATTGATCTGAACAAAGGTCTACCGAATGTCCGTGAAAGCTGGATTGAAGAGCGCAACGATACCGAAATGTTAGACAGCCTCAGTTCAAGATTTGGTCAAGAGCGTTTACGGGATATTCGTACCGCTGATATCCGCTTTGCGCATATTCAAAAACCACGTCGTGCCAAAGCAGGCCTCAATGTCACGCAGATGCATTATGCCAAACAAGGCATCATTACTCCTGAAATGGAATACATCGCTATACGTGAAAATCAGCGTCAACGTGAAGGAGTTGATGCACGTCAGCACGCAGGGCAAAACTTTGGTGCGCATAACTTGATGGAAATCACGCCTGAGTTTGTACGTAAAGAAGTGGCTGAAGGGCGTGCGATTATCCCTGCCAATATTAACCACCCTGAAATTGAACCAATGATCATTGGCCGAAACTTCTTGGTGAAAATCAATGCCAATATTGGTAACTCGGCTCTCGGCTCTTCAATCGATGAAGAAGTCGCAAAAATGACGTGGGCAACCCGTTGGGGTGCAGACACCATCATGGATCTCTCCACAGGGAAGAACATCCATGAAACCCGTGAATGGATTATCCGTAACTCACCTGTTCCGATTGGTACTGTACCGATCTATCAAGCTTTAGAAAAAGTTGATGGGGTGGCGGAAGACCTGACATGGGAAATCTTCAAAGACACGCTGATCGAACAAGCTGAGCAAGGCGTGGATTATTTCACCATCCATGCAGGCGTCTTATTGCGTTATGTTCCTATGACTGCGAATCGCCTCACTGGTATTGTGTCACGGGGTGGTTCGATCATGGCACAGTGGTGTTTGGCCCATCATCAAGAGAACTTCCTCTATACGCATTTCGATGAAATCTGCGAAATCATGAAAGCCTATGATGTGTCATTCAGCTTAGGTGATGGCCTACGTCCAGGGTGTATCCAAGATGCCAATGACGAAGCACAGTTCTCTGAATTGCGTACTTTAGGCGAACTCACCCATCGCGCATGGAAACATGATGTGCAAGTGATGATTGAAGGTCCGGGGCATGTGCCAATGCATATGATCAAAGAAAACATGGATCTGCAACTTGAAGTCTGCCAAGAAGCGCCCTTCTACACTTTAGGGCCATTGACCACCGATATTGCACCGGGTTATGACCATATTACTTCTGCGATTGGTGCGGCGATGATTGGTTGGTATGGGACTGCCATGTTGTGCTATGTCACTCCAAAAGAACACTTGGGCCTGCCGAACAAAAAAGACGTCAAAGATGGTATCATCACCTATAAAATTGCAGCACATGCAGCAGATTTAGCCAAAGGTCATCCGGGTGCGCAAGTCCGTGACAATGCCCTGTCTAAAGCACGTTTTGAATTCCGCTGGGAAGATCAGTTTAATCTCAGCCTTGACCCAGACACGGCGCGTAGCATGCATGATGAAACCATGCCGAAGGAAGCGCACAAATCTGCGCACTTCTGTTCAATGTGTGGTCCCAAGTTTTGCTCGATGAAAATCACCCAAAACGTGCGTGATTATGCACAAAACCAGCAAAACGCTACGCTGAATAAAATTCAGCAAGAAGAGGTCGAAAACGGTCTCGATAGCATGAAAAAACAATTCCATGCAAGCGGACAAAACTTGTACCAAAAAGTGTAAGTTGATAAAAAACCTTTTGTAATCATGCGATTCTCAGTTAGGATGAAATGATAAATTTCATCCTGATTGCGCTTTATGAACATAATTAAGCAAGCTACATATCACAGTGAAGATGTCCAAATTGTAGACAGAGCCTTTGTTTTTCAGGGTTTTGTTCAAGTAGAAAAAGTAAATTTACGTCATCGCCTGTTTAATCAAACTGAGTACACCTCTGTGATTTCACGTGAGCTCATTCAGCGCCCTGAAGCTGCAGGTGTCTTAATTTATGATGATGCACAACAAAAATTTGCCTTGATTGAACAATTTCGTATTGGTGCTATGGATGACCAAGATTCAGCTTGGCAGCTGGAGATTATTGCGGGAGTACTCGATGGTGATGAATCACCTGAAAGCTGTATTCGCCGTGAAGCATTAGAAGAATCAGGCTGTCAGATTGAACACTTACAACATCTGTTTAGCTTTTATCCTTCTGCAGGTGCCTGTGCGGAACTGTTTCATCTGTATAGTGCTTCGGCCGATTTACCCGAACAGGGTGGTGTATTTGGTATGCCCGATGAAGGTGAAAATATTTTATTACACCTGATTGATTATGCGCAGATCGAGACATTACTTTCCAATGGTCGGCTCAGAAATGCGCCTGTCATAATGGCCTTGCAATGGCTACAACAACAGATTAAAACGACAAGGAATGTCTAAGGGGTCAGGCATGACTTTAAATAATGAAAAAAATTGGACCATTATCCAAATTTCAGATACGCACTTGATGGATCAAGATCATCTGGAATTTGTACGTATGAATCCAGAGCAAAGCTTTCATCATGTGATGCAACATATTGTTGAGCGTCACCCACAGCTGAATGCCATCGTCCATACGGGTGACTTGGCGCAAGTACCTGTGCCTCGAACCTATCAACGCTATTTAGACTTTATGCAGAGTTTAAAGACGCCGTTTTATCAGGTTCCGGGCAATCATGACAATGCCGAGCACTTCCCTTTTCATCAGCAACAAAACAAAGTTCATGTGATTCACTTCGGCCCTTGGAGTGTGGTTTTACTCAATAGTGCCGTCAAAGGTAAAATCGATGGCTGGGTCGATGAAACACAGTTGAACCAACTGGAACAGATCCTACAAGAATTTGCCCAGCAACACATTGTGATTGCCTGTCATCATCATCCTTTTGAAATGCAGTCAAAATGGATTGATCAACATAAACTCAAGAACACCCAAGACCTCACTGCGGTTCTAGCGAAATACCACAATGTCAAAATTGTGCTGTCGGGACATGTCCATCAAGAATCATGGCGTGAATGGCATGGTATTCAGTTTTACTCGACGCCGTCTACCAGTGTCCAATTTAAGCCTTTAAGCGATCATTTTGCCTTAGATGAGCAAGCACCAGGTTATCGTATTTTACAATTAAACGCAGATGGCAGCCATGAAACCCACGTAGAACGTGTCTTACACGCACAGCAAAAAATAAATGTTGAAATTTCAGGTTATTAACTTTTCATTTTTATCGTTTTCAATTACCTTAGTTGCTCTTACGAAAAAGTGATCAATTTAATCCAAACATCAAAGACTATCAAAATACTTAAAAAGTCTATATGATGACGACCCCCGAGGCTTAATCTCCTCGAGGGTGGATAAAAACACTTGCATATCACCATATTTTTTGCGTATTAAAGATACGTATATGATGAGGATTGCCCTAAATGGCGAATGACAACCAAAATACTGTCTTAGACGAACAAACTGATGTTGTAGATGAAAAATCTACAAAACGTGTGCGCAAAACTAAGCCTAAAGCGACTGACGGTGGTTCTACTGCAAGCTTATTTGGTATTGAACCTTATCAGCCGAAAAAAAATGAAGAATACATGTCTGAAGGTCAGCTTGAGCACTTCCGCCAAATTTTGTTGGCATGGAAAGCAGAGTTGATGTCAGAAGTTGACCGCACACTCAACACCATGCAAGACGAAAACACCGCTTTGCCTGATGTGAATGACCGAGCGACACAAGAAGAAGAGTTTGCAATTGAACTACGTACACGTGACCGTGAACGTAAACTCATCCGCAAAATCGAGCAATCAATTGAAGCGATTAAAAACGATGACTATGGTTTCTGTGAAACCTGTGGCATCGAAATTGGTCTGCGCCGTTTAGAGGCTCGTCCAACTGCAACTTTATGTATTGACTGCAAAACACTGGCAGAAATCAAAGAGAAGCAAAATAACGGTTAATCATGTTATTCAATAATCCTCCCCCAACCCCTCCTTTACATAAGGAGGGGGACAACAGGATGGCTTATGTGGGTCGGTTTGCGCCATCGCCAACCGGCCCTTTGCATTTTGGTTCACTCATCACCGCCGTTGCCAGTTATTGCGAAGCTAAAGCACATCAAGGCACATGGTTGGTTCGTATCGAAGATACCGATATCCCGCGTATTTACCCTGGCAGTGAAAGCCATATCTTGCGTTGTATTGAGGCTTTCGGCTTTCAGCCCGATGCGGGGATTATTTTCCAAAAAGATCGTCTCGACCTATATGAAGACGTGATTCAACAACTGCATCAACTCAAACTGGTCTATGCCTGTCAGTGCACCCGAAAAATGCTCGGTTCTAACCACATTTATGCAGGCACCTGCCGTGACCTTGCTCTGCCTTTTGAGCAACACGCCATTCGCGTCAAAGTAGAAGATGTCGAGATTTGTTTTGATGATGCTCTGCAAGGCAGACACTGCTCACAACTGGCACATGAGCTCGGTGACTTTGTACTGAAACGCCGCGATGGCATTATCAACTATCAATTAGCGGTCGTGGTGGATGACTACCTACAAGGCATCACACATGTGGTTCGTGGTGCAGATCTATTGGATAATACCGAGCGTCAAATTTATTTAGGTCAGCTGCTAGATTACCCGCGCCTTAGCTATATGCATCTGCCTTTAGCCATGAATGATCAAGGGCAAAAGTTGTCTAAACAAAACATGGCACAGGCACTGGATCTTAACCAAGCACCAGCACTACTCGCTCAAGCGATACATGCTCTAAATCAGCCATCTGTCGCGTTAGACCACCCTGAACGAATGTTGCAACAAGCCATTGCGCAATGGGATATTTCACTGATTCCTCACCGTACTACCCTGCACGGTACCTATTTATAGCAAACGATTGCGGCAGAAACTCAACGCGAGGTCTAGTGCGCAACGTTTGTAATTGAAGGAAATTCAAAAAATTTATAAAGGGCTCAAACGCTATCCGCATAAAACGAAAAGTACGTTTATTCTGCGGAAAGCGTGATGAAAGAAGAACCCGCTTAGAAGCTGGATTCTTCTTTGGTTGGATTAGCACTTTGTGTTGTTGCATCAATTTTCAAAATCAAACTGATCATCACTGCGCACATAATCAGTGATGAACCGCCATAACTAATAAAAGGTAGCGTCAAACCTTTGGTTGGCAGCATCCCCATATTCATACCTGCGTTTACCAAAATTTGCAGTAAGAAAATAATCGATACCCCATAAGCCAAATAACCCGCACGCAGGTACTGATTTTTCAGCGCACGATGACCCACTTTGATACAGCACAGCAACATGGTAAAGGACAGAATTAAGACCGTAGTGATGCCGAAAAAGCCAAACTCTTCACCTAAAATGGCCAACATGAAGTCGGTATGGGCTTCAGGCAAGTAGGCCATTTTCTGTACACTGTGGCCAAGTCCTACACCAAACCATTCACCACGCCCAAAAGCCATCAAGGCATTGGAAAGCTGGTAACCAGTGCCTAGCGGATCTTCCCAAGGGTTTGAGAAAGACATTAGACGTTCAAAACGGTAAGGCTCAAATACAATCAGAAAGACAAATGCCGCAAAAATTGCACCAAAAGCCATACCAAACTGAATCAACGGCGCGCCAGCAAGGAAAAAGATACCGAGCATCATCAAACTAATCACCACGGTTGCACCCAAGTCGGGCTCCGCGATAATCAAACCCACCGTCAACAGCATAATAATACCGAGACGGATCAAACCTTTGATATTGTTTCGTACTTCTTCAGCACGGCGTACCACATAGTCCGCTGTGAAAATCGCCATCATCACTTTGGCGACCTCAGAAGCCTGTAACGTAAAGCCTGCAACACGAATCCAGCGGGTCGAACCATTGACCTCGGTACCGACAACCAATACGGCGGCCAGCAGTAAGATAGTCAAAATCCACAGTGGGAAGGTGTTATTGAACCAAACATTGAGCGGAACTCGGTATACCGCATAGGCCAAAACGCCAGCCACCGCGATTGAAATCCCGTGACGAAGGACATAGTGAAATGAATTCTCATGAAGGCGTTCAGCATAAGGCATCGACGCAGATGCGACCATGATCGAACCTAAACACAACAACGCAACGACGCAGAAGATCAACACATTACGTGGTGTCACTTCGCTGGGTACACGCGGCGCCCAACGGCTATAAAACTGGTTAATTTTATTGATCGTTGTCTGAGCAAACTCAGCCATCTCAATTTCCTTATTATTTTTTAGTGGAGTTCTTGCACACAAGCGACAAACTGATGTCCGCGCTGTGGGTAACCACTGAACATATCAAAACTTGCACATGCAGGTGACAATAACACGACATCATGGGCTTGGGTATGAGCTTGGCAAAGTGCAACTGCCTGCTCTAAAGTCTCAGCATGCAGTAAGGTGGTTGTTCCTGCCACGGCTTTTTCAATCAACGCCGCATCTTCACCAATCAACACAGCTACCTTCACGTATTTGCTCAAAGCCTCACGTAAAGCGCTAAAGTCTTGCCCTTTGCCTTGACCACCTAAAATGATCGCGACTTTGCCGCCTTGGGTTTCAATCGCAGCACCTAGACCATCAATTGCAGCTAGTGTTGCACCTACGTTGGTGCCCTTAGAGTCATTATAGTAACGAACACCCTCAACTTCTTTCACAAACTCACAGCGATGCTCTAAGCCTTTAAAGCTTTTCAGCGTTTCCAACATCGACTCAAGTGGAAGATTAATCGCCTCACCTAAAGCCAAACAGGCCAACGCATTGGCCACATTGTGTGTGCCTTGAATATACATCTCTGCACTGTTCAATAAACGTGTGCGACCACGGGCCAACCAAATCGTACCATCGTCATCTCTTAATACACCATATTGATTCATATCAGGTGCATTTAAACCAAAACTTTGCATCGGCGTAGCATCAGGTACCAAAGGACGAGTAAGTGAGTCATCACGGTTATGAACGACTTTTTTCACGCCTTGGAAAATGCGATGCTTCGCGGTGTGATAGCCCATCATATCGCCATGACGGTCAAGATGGTCTTCACTCATATTCAGCACCACCGCAACCTCAGCTTGTAAATTTGAGGTGGTTTCTAACTGAAAGCTAGATAGTTCTAAAATGTATAAATCTGGCTCATCTTTGGTTAAATCCAACGCTGGACGGCCTAGATTACCCCCTACCGCGACTTTTACACCTGCATGTTCAGCCATCAGACCAATTAAGGTCGTCACGGTGCTTTTTGCATTAGATCCCGTAATCGCCATGATCGGCTTATCCGTTGCACGGCGTAAAATCTGAATCTCACTCACCACAGGAATGCCTTTGGCAATCGCAGCTTGAATTTCAGGTAGTTTCGGATCGAGCCCAGGGCTAATAATGATTTCTTCAGCAGACAACAACAGTTCTGCGTCAAACTGACCAAAACTGGTTTGTACCTCTGCTGGAATTTGGTCATGACCGGGCGGGGTCGATCGAGAGTCCGTTACTGCAACGCGGTAGCCTTGGTTATGTAAAAAATTGACCGCTGCAACACCAGAAATGCCGAGCCCTGCAACGACCTTAAGTCCACCACGTTGTATTAACATTTTCGCCCCATGCTTGGTCTGAGATTTATCTGCGGAAATGTTAGCACTTTGCTGTTTTGAATGCTTTTTCTGTTTTGACTTTCCTGCACTTTTTTTGTGTCAGTGCGTAAAAAAGCCGCCCCTCTTGGACGGCTTTTTTATTTGTGAGCAAAAATCGTTTTATTTCCACTTCACCGCTTGAACTTCAGGCTTTTTCGCATTGCTGTCTTCTGTTGCTGGGCAGGCACAGTTTCCGCCACACCCGCCAGCCATTGACGGCTTTAACCACATCGCTAAACGTGTCCAACCACGAGCCTCACACAGCATGGACAAGGACATGAAAACTGAACCCGATGTCTTAGGAAATACTTTCTTAAATACCACCACTGCACTCCAGATCACTAGAGCAGCAACAATTAGAATTTCAATCATCTCAATCTCCTCGCCTATTTACGCCGATTAGCCCAAATAGTGCGTTGCAATTTGATAGGTCAGGAATGACATTAAATAAGCCAAACCAAACAAGTAAATAGTCATAAAACTCACGGTTTTCCATGAACCTGTTTCACGTTTGACCGTCGCTAAAGTCGCCAAACAGTGCGGCGCATAAATAAACCACACCAATAAAGACAGACCAGTCGCCACCGACCAGCCGAGCTCACCGCCACTACTGATCAGTGAAGCCAAACCTTGTGACATGGCATCTTCATCAACAGCGGATAAGGCATATACCGTACCTAAAGCTGCCACCACCACTTCACGAGCGGCCATGGCTGGAATCAAGGCAATACAAATCTGCCAGTTGAAGCCCAGCGGTGCAAAAATTGGTTGCAGTAAATGACCGAGCATACCGGCAAATGAATAATCAATTTCAGGTAAAGTCGCGCCTTCAGGGGCTTGCGGGAAGGTACATAAGAACCACAGCAAAATAGACAACGCGAAAATGATGCCACCCACGCGACGCAAGAAGATCTTGGCACGATCAAGTAAACCAATCCAAATATTCTTTAAGTCAGGGAAACGATAGCTTGGCAACTCCATCATCAACATATGTTGTGACTTGTCTTTATGGAAGAATTTCAGAACGAAAGATACACACAGTGCACTCACAATCCCGGCCATATATAAAGCAAACAACACCAAACCTTGCAGATTGAAGATCCCCCAAACAGTTTGTTCAGGAATAAAAGCAGCAATTAACAAGGCATATACAGGTAAACGTGCAGAACACGTCATTAACGGTGCCACAAAAATCGTGGTCAAACGGTCACGCGGATCACTAATGGTACGCGATGCCATGATGCCCGGAATTGCGCAGGCAAAGCTAGACAACAATGTAATAAAGGCACGCCCAGAAAGACCTGCTTTAAACATCAGCTTATCTAGCAAAAATGCGGCACGTGGTAAATAACCCGACTCTTCCAATACCAAGATAAAGAAGAACAAAATTAAAATCTGCGGCAAGAACACCACCACACCGCCCGCACCCGCAATAATCCCGTCCACCACCAAACTGTTAAGTAAAGGGTGGCTAATGGACCCACCAATGGTTTCACCTAGCCAGCCAAAGAAGGTTTCAATCCCATCCATAAACGGCGCTGCCCAAGCAAAAACGGCTTGGAAGACAATAAACATCATCACTGCAAGGCTAACTAGACCCAAAACTGGATGTAGGAAAATCTTATCCAGAAAATCAGTTCGCTTGTCTTCTTCATCGACGTACTGCACGGCATCATGTAATAAATTTTCTACTTTCTCATGTGCAGTGTCGCCTTTTAAGCCCGTCAACTCGGTATAAGGCACGGCATATTTGCCCTGCTCTAAAGCGCCAAGCAGGCTTTCAATACCCGAATTACGCACCGCAACGGTTTCAACGATCGGCACACCCAAGCGCTCAGAAAGCTTTTGGGTATTGATTTGCATGCCACGGCGACGTGCTTCATCCATCATGTTTAAAACGATTAACATTGGACGGCCCAATGCAATCAGTTCAATCACTAAACCGAGGTGAAGTTTGAGGTTAGTTGCATCAACGATACATAAGAAAGCATCTTGCTGACCTTCTTCTGCAATTTTCCCCAACACCACGTCACGGGTAATCATTTCATCAGGACTGGTCGCATCTAAGCTATACGTCCCTGGCAAATCCAACACGCGAACCGCTTGACCAGAAGGAAGAGTAAATTGACCAACTTTACGCTCAACCGTAACACCCGCATAGTTACCTACTTTTTGGCGCGTTCCAGTGAGATGGTTAAATAACGAAGTTTTACCGCAGTTTGGATTACCTACAAGGGCAACACGCAAGGCATCACTCATCTAGGTGCTCCTTCGACTTGAATTTCAATTTTTTCAGCTTCAACTTTTCTTAAGGCGAAACGTGTAAAACCCACTTGGATTAAAATTGGATCGCCACCAAAAACACCTTTGGTAATCACCTGTACTTTTGTACCTGCGACAAAGCCTAATGTTTCAAGACGACTAGCCACCAAATCAGTCTGAGCTTCGCCATCCAAAGTATGATTCACTTTGTTAATGATGGCAGTTTGTTTGACTTTTAAATCAGATAAACGCACCGCATCCAACCCTTTAATATTTTGAACAGTATACAAACAAATGAGAATAATTACCAAATCAGATTCGATAATGATTCGCATCTGTTATAACACATCGACAAGCGAGAGTGATTACACTACATTGAATAAAACCCCTATTCCTTGTTTTTGTCTTTCCGTGATGATGTGCTTGAGAGCTTTATGTTAAATAAAAAACCGCGTGTGCCTGCGCCTGTTCAAATTCCAACTCAGCTCAGTTTTTTACACGGCTTTAAAGATTATCTCATTGCACAAACCGTCAGCCCACACACCCGAAATGCTTATCTCTCTGATTTATTACAGTGCAGCGAGTGTAGTCAGATGAGCATGCCCGAATGGAGCAGTGATGATGTCGCCGATGTTCTCCTGACCCTCACCAAACAAGGCAAAAGCCCGCGCTCCATTGCGCGCTGTCTGTCTGCTCTGCGTTCTTTTTTTAAATTTCTACGGGAACAAAAACTGCGTTCAGACAACCCTGTCGCGCTACATAAAACACCCAAAATTGGCCGCGCACTGCCTAAAGATTTGTCTGAGCAAGACGTGGATGCCTTAATCCAAACCCCCGATATTGAAACCGCTCTTGGACTCCGTGATCGCGCCATGTTTGAAGTGTTATATGCCTGTGGACTACGCGTATCTGAGCTACTGAATCTACGCCTAGACTTAATCAATCTAAAACAAGGCTATTTAAGAATTACGGGTAAGGGCAATAAAGAGCGGCTGGTGCCTTTGGGTCAAATTGCAGTGGAGTGGGTCGAAAAATACTTAATTGAATCACGTCCGCAATTATATAAATCTGCAACTGACTATCTATTTCTCACCCAACATGGTGGCATCATGAGTCGACAAAACTTTTGGTATGCCATTAAGCGTTATGCCTTACAAGCAGGAATTCAGGCAGAACTTTCTCCACATACCTTACGCCATGCTTTTGCAACGCATTTACTCAATCACGGCGCCGACTTGCGTGTGGTACAAATGTTATTGGGACATAGTGATCTGTCCACGACACAAATTTATACCCATGTCGCACAAGTGCGTATGCAACAACTGCATGCCAGCCATCACCCTAGGGCTTAAGGTCTTGATCATCCATAACTTAAGGCTGTTTTTAGCACGAAGACTACGAAGTATTACCGAGTCCTGTACTTTTTTTGCTATGCTTGGCGCTCTGTTTTTATAAAGTCAAAAGAAAAAGGGTTATCTATGTTATTTACCCGTAAACCATTGTTCATTGCCTGTGCCATTGCTTCAAGTGTTCTATTTACAGCATGTTAAAATAACACTGAAGAAAAAAAACAAGACTCTTTAACGGCAAGTGCACCAGCCACAGGTGAAGCGTCAACTTTGACGGAACGTAATGCAAAGCAACGTTTAATTGACACTCTTCAAAAGCATTTCAAAACAGCCAATATCAATGCCAAAATCATCGATATCAAAACCACTGAAGTGCCAAACTTATTTTGGGTCAATCTTGAAGGGATGAGCTCGGTTTATACCACGGCAGATGGTAAATATATTATCCAAGGTGATGTGATTCGCTTGGGCGATAAAACCCTCCACAACGTCAGTGACAACCTGCAAGCTGAAGCCAACAAAAAACTTCTAGCTGGACTCAAAACTGAAGATCTTCTGGTTTATAAAGCCAAAGGCAAGACTAAGCATGTGGTTTATGTCTTTACCGATGCCAGCTGCCCTTACTGCCATAAACTGCACGAGCATATCCCTGAAATCACAGCTCAAGGCATTGAAGTACGTTACATTGCATGGCCGCGTGGTGAACAGTTCATGCCAGCCATGGAAAGTGTGTGGTGTAGTGCAGACCGTCAAGCTGCCTTTGATCAAGCGATTTCAGGTGCTCAACTTCCACTGGCAACCTGTAAAAACCCAGTGCGAGATCAATACCAGTTGGGTCTGAACATGGGCGTAAATGGGACACCTGCCATCTACAATGAAGATGGTGAATATCTCGGTGGTTATTTGGCCCCAAGTGAATTATTAAATCGCCTTAAATAACTAATTTTTATTTGTTATTTAACTAATATTTATAGTTGAACATAAAATGATTTCTTTCCTAGAGTCTCACAGTTTTTTTAGCTATGATCTAGGCTTGGTTCAATATATATAAGTAAATTGGAGTGTGACGTGAAACCAGTTCGTCTGGCAATCCTCGGTCTTGGTACTGTGGGTGGTGGTGCCCTTAAACTACTAAAAGAAAATGCTGCTGAGATTAAACGTCGCACCGGTCGTGAAATTAAAATTACCTATGTCGGCACACGCCGCCCTCGTCCAGACTTAGATTTAGGCGATGAGGTCAAGCAAAGTGCTGACTTACTCGACATTGTGCGTCAGCCTGATGTCGATGTTGTGGTTGAAGTAATGGGTGGCATCCACCCTGCATATGAAGTGATTAAAGAAGCCATTTTACATGGTAAACAAGTGGTCACCGCGAACAAAGCTTTACTTGCTGAACATGGTAATGAGCTGTTCAAACTTGCGGATGACAATGCCGTGCAAATCGCTTATGAAGCTGCGGTTGCAGGGGGAATTCCCATCATTAAAGTGATGCGTGAAGGCCTAGCAGCAAACAAGATTAATTGGTTAGCGGGTATCATCAATGGTACAGGAAACTTTATCTTGACTGAAATGCGTGAAAAAGGTCGTGCCTTTGCAGACGTATTAAAAGAAGCCCAAGAACTCGGTTATGCCGAAGCTGATCCAACTTTTGATGTCGAAGGCATTGATGCTGCACATAAACTCACGATTTTAGCATCGTGTGCTTTTGGTATTCCGCTACAGTTTGACAAAGTCTATACCGAAGGCATCAGTAAAATCACAGCGCAAGACGTGAAGTATGCTGAAGAGCTGGGTTTCCGTATTAAACACTTGGGGATTGCGCGACGCACAGCGAATGGTATCGAACTTCGTGTTCACCCAACCTTGATCCCTGCTGAAGAACTGATTGCCAATGTCAACGGCGTTAAAAATGCCGTCTTGGTACAAGCTCATGCTGTCGGCCCAACATTGTATTACGGTGCGGGTGCAGGCGCAGGTCCAACTGCTTCTGCGGTCGTTGCAGATGTCATTGATATCGTCCGTGATATATCTTATACCGAAGATGGTGCTGGAACGATTCCACAATTGGCCTTCGAAGCACTGACCAATGTGCCAATTTTAAGCCGTGAAGAAATGACCACAGGTTATTACATCCGGATTAATGCAGAAGATCAAACTGGCGTCTTGGCGGATGTGACTACGATTCTCAGTCGTGCAGGCATCAGTATCGATGCCATCATGCAGCAACCACGCTTAAAAGACCTTATTCCAATCGTGATTTTGACTGATCCAGTCGTTGAATCAAAAATGGACGAGGCACTTGCTCAAATTCAAGCCTTACCCGTCATTCATGGCGAAATCGTGCGAATTCGTTTAGAATCGCTTGATAATTAATCGGGTTGAGGAAAAGAACGCTCTTCTCTTCCTCACCAAGCTCTACACACAATTGGAACATCATCATGTCGAATGCCAATCGTTATACTGGTTTAGTTGACCGTTATCGCGACCGTTTACCAGTGTCTGCAACTACTCGCGCTATTTCTTTAGGTGAAGGTAATACGCCACTGATTAAACTCGAGAACATTCCACGTTTAATTGGCAAAAATGTTGAAATTTATGTGAAGTACGAGGGCTTAAACCCGACTGGTTCATTTAAAGACCGTGGTATGACCATGGCAGTCACTAAAGCCGTTGAAGAAGGCTCAAAAGCGATTATCTGTGCCTCTACAGGTAATACCTCAGCTGCAGCTGCGGCTTATGCAGCACGTGCAGGCATCAAAGCGTTTGTGTTAATCCCAGAGGGCAAAATTGCCATGGGTAAAATGGCGCAAGCAATGATGTATGGTGCCATCACCATGCAAATCCGTGGTAACTTCGATGACGGTATGCGTCTGGTTAAAGAAATTGCCGATAAAGCCCCTGTAACGATCGTCAACTCAATCAATCCTTACCGTTTGCAAGGTCAAAAAACCATTGCTTACGAAATCGTAGATGAGTTAGGCCGTGCACCAGATTACCACTGCTTACCCGTGGGTAACGCAGGGAACATTACTGCACACTGGATGGGTTATACCGAAGCAGTTGCCAACCAACCTGCGGATCAGTTTGAGCAAGTGATTTACGACGCTGAAACAGATCAATTCACAGGTCCAAAGCCTGAAGGTTTACCAACCATGGTCGGTTACCAAGCAGCAGGTGCTGCGCCATTCTTACGTGGTGCACCTGTTGAGAACCCTGAAACAGTTGCAACGGCTATCCGTATTGGTAATCCACAAAGCTGGAACCATGCTAAAGCAGTGGTTCGTGACTCTCAAGGTTGGTTCGACGAACTGACTGATGCTGAAATCTTAGAAGCACAGCGTTTGCTTTCAATGTATGAAGGTGTCTTTGTAGAACCTGCTTCTGCAGCATCGATTGGCGGTGCAATCCGTGACATCAAAGCAGGTAAAATTGCGGAAGGTTCTGTGATTGTCTGTACGGTGACAGGTAATGGTCTAAAAGACCCTGATACTGCGATCAAGCAATGTTCTGATGCGGTCATGCTGTCAATCGATGCAACTTTAGAACAAGTACGCGATTCCATTCTTTCAAACATGTAATTCAAAGAAGACAAAAAAGCCCTGCATATGCAGGGCTTTTTTATGACTCAATTTTTGTTGTTGAGTGAACAAAAACAAAGTCGGGTTAAATACGTTTTGGTAATTGGCTTGCCCAGTTCATTAGACGCGTTGCATCATTGGTACGTGCTGCAGATGAGTCCGCGCCCAATAACACCACCACTGCTGGACGGTTATTTAAAGTGGTATGCATCACCACACAGCGACCGGCTTCATTAATGAAACCTGTTTTTGAAATATTAATATTCCAACCACCATTACGAACCAAGGCATTGGTATTGTTTGATTTCAATACACGATAGCCCAAGTTAAAGTCATAGCTTGCTGTGGTTGAGAACTGACGAATCAAACCATACTGAGACGCAGCATTGACCAAAATACCCAAG
This sequence comes from Acinetobacter sp. MYb191, assembly GCF_037572605.1. Classification (NCBI taxonomy): domain Bacteria; kingdom Pseudomonadati; phylum Pseudomonadota; class Gammaproteobacteria; order Moraxellales; family Moraxellaceae; genus Acinetobacter; species Acinetobacter sp. MYb191. The sequence continues at coordinate 49,521 of NZ_JBBGZP010000017.1, read as the reverse complement.
TCACGTGCTGAAGCGATATTACCCGGATGTAGACCTGTCGATTCCATATAATGGGTTGAGTTCATACCCAAAGATTTTGCTTTGGAATTCATCGCCGAAACAAAGGCTGAGCGACCACCCGGATACGTCCGTGCAAGCGCTGATGCTGCTGGGTTTTCTGACTTCATTAATGCAAATAACAATGCCTCTGCACGGTTCATACTGTCCCCTGCACGCAGGGACGAACTTGAACTTTTACAACCCGAACACGAAAAGTCCGCTTGCTGTAAAGTAATGTTTTCAGACATATTTAAACGCGCATCTGAAATCACCACTGCCGTCATCAGCTTAGTAATCGAAGCAATCGGCAGCGCGGTATTACTGTTTTTACTGTACAGCACTTCACCTGTATTGCCATCCATCACCAATGCTGCACGAGCATTGACACTGGGTTGGTTTGAATATTTCGAGGTGTCGAAAATTTGTACCGTTTTTGAGGTACTGTTGTTCGTCACCACACCATTGGAACTGCGAATACTGGTGGTGACTTTTGTTGAACCCTGAGGAGCGTACTCTTCAGGATCTTCCATGAGATCATCATTCAGAAGCTGTTCTGCATCTGCTGCAGACCAGCTCATGCTTGCTTGGCTAGGGCCCGAGCCCGGGTTCATCACCAAGTCTGCAAAGCTATGGGTACTGACCGTCGTTGCAATCGACCATCCCAATAGGTGCATTAAAAATTTATTTGATTTTTTCACTTTTCTTCACTCAACTTCATAACCCATAAGATACATTTGCGTATTCACGCCAATATGCCTTACATTTGTACACAATGCGAACGGCATTGCCGTCGACAGCGTGCATATCTTTTCAAATAAGCCTAAGAATAGGATTGCTAATTTTGTCGTTTCATTGCAAGCTTATTTTGCTTTATGTAACAAAAAATATGGTTTTTATAGTGAGGAAGAGCTAGGTGATCACAGTTTTAGTGGTAGATGACCATGAGTTAGTACGTACAGGGATTTGTCGAATGCTCGAGGACCATGCTGATGTTCAAGTCATTGGCCAAGCTGAATCTGGTGAAGAAGCAATTAACCTCGTCCGTCAACATCACCCAAATGTGGTTCTGTTAGATGTCAACATGCCAGGCATTGGTGGAGTTGAAACCACACGCCGCTTACTGCAAACCGCACCCGAGACCAAAGTACTGGCAGTCAGTGGCCTAGCTGAAGAGCCTTATCCTTCCCTGTTACTCAAAGCTGGCGCCAAAGGCTACATTACAAAGGGTGCACCTGTGACCGAAATGGTACGTGCGATTAATAAAGTGATGCAAGGCGGCAAATATTTCAGTGCTGATATTGCTGAACAACTGGCCAGTTCTTATCTATCGGATACACAAACCTCGCCTTTTGATGCTCTTTCTGAACGTGAAATGCAGGTGGCGATGATGGTCGTGAATTGCATTAGTGCACAAGAAATTTCTGACAAACTTTTTGTGAGCGTAAAAACGGTCAATACTTACCGTTACCGAATTTTTGAAAAGCTCAACATCGACAGTGATGTGAAGCTGACTCACCTTGCTATTCGTTATGGCTTAATCAAACCCTGATGCAAGCTGACTAACACCCGCATGCTGCAATACTCAACCAATATTCAGTTAAATCAATACCGTTTAGGTGTTTGGTATGCGTCTTATCGACTGTTTATTGGCTGCTGTTTGTTGTTGGTTTATCTACTGACCTATGAGCAGTTGTTTTCAAATTATCAATATCCAGTATTGTATCGTTCTGTCCTGATTGGCTTTATTTTTATCAGTGCCTTTCAGCTATTGAGCCTCAAGCATGTGCGCAAGCGCATACCACTTCAGCTCACCTTGTTGTTTATCATCGATGTCATTAGCCTCAGTTTACTCACTTTTGCCACCGATGGTCCGAACTTACAGTTAAGCTTATTGTTTGTGATCACGATCTTTGCCGCTTGTGTATTGGTCGATAAACAAAAAGCGCTCATCATCACCTTGATTGCTGTAATTACACTGGTTTATCAACACTTTATTGGAACTCTGTTTTCAATTAGTTCACTGAATACCATTGGCAACAGTGCCGTGCTCGCCTTTTTGTTCTTTGTGGTTTATGGGTCTGGACAAATTGCGGTACGACGTTTTCAAGTCCTTGAAAATTTAAACTTCTATCAATCCCAAGAACTGGACCAGCTACAAAACATTAACCGTTATATTTTAGAGCAAACCGAGCTCGGCTATTTGGTGCTCGATGAAAACTGCCACATGGTGCTGAGTAATCCTGCCGCATGTACATTATTGGGCATCTCCCCGATTTATGCCTATGACAAATATCCTTTATATAAGGCACAGCCTGATTTATTTGAACTACTCAAATTCGACCAACTGAAAAATGGGGAAAAATTCCAATTTACATCCCAGCTGAGTCGCTTTCAAATTCAGATCGAAATTCAAAAACTTCAAGTCCCGAATCAAACACTCACCTTATTAGTGCTGCAAGATGCACAAAAAATTAATCAACGTGTACAACAACTCAAACTGGCTGCACTAGGTCAGCTTTCTGCCAGCATTGCACATGAAATTCGCAACCCACTGGCAGCCATCACTCAAGCCAATGAGTTGATGCAAGCCAGTGATCCACAACAAGAGCTGTTGCAGAACATGATTACCAAACAAGCCTCACGGATTGATAAAATTATTGGCGATACACTGAGCATGGCACGTAGTAAAGAAACCTATCCAACCTTGATTGATGTCGCCGCTTTTTTAGAACGTTTTATCGTTGAAGATTTGCCCGATGTCAAAGATCAAATTGATTACCGCATTTCCGATCCAGCTCAGATTCAGTTTGATGAACAACAACTGAGACAAGTGCTGATCAACCTGATTCGAAATGCCATTCGGCATAATGCAGCTGAAGCCGAGCATATTCACATTCGAGTCTATAGCTATAAAAACCTCGTCCATATTGAGGTCTGCGATTTTGGTGAAGGGGTCGCCACTCAGGATCAAAGCACCCTGTTTCAACCGTTTTTTAGTACCTCAATCAATGGAACTGGGTTAGGATTATATTTATCCCATAGTTTCTGCGAAGCCAACCAAGCTAAGCTATACTATGTAGAACAAAAAATAGGGGCATGCTTTCGGATTGAATGCCCCCGTATAAACAATGACGTGTAATTTTTGGGGTTAAACGTGGAAAAAAAACCACTTGTTTTATTGGTGGATGACGAACAAGACTTATGTACACTAATGCAAATGTCTTTAAGTCGGATGGGGATTGACACACATATTGCCTATCGCTTACAAGAGGCGGTTCAAGCCCTGAAAACGCATCAATATGATGCCTGTCTAACCGATCTTAATTTACCCGATGGTAATGGCCTGAGCTTGGTCGATTTTATTGCTCAAAATTATCCTAATTTACCCGTTGCAGTGTTGACTGCTTACGGCAATATGGATATTGCGATTACAGCACTTAAAGCTGGTGCGTTTGATTTTGTCAGCAAACCGATCAACCAAAAACATTTAGAGCAACTTTTACAAAAAGCCTTTAATCAGCCCATCAGCCAGCTGCATATCCAAGAAGATACGCTTGAACATCGTCTGCTGATTGGTCAGTCCCTTCCTATTCAACAGCTACGCATCACCTTAAAGAAAATTGCACGCTCGCAAGCCCCTGTCTTTATTACGGGTGAATCGGGGACCGGCAAAGAAGTCGTGGCTAATCTGGTACATCGCCTGAGCAATCGCAATGAAGGGCCATTTATTGCCATCAACTGCGGTGCCATACCGACTGAACTGATGGAAAGTGAATTGTTTGGACACCGTAAGGGTAGCTTTACAGGGGCGACTCAAGACAAACAAGGGCTGATTCTCTCTGCGCATGGCGGCAGTTTATTTTTAGATGAAATTGCTGAGTTACCGCTCACTATGCAGGTGAAACTATTGCGCGCGGTACAAGAAAAACGCATTCGCCCAATTGGGAGTGACACCGAAATTGATGTCGATTTCCGTGTGATTAGTGCCAGCCATCAAGACTTAGAAGCACTGGTGCAACAAGGTAAGTTCCGTCAGGATTTGTACTTCCGCATCCATGTCATGGACATTGTACTGCCTGCCCTACGTGAGCGTGGCAATGACATTATTCTCTTGGCACAACATTTCATTCAGAAAATCTGCCAAGAATGGGACATCCCAGTCAAACCACTGAGTGAACGTGCGCGTGAGTTTTTATTGGCCCAATATTATCCGGGTAATGTGCGTGAATTACGCAATATGATGGAACGTGCCATCACCTTAAGTGATGAAAGCAGTATCGACTTACCGCACTTGCAAACAGCCCCACTTCGACCCATTGCTCAGACCAACTATGCCAATGCCACGCAACAAGGTACTGTTGGCAATGATCAACTCAGTCATGTGCCTTCGCGTAAATTACCCGAAGAGGGTTTAGAGCTGTATTTAGAAAAAATTGAAAAAGAAATTTTGATGAATGCGCTCAATCTCACCCATTGGAACCGAACACTGGCGGCTAAAAAGCTCGGCATGTCTTTCCGTTCTTTACGTTATCGCTTGAAGAAATTCGGACTAGATGGCGAAGACGATTCCGTTTAGAGACTTAACGACGGTTAATTAGAATCTCTGCCACATGTTCAACATAGCTTTCGTCTTTGAGTTCATGTGGCATTGGATACACCTGATTTGGCGCAATCCCCACCCCTTCAATCATCCGACCACTTGGGGTGTAATAGTGAGATACCGTCATTTGCAAAGCTGCACCATTCGATAGTGGAAATAGTTTTTGTACCACGCCCTTACCATAACTTTTTTCACCAATCACCCACGCCCGTCCATGCTCCTTCAGCGCAGCGGTAAATACCTCTGCAGCCGACGCAGAGCGGTCATTAATCAGAATCCCCACTTTTAAGTTTTGAAATTCTAAACTTGGTAAAGCTTGGAACTGTTGATCCCCTTCGGAACGGCTTTGAGTTGAAACAATCACCCCTTGATTTAAGAATAAATCGGCAGATTCAACTGCGGCAGACAACAACCCCCCGGGATTATTTCTGAGGTCAATCAAGACCGCTTTTAAACGCGAAGACTGATGCTCTTCAATCAGTTGCTGAATTTCATTGGCCGTATCCTGTTGGAACACCCGCACCTTGAGTACCAAAACTTGGTTATTCAACAGTTGCGCCTGGATATCGGTTTCAACTTTTTTGGTTCGGACTAAATTGATCGGCGTTGAGTTGGCTTTCAACTGCAAGCTGACGGTACTACCAATCGCCCCACTGAGTAATTCATTGACTTGAGCATGGTTGAGCTTGCGTAGCTCTTGATCATCCACTTTAAAAACGGAGATCCCTTTTTTTAAGCCCAATTTACTGGAATCTGAGTCAGGTTTTAATCCACGAATCAACCATTGTTGTAAGCGAGAATCAAACTCTAAACTGAAGTCAACTGAAGCCAAATCCCCTTCGGTATATTGCACCAGTTGTTTATATTCTTGAGGAGATAAATAGCGAGAATAACGGTCTAAGCCACTGACTAAACCTTTAATCGCTTGTTGAAACAGTGCTTCATCACTACGTTCAGCCACATAATTGTCTTTGACTAAACCGTAGATTTGCACAAATTGTTGAATTGATTCTATCGGAACCTCAACATAACCTTGTTCTAATTCATCATCAAAAGCGGGTGCTGCCGCAGTTTTTGCAACAGCCCCCATCGGGTGGATCAGACTCAGACCTAAAGCAATCACTACACCTATTGAAGTCCACGATGCCTTTGCCATTTATCCACCCAAATTGATTTATACGTCTAATGTAATTAAATTACGACCTTGCATGTCTGCTGGAACAGGAAGATGCATCAAGCTTAACAAGGTTGGTGCGACATCGGCCAATACACCACCCTCAGCAATGGTTGCTTGAGTTGGGCCGACATAGATAAAAGGCACCAATTCTGTCGTATGCTGGGTATGCACCTGACCACTGTGATAATCCTGCATTTGTTCAACATTACCATGGTCAGCCGTAATTAACATATGGCCTTTTTGTGCCATCACCGCCTCATAGACACGGCCTAAGCATAAATCAACAGCTTCCACTGCTTTCACTGCAGCATTAACCACGCCCGTATGACCAACCATATCGCCATTGGCATAGTTCACCACCAATAGATCAAACTCACCAGAGTTAATCGCAGCCACCAATTCATCGGTTACTTCATAGGCGCTCATTTCTGGCTTGAGATCATAAGTAGCCACATTCGGTGATGGAATCAAAATACGTTTTTCACCCGGATATTCATCTTCACGACCACCACTGAAGAAGAATGTCACATGTGCATATTTTTCTGTTTCAGCAATACGTAATTGGGTTTTACCAAGGTCTGAAAGATATTCACCAATCGAGTTTTTTAATGCTTCAGTCATATACGCCACAGGTGCATCAATACTGGCTTGGTAGCGTGTCAACATCACAAACTTAGATAGGTTTGGTACAACTTTACGCGCAAAGCCTGCAAAATCTTTTTCAACAAACGCTTTGGTAATTTCACGCGCACGATCCGCACGGAAATTCATAAAGACAATGCTGTCACCATCTTGAACTTTTACGGCATCGCCAATGCGTGTTGCTTTGACAAATTCATCAGATTCGTCTGCGGCATAAGCCAATGCTAAACCTTCAACTGCTGTAGCTGCAGTACGTGTTGCTTCAGACTCTGTGAGTAAACGATAGGCTTGTTCCACACGGTCCCAACGGTTATCTCGATCCATCGCAAAATAACGACCAATCAGACTCACAATACGACCTTGATTTGGATATTGAGCAAACAATGCATCTAATTTTTCTAAAGAAGGCTGTGCACTGCGTGGCGGGGTATCACGACCATCTAAGAAGGCATGGAGATACACGGTTGCACCGCGTTTTAACGCAAGTTCAGCCATGGCAACAATGTGGTCTTCGTGTGAATGCACCCCACCTTCAGACAATAGCCCCATGATGTGCAACGCACCACCCGCTGCTTTGGCTTTCTCAACAGCATCAACCAAAACTTCATGCTCGAAAAAAGCACCCGTACGAATGTCTTTGGTGATTCGGGTAAAGTCTTGATAGAGCACACGCCCTGCACCCAAGTTCATGTGGCCCACTTCAGAGTTGCCCATTTGGCCATCTGGCAGACCCACGTCTTCACCAGAACCTGAAATTAAGCTATGCGGATGCTTTGCTTCAATCGCTGTTAAATTCGGTCGATTCGCTGCTAAAAATGCATTGTCTTCGATCGCTTCACGGTGTCCCACACCATCCATAATGACCAGTACGTGAGGGATTTTGCCAGCAGTTGCATCCGCCATAATAAGCACTCTTTTTTTGTCTACAAATTCATCGCTCTATCTTACCGAATTTTCGGTCAAGACTCTATGCAGGCATGATGGTTTAACACCATCATCCGCATTGTTTTCTTCAATATCGTACAGTTATCGCGCACGTTGTAATAAATAACCACCTGCGACAAACATCAGTAAAATCGGCACAAAAACAAACCATGCGGGTGAAGGCGAATAAACCAAACTTGCATAACCCAAGAAGTCTTGTAGGTAAAAGAAACCTAGGCCTGTAAACAGTGCAATGACCAAACGAAAGCCCATCGATTGCTGGCGCAGTGGGCAAAAAATAAAGGAACAAGCAATCAACACCAAAGCAATCAAGGCAAATGGAGACGCCACTTTCTGCCAAAAAGCCAACTGATAAGTTTTAGGCACTTGGCTGTATTCATGCATATAGCTCATGAAACTGACCAATTGACTCGGTGAAAGGTCTTCAGGATCAATCGTCACCATGTGCACATATTTCGGCTGCAGTGCCAGTGCCAAAGGCGTTTCAGCGGCCTTTTGTGCCGTAGCATTGCCTGTCGGCAGCAAATCAACTTGGGCAGTATTTTCTAAAATCCAACGACCATCTTGCACAAACTGACCTTGCTCAGCATTTAAAACGCCTTTCAAACGAGCATTATTGTCAAAGTCGACCACTTGCACATTTTTCAGCTGACCTTGAGAATTGGCATAATCGACATAAATAAAACGCTGCCCTTCTCGTGTCCAGTAACCACGTACTTCACCAAGTTCAGCCGCAGTTCGATGGCTTTTCACACCTTTGGCTTGCTCATTGGTATAAGGAATCACCCATTCACTTAATGCGAATGACAGCACCACCAAAATTAAAGCCGAACGAATCACCCAACCAACAATCCGCCAAAGACTCACCCCCACCGAGCGCATCACAATCAGTTCGCTGTTTGAAGCCAAAGTGCCGAGGCCCAGTACCGAGCCAATTAACGCGGCAATCGGTAGAATCTCATAGAGATATTGCGGGGCTCCCCACAGTACATAACGTAAAGCATCCCAAGCACCATAACCTTCTTTAAGGGAGCCTAACTCACCCAAATAGGTAAACAGAATTTGCAAGACCGATAAAATAGCGGTAGCACCCAGCATCGCCATCGCGGTGGTTTTGGTCACATGTTTTGCGACTATACGACGTGCGAACATGATTAAGACCCCGCTCGTTGTAATGTTTTCTTAATTTTCGGGGCCAGCTTTTGTTTACGCGAAAACAAAGCCGCTGCTATCGCATAGATCACCAAGATCATTGGATATGCCCAAATCCCCATTTCTTCTTTACTGACTCGGGTTTTAATGGCCATCAGCGCCACGATTAAACTGGCAAAAATAAGCAATGCAGGAAACAGCTTTAAGTAACGTCCTTGGCGTGGACTCACTTCAGATAAAGCCACAGCGAGAAGCAACGCCACTACAATGGCAAACGGTACAAAAATACGCCAGCCCAACTCACTCGCCACAACAGGATCATGACGATTATCCCAAAGTTTCATGGTGGACAATGCTTCAACATCGGCGCTTTCAAACTTTGCTTCTTTATCATTTTCTAAGCGTAGGCGATAAGACTGGAACTCGGCTTGGCTATACCGTGGCTGTCCCGGATAGATTTCATAACGGCGACCTTGCACCAAATCCACCACATTGGCTGGATCATTTTCAATTTCAACCCGCGTGGCTTCTTTGGCCAAAATCATCACATCAGGCTTACCTTCTGCTTCAGCGCGTTGATAGAAGAAGATGTCTTTGAGGTTTTTACGGTCTTCGGATAAATCACCCGCATAAATGGTATAAGGACCCGATGAAATAAACTCTTTGGGTCGAACCAAATCAAAACCGGTACGCACCGCCTGACTGGTGGTGAGCTGCTCAAACTGACGAACACCCCACGGCGCCATCCAAAGCATCAGCACTGCCTGAACGGCAAGAAACACCACGGTCATAGGAATCAGCAGTCGCCCCAATTGGTTACGACTGACGCCACTGCCATTGAGTACCGCCATTTCATGATCGACATACAGACGACCAAAAACCAGCATCAGTCCAATAAAAAAGCCTAGAGGAAGAATCAGCGTTAAAAATTCAGGCAAACGATAGCCAATAATGCTAAATAAAATACCTGCATCTAAGCGACCCTGCGCGGCTACGCCAAAATACTTGATCAAACGACCGCCCATCATGATCAAGGTCAATAAGGCGATCACAACCAAGGATGTCGACACCACTTGTTTGACCAGATAACGCCGAATAATCAAATTAATTCTTCCAAAAATAGGTGAATAAAAACTAGCGCTAGTTTACCCGAATAGTGAAAATATAAAACCTGTACTCTTGTTGCACTTTGCAACTCTATTCATGTTAATGTTTCAGTGGTTTAATCATTTTCAAACTTTATAAGGCTTAAATAAAACTTATGAAACTCTCTATTAATACGTCATTCACAGAGAATACGTCTAGCCAATTTTTGTTGATATTAGTAGATTCTGAAAACACGCAACACCTTGCAAATGCTTATCAAATTAATGATTTAAACAACTTAATTGAAGCGACTCAATTTAAAGCCGCGTTCAATGAAACCTTGAGCCTCATTGGTCAAATTCCTGCAAGCCCCAATGCGGCCTTGGTGGGTGTCGGTAAAGCAGCTGAATTACAAGCGGCAAAGCTGGTGAAAATTGCTCAAACCATTATCAAAGCTTCACAAAAAAAATTCAAACACATCAGCCTTGACCTTTCTGCTCTTCCAGCTGAACTCCATTATTTATTTGCCCTCAGTTTGACGCAAGCGGCATATGCTTTTGATGAATTCAAATCGAAAAAAGCCGACAACGTGCTTGAACAGATCAGCCTGATTGCCGCTGAGTCGCCGCTGAATGCTGTACAACTTAAATTGATTGAAGCCGTGCAATCTGGTCAAAGCTTTGCTCGTGACTTAGGCAACCGTCCGGGTAATATCTGTTTCCCTGAATATTTGGCAGAGCAAGCCTTAGAACTGGCAGCTCAATATCCTGACCTACTCCGTGTTAATGTCCTTGATGAGCAGCAAATGGCTGATCTGGGCATGCATTCCTTCCTTGCGGTGAGCAAAGGTTCAGACCGCCCAGGCCGTATCATTACCCTTGAGTATCAAGCTGAACGTACTGAAGCCCCAGTGGTCTTGGTCGGTAAAGGAATCACCTTTGATACAGGTGGCATTTCATTGAAACCGGGCGCTGGTATGGATGAAATGAAATATGACATGTGTGGTGCAGCATCGGTTCTAGGGACACTCCGTGCTCTGTGTTAATCACGTTTAGCCATTCATGTCGTAGGTACGATTGCTGCAGCTTAAAATATGCCGTCAGGAAAAGCTACACGTCCGGGTGACATCGTGAGCACCATGAGCGGTCAAACCGTTGAAATTTTAAATACCGATGCAGAAGGTCGTTTGGTGCTGTGCGACACATTGACCTATGTAAAACGCTTTAACCCTGAATTGGTCATTGATATTGCAACCTTAACAGGTGCCTGTGTCGTGGCACTCGGTTCAGTCTTAACGGGTATGTTTACCCCAGATGACAAACTGGCGGCCGAACTATCTGAAGCAGGTCAAAATAGCTTTGACCGCGTCTGGCGCATGCCTGTGATTGATGACTATCAAGAACAGTTAGACTCCCCATTTGCCGATATTGCCAACATTGGCGGGCCTAAAGCTGGTGCTGTGACTGCGGCTTGCTTCTTACAACGCTTCACCCGTGATTACCGTTGGGCGCACTTAGACATTGCAGGTACAGCATGGAATTCGGGTGCCAATAAAGGAGCAACAGGGCGTCCAGTGCCTTTACTGATGCAATTCTTAGCTCATCGTGCGCAGTCTAATGGCTAATATTAGCTTTTATCTGTTTGAACAAAGTCCTGAACGACAAGTCGAAAGTGCTTGTCGTTTATGTCGAAAAATCTTGCGTCAGTCAGAGCGAATCTGGCTGTATGCAAGCGACCCTGAACTACAACAGCAATTGGATGAACGTTTGTGGAGTTTTGATGACACGAGCTTTATTCCGCATGGCATTGATCAAATCGATGCGCGCATTTGTATCTCAGCTCAACTGCCTGAGCAATCTGACTGGATTGTGTTCAATTTTAACGATCAAGCTCTTGAACAGTTCGAAAAATTTAGCCACATTATAGAAATTATTGAAAATAACGAATCGGCCAAACAACAAGGTCGTGAAAAATTTAAACAATATAGACGTCTCGGAGTTGAAGCTCGAACCTTCAAGCTTTAAATGATTCCCCGTCTAAATAAGGAGATGCGTAGTGGCATTGAATGTTGGTCCAGATTTTAAACAGCGTTGGTTAAATGTACCTGATGCTGTTCGTCAGGCCTTTATTGATGACCTGAGTCGCGTCTGCGATGTACTCAAACCTGAAACAGGTTTGCACAGTTGGATTGAACAAGACCAACGCGCTCAAGCCGTCTCTACCCAACGAATTGAACAAGCATATGCCGATCTGAAAGCACAGCTGATTGAAGAAGCGCGAATTCGTAAACAACAAGCGTTGGAAAAATCACTGGCAGACAAACGCGCAGCGCAGGAAGCTTATGCGGAAAGCCTCAAAAAAGATGAAATCCGTCAGTTCAATGAGCAAACCCAAGCTTTAAATGTGATGCGTCAAAGTGTCGATCAAGAAATTTCGAGCTATACCGCACGCTATGAGAAAACGCCTGAACAAGCTCTGGACTATGCCAAAGGTAAATTTGGCATTGATGACTCACAAATTTTGTCTGAGTTAGAAAGTGTGCGTTTACGTTTAGAGCTTGAAGCGGAAACCTTAATTGAAGAGTCCGTAGCCAGCTATCGCAGTAAGCTACAAGCCGCGGCTCAAGAGGAAATTGACTATATTTTAAAAAATTCAAACTTTTCTGATGAAGTGGTGTCCAATTCTACTTAACAGACCTTGGCTTCCACTCAAACTCACTTCGGTGAGTTTTTTTATGCACCCTTGTTTTGCTCGGCTGATGTAGTCTGTCTCGATCTCAAACCAACACATCAACCATAAACGATAAAGTATTGCCCACACCATAACCAATCGCCAACAAACTACCAATCCAAATCAGGCCACCGGTCACGTTGTACCACATAAAAGTCGCCAAGCTCATATGCCCTGCGCCCGCAGCAAAAGGCGCGAAAGAACGCACAAAAGGAATAAAACGTGCCACTAAAATGGTTTTACCGCCATGCTTTAAGAAATATTGATTGGTCTTCATCATATATTCGGGTTTCAGCCAACGCGAATGCTGATGGGCAAATTTAAAGCCCAGCTTCTGACCGGTATAATAATTGACGATATAACCCAATACCGCAGCAATCATCATCAAAATACCCATGGTGTGGATATGGATTAAATCCGAGCTGGAACATAAGGCACCAATGGCAATCAGTAAACTGTCACCTGGCAAAAAGAACATAAAAACGAAGCCCGTTTCTGCAAAAATAATCAGAAAAAGAATCGCATAAATCCAAAGGCCGTATTCTGCAAGCAGTACGGGCAATAATTGTTCTAGATGGAGAAAAAAATCAATCATTGTCACCTATCCGTGCAATGAACTGCGTACTATCTTTCATCATACTCAATTGCTTACCTATTCATTTCAAAAGAAAAACTCCCTCATTTTGGGCAAATAGGGAGCTCATCTTTTGTCTATTCTTGCTGCAATCTAAACGATTTTTCTATTTCAAGAAACCATTTTGTGCCAAAAAGTCTAAACTAATTTTAGATTGTGGGGGAGTTTCCGCAGCTTTATCGCCCATCATCAGACGTTCAATGTAGCGTGCTAACACATCCACTTCAAGGTTCACTTGACTCCCTGCCTTCCACGTTCCAATGTTGGTTCGTTCAGCCGTATGTGGAATTAAATTGAGGCTTAAAATACGGCCACGCAAATGATTAATGGTTAAACTGATCCCATCGACCGTGATCGAGCCTTTTTCTGCCAAGTAACGTGCAATCTCAGCTGGCGCAGTTACTTCAAAATAAAGCGAACGTGCATCTTCACGCACAACCGTGATTTCACCCACAGCATCGACATGACCTGACACAATGTGTCCACCAAAACGTGTTGTGGGCAACATCGCCTTTTCCACATTGACACGTTGTCCAACTTTCCAGTGGGCCAGTGTGGTTCGGTTCAAACTTTCACGTGAAACATCGGCAGCATACCAATGCTCACCCCAGTCAATCACTGTGAGGCAAATGCCATTGGTGGCAATCGAGTCACCCAAATGTACATCTGACATATCAAGATCTGTACCAATGCGCAACCGCACATCGCCACCGACATTTTGTACGCTTTCAACTGTGCCTAGACTTTCGATGATCCCTGTAAACATTTCTTATTTCTACCTCTATATTTTTACCACAGCGCCAACTGTGTCGTGACCCCAGATGTATCCACCCCGCCCAATTCGGCATAATGGTATAACTGTCCAAGCAGCTGACGAATTGGCGGACCTGACTTGGCATGGGTATCAGTGATCACAATAAACTCTAACACACGCGCACGCTCAGACTGACGCTGCTTACTCACGCGATAACGCGGTACATCCTGCGTTAATAAAGTCACACGACCTCGCTCCAAATTGGCTTTGAGCAAGTCCCCTGCTTCAATATTACCATCGGTTGAATAACTGGTCAGAATGTAACGTGCATTGATGGTAGAAAGTAATTTTTCATATGCCTCTTTGGCATACTTTGACGAGTTATAAGGACTCGGACGCTCTTTGCGCCACGCACGGTCAATTCCGCTTTTAAAACCTTTGGTGTCTGGTGTCGGCAAATCCACCTGATCCCATAGCGTTAAAGCATTTAAGACATGATAATTACTGCTGTAGGCATGTTGGTTATAGGGTGGATCTAGATAAGCTACATCGACCTCAAAACTGCTCATTTGGTTTGCCAAATGCTGTGCATCGACACACCACATTTCAGCCATCGGGTTCTTTTGCTTATTATCACCCACTTCACTAAAGCGACTTGGGGTCAACCACAGCAAGGATTCAATCCGTTCTAACGCTGTTTGGGTTTTACCCCCCCAGCCGTGGTGGAAGCTCTTAAAGACGCCGGAAGTATTGCTGACAAAACTGGCTGAATACAGCAGCGGTGCCAATAAAGCAGACATCTCCACATCATCGATTGCACCTTGTGCCTGCCATGTGGCAATTTGCTGACGAATCGCATCGATACGCATGCCGTTGCGACGTTTGAAGAACAAACGATCTCGGCTTGGATCATAGATCTCATCATTTCGCGGACACAGATTATGCGTTACCCAGCCCTTAACTTCAGGCAAGCGGTTTAAATAATCAATGGCTTTTTGATAACCACCCAACTCTTTAAATGCAGGAGCTTCGGTACAAGCCAAAATGGCATGGTTCAGCGCATGGCTATACGGTTCCCAGTCGTTGGCAATCACACGATAACCATTTTGACGTGCCAAACGCGAGACCACGCCCGAACCCGCAAAGAAGTCAGCAAAAATAGGCGCACGACCATCTGCACGGTTTAAAGTCCCTGTACTCTCGAGTGCCTCTAAAATCAGATGCAACAGACGGCGCTTATTCCCTAAATAAGGAACAAGTTGATGAAATAGATATTCATCGGTGGTACGTGCCGCGTGACGACGTTTATGATAAACCGTAGACTCTGAACTCATAATGACTCTTGAGAAGGGATAAGAGTTAAGCGCACATCATCACCCAATTGTGTGACATCCATGAGCTTAAAGCGGAGTTGCTCTGCCATCTGAGAAAACTCAGCATTGAACATTGCACGTGCAGACTGACCCAATAAGGTCGGTGCCACATAACTAATCATTTCATCGACCAACTTCTCTTGTAAAAAAGCTGTCGATAACGTTGCACCTGCTTCAACCATGACATCGTAAATTTGATGCGATTGAACCAACTGCGTTAATAACTGATCTAAAGGCTGTACAGCAAACTGTATCACGCCTAAATCAGCCAATGCTTGACGATAAGGCCCCATCACCATCACGGTATCCGGCTGCTGTAAAATTTGGGCCGTCAGCGGCAAGCGGCCTTGACGGTCTAACACCAGACGTTTTGGTTGTACAACTGTTGTCAGATCCGCAACACTCTGAAGCTGTCTGACATTGAGCTGCGGATCATCAGCCAGTACCGTTTCAATCCCAGTGATCACGACGCCAGAAATGGCACGAAAATGCTGAACATCTAAACGTGCAGCTGGGCCTGTAATCCATTTTGACTCACCCGAAGCCATCGCCGTTCGACCATCTAAACTAGAGGCAACTTTTAAACGCACATAAGGCATGCCAGTAGCCATGGCTTTTAAAAAGCCGGCATTCAACTGATGTGCTTCGGCTTGACAAATACCGACATCAACCTCAATGCCTGCTTCTTTTAAAATTTGTACCCCTTTACCGGCCACCAAGGGGTTGGGATCTGGACAGGCAATCACAACACGCGCTACACCTGCCTCGACCAAACCTTTGGCACACGGCGGTGTACGCCCATAATGCGCACAAGGTTCTAAAGTGACATAAGCCGTTGCGCCTTGGATCTGCTCACCCGCTTCGCGCATCGCAAAAACTTCTGCATGTGGCTGACCCGCTTTAGGGTGATAACCCGTCCCCAACAACTGCCCATCCTTGACAATGACACAGCCTACATTTGGATTTGGCTTGGTGCTGTATTGACCTTGCAGTGCTAAAACAATCGCTTGTTTCATCCAAGCTTGGTCAGCTTGTAAAGCATTAGACTGTAATTCAGACATGGATGCCAACTCGCTTAATGTTCACGTTGTTGCATTTGTTCAATTTGGTGGCGAAAGGCGTCGACATCTTGAAAGTCTTGATAGACCGATGCAAAACGCACATATGCAACATGATCTAACGAAAATAAAGATTGCATGACAATTTCACCAATGGTGCGTGATTTCACATCACGCTCACCTAAACGGCGGATTTGTAGCTGAATATCGCTCAAGACGGTTTCAATTTGCTCTTGCGTCACGGGACGTTTTTGTAAAGCATGCATCAAGGAGCGACGCAATTTTGCTTCATCAAAAGGTTCACTTTTGCCATCCGACTTGATCACACGAGGCATGACCACTTCATAACTTTCAAAGGTTGTGAATCGTTCACCACAACTAATACATTCACGACGACGACGAATTTGACAACCTTCAGCGGCCAAACGTGAGTCGATCACCTTACTGTCTTCAGCGTTGCAAAATGGACAATGCATAGTGGTTAAATTGAACAAATTTGAATGGTTTTAGAGTGTAGCAAAAATTCGGTGTTTTGTAGAGTTTTACGCTAGATATAGAAAAAAAACAGCCCTTTCGGGCTGTTTCACACAATATATTGATTATACTGTTTATTTATTATTCTATTGATTAGTCCACGCGTTCGCCATGTTGGCTCAAGTCTAGGCCCATACGTTCATCATCAGATTCAACGCGAATTCCAATCACCAGATCAATCACTTTTAAGATAATGAAGGTTAATACTGCTGAGTATGCAATCGTTGCCAATACCCCTTCAACTTGAACCCAAAGTTGATGCATCACATCACTTGGTGCTTTGTCGCCCATGATGAAGTCGCTGGCAAAGAATGCTGTTAAGATTGCACCCACGATACCACCCACACCGTGTAAACCAAACGCATCTAAAGAGTCATCGGCTTTTAAAGCACGTTTCAATGCACTGATACCCCAGAAGCACACCACACCACCGATTAAACCCATCGCCAGTGCGCCGCCGACAGTCACAAAGCCTGCTGCTGGTGTAATCACGACCAGACCAGCAACCGCACCAGATGCAGCACCGAGTACTGAACCTTTACCACGTGCAACTTTTTCAGTAATTAACCAAGAGATTGCCGCTGCTGCTGCTGCTACTTGAGTCACGAGCAATGCATAACCTGCTGAGCCGTTTGCGCCCAATGCAGAACCACCATTGAAACCAAACCAACCGACCCACAGTAGGCTTGCACCCACAACGGTTAATGCCAAGTTGTGTGGAGCCATTGATTCACGGCCTAAGCCCATACGTTTACCGAGCATGTATGCAGCAACCAAACCTGCCACACCTGAGTTGATGTGTACAACGGTACCGCCAGCAAAGTCGAGTGCACCATCATTTGCTAACCAGCCACCGCCCCATACCCAGTGAGTAATTGGTGCATAAACCACGACTACCCAAATCGAGATAAAAGCGATAAATGCGCCGAATTTCATCCGTTCTGCAATTGAACCACTAATAATGGCAACCGTAATGATGGCAAAGGTCATTTGGAAAATAACGAATAGAACTTCAGGAATCGTCCCTGTGAGTGCATCTGTGGTGATCCCAGTCAGCATGAACTTATCTAAGCCACCGATAAAGGCATTGCCCTCACCAAAGGCCAATGTATAACCAATGATGACCCATGCAATACTCACCACTGCCGCAGCAACAAAGCTATGTGCCATAGTGCTTAAGACGTTTTTCTTACGAACCATACCGCCGTAGAATAACGCTAAACCTGGAATGGTCATTAATAAAACCAGTGCTGTGGAGACTAAAATCCACGCCGTATCACCTGTATCTAATGTTGGTTCTTCTTCTGCAGGTGCTTCTACTGGAGCAGCAACGGCTTCAACCGCTTGTACTGCTGGAGCAGCCACATCCGTTGTTTCAACCACTGTGACTTGTTCTGATGGAGTTGGTTCTGTTGCTGCTTCTTCAGCCCAAGCAACAGAACCACCTAAAAGTGCGCCAGATAAGCTCAGCGCGAATAGCATCTTTTTCATTCGTATCCCCCAACCTAATTTGTGCGAGTTATGTGTTACTCAGCAAACTTCATGCCAAATTAAACGGCATCGGCACCTGTTTCACCTGTACGGATACGGATGACTTGCTCTAAATTTGTGACGAAAATTTTACCGTCGCCAATTTTTCCTGTACTAGCCACACGTGTGATTGACTCAATCACCGCGTCGACCATTTCATCACTGATCGCGATTTCGATTTTTACTTTTGGTAAGAAATCAACAACATATTCAGCGCCACGATAAAGTTCAGTATGACCTTTTTGACGACCAAAGCCTTTGACTTCAGTTACCGTGATCCCTTGAACACCAATTTCAGACAGTGCTTCACGCACATCATCCAATTTAAACGGTTTTACAATTGCAGTTACGAGCTTCATGTTTGTTTTCCTTCGGCTTATTTCACCAGTAAGGTTTTATGTTCAAATTTCATGCCAAAAATTCTTAGGTTGGGGGGA
The DNA here is from genome assembly GCF_037572605.1 of Acinetobacter sp. MYb191. NCBI lineage: Bacteria > Pseudomonadati > Pseudomonadota > Gammaproteobacteria > Moraxellales > Moraxellaceae > Acinetobacter > Acinetobacter sp. MYb191. The sequence goes on along the minus strand of NZ_JBBGZP010000017.1, from coordinate 30,830 downwards.
AAAGAAAGTCTGACATGAGTTTTCTTTATACCCTATTCTATACATTTAAATGCGTTTTGAGCTTCAAAATTCAGGTTTTTTAGTCGAAGATTTATGATTTTTTTACAATCGATGAAATCATATTTCATCTGAAAGGCTATAGAGTCAGAAGCAGCAATGGTACACTGCTGTCACTTCTCCAACTGTTGGATATAGAAATGATTGAAACTTTATTACAAGCCATACTGGAACAAGTCGAACAACCTAAACAAGACTTAGAACATAATTTACGCGCACTGCTGAATGAAGCAGTCACCAAGATGGATTTGGTTTCCAAAGATGAAATTGAACGTCAACGTACTGCACTGAATAATGCCAATTTGCGTTTAAATGATTTATTGAAACAAGTGGAAGCTTTAGAGTTACGCATTCAGAACAAAAAATGAGCACCTGTTTGGTGCAACAAAAGACGCATAACGAATTAAAATAATGCACTATAATGGAACAAAAGATGTCTTTTGCCAAAATTTACACTCGAGCTTTGCTCGGTTTACACGCACCTTCGGTTGAAGTTGAAGTTCATCTGAGCCAAGGACTACCCTCTTTAACCATTGTGGGGCTTCCTGAAGCAGCCGTTCGGGAAAGCAAAGATCGGGTGCGCTCCGCCATTATCAATAGTGGCTTTCAGTTTCCGACCAAACGCCTCACCATTAACCTTGCACCTGCAGATCTGCCCAAAGACAGCTCACGACTGGATTTGCCTATTGCACTGGGTATTTTAATTGCCTCTGGTCAGCTCCCTGAGCAAGGAACTGAAAATTTTGAATTTATAGGTGAGTTGGCACTTGATGGGCAACTGCGACCAATTTCAGGTACTTTAAGTATTGCAATTGCCTGCCAGCAAGCTGGACATCAACTGATTTTACCTGAGGCCAATGCGCAAGAAGCCTCTCAACTGCCCAACTTCCAAGTGTTTGCAGCGCAACATTTAAAACAAGTCTGTGAGCATCTGTCGCAAAACCATCTCATCCAACAGTTTCAACCCACGGCGCTAAAAGCCTCCCAACATTACAAATTTGATTTGGCCGATGTTAAAGGTCAACTACGTCCGAGACGTGCCTTAGAGATTGCGGCAGCAGGTGGTCATTCTTTACTGTTTAAAGGACCGCCAGGGACAGGGAAAACCCTATTGGCTTCACGTTTAGCCAGTATTCTACCGCCCTTGAACACGCAAGAGAATTTGGAAGTGGCGAGTATTTACTCGGTGGCCAATCATCAACATCCTTTTGGACAGCGGCCATTTCGTGCACCGCACCATACAGCTTCTGCAGTTGCCTTAGTCGGTGGCGGGTCACAACCCAAACCTGGTGAAATTACTTTGGCACATAAAGGCGTGCTGTTTTTAGATGAACTACCAGAGTTTGACCGCAAGGTTTTAGAGGTTTTAAGACAGCCGATTGAAGCCAAAGAGATTGTGATTTCGCGTGCTTCACGGCAGATCACCTTTCCAGCCAATTTCCAACTGATTGCCGCAATGAATCCGTGTCCCTGTGGTTATGCTTTTAATCAAGATAGCCGTTGCCAGTGCTCAGCCGAGGCGATTAAGCGCTACCAAAACCGTATTTCCGGGCCTTTGCTGGATCGAATTGATTTACATATTGATGTACCACCCTTGCATGCTTCTGAATTGCAGGACACACAAGCCGTAGAAGACTCGGCAACTGTACGTGAACGCGTGATTCAAGCTTATGAATGGCAAATGCAACGCCAAGCTTGTCTCAATATGGCTTTATCACCCAAACAACTCGAACAATTCGCACCGCTAGATGGACAAGCGGCTTTAATCTTTGAAAAAGCACAGCAGCGTTTAAATTTGTCTGCTCGGGGTTATCATCGGATTTTAAGAGTGGCCAGAACCATTGCGGATTTGGCCCAGTCAGAGCACATCCAAACAGGACATTTGACCGAAGCTCTCTCCTACCGACAGCAAAATGCCTAAAATTGCTAAATTCCACATAGAAAAACCCCTCCAGTCCTATGACTAGAGGGGTTTTGAAGATGCTAAAACTTAGAAAGTTTTAGTTAAGGTAAACACGGCACCTGTTTCTACACCACGTGCTGTCACATGATCCAGATTATCAGTATCAATATTGGTTCCTACCGCTGCCAATTCTGCTGTTGCGCCAGGAATAGACTGGAATGCATAGGTCACACCTACTTTCCAATCGACATAATTGTCATCATCACCAAATGAATATTTATCTTCATCACTGACCACGGTATAACCCACATTCGCAACGCCACCAAAGCCCGTTGAACCAAATGGAATTGCATAACCTGCATTGATGTTCCAGCTGTCTGTATCTGCTGCAACATAATCATTGGTATAGTTCACATTGGTCAGTAGACTGTCCCCTTCAGTGAAGACACTCGCAAAGGTTAATTTGCCATAAAACTCTAACCAGTTCAGATCATCTGCACTTGGATAGTTGTAGTACACCATACCCACATCAAGCACTGGTTTGCTGGCAAAGCTTTCTAATGTTGTTGCAAAACCAATCGATGGATCGAGTTCTAAACTCGGTGAACCTTCGCCAAAATCAACATTTGAACCCCAAAGACCCAAATACAAGCCTGAGTCATGTGCCAAAGTAAAGCCCGCTTGTACCGCTGGATCATTTTGGGTTTGAGTTAAACCACGGAAACGATAGTCAGTTGTTACAGCAGCACTTCCACTAAAAGAGAAACCAAACGGTAATGCTGGCTCGTCATCTGCGAAAGTGAATGTAGAAGCTGAAGCCACCACAGCTAAAGATAATGCTTTAAGTGCAAATTTCATTGTTTGATTCCCCCACATCGTATCCGACGTTTTTTTGGTTATTTCGATAAACTCATGTAGGTAGAAGCAATAGCTATGCCACATTCAATCCAACATCAGATACGCCCTTTACAAAAATATTATAAATAATTGTTTTTGTTTAAATTATACAAAATACAAAAAATTGAACTCGCACTTAGCTTGATCGTTAAACATCTTCGCGGTGAATTGAAGCCAAGCTCATCAACCAAACATAATTGTTTACAATATGCGCTATTTTGAGACTCATCTTTGGAACGTACGTTTTTAAGTGCATAAAAAAAGTGCATCCCCAACCGATCTGGATGCACTTTTCATATCTACAGAATTTAGAAGTTGTAAGTTAAACCCAGTACCAGATGGTCTTCTAAATCCTCTCCCATACGATTATGTACACCATAAATATAATCCGCAGACATCTCGATACCTGTCTCTGCAAAGGGTCTACTCAGCCCTAAGCGAACTTCATTAACAGTAAAGTTCTTCTCTGTAGTGAGTATGGCATCATCATGCTGACGATAAATCGATGCACCAATTGAACTATTGAGTTGAAAGTTTTGTGGAAGGGCATAATGATGTGCAAGGCTTAAATAGGTATCGCCCGCATTGGCATAGCTCACATCCACTAAAGCCACCGTGACGCCTACATCAAAGTCTTTATAGCTCAGACTATTTACAAATTCCGCTCCAGTCGTACTTCGGCGTTCTGTGCGATCTTCACTATAGACCGAGCCGCCATCATTATATAAATAAGTCACAATATGTGAGCGGTAGCTTAAATCTGGACTGAGTGTGCCTGCATAACCCATATAAAAATCATGCTCAACACCGTGATCTTTACTGACATCCGCTGCATCATAATTCAATGTCGAAGCCCAATAACCTGCATATAGACCAGATGTATGTTCATATTCAAGCCCTGCTTGCAGGGTAGGCTGGTCATTTTCAATACCCCCACGATAGATATACTGACTGAGCACAGCAAGGCTTCCACTAAGCCTGCCATCTGAGCTTTGTTGCTGGGGCTCGCTTGCATTGACCGACACACTGCCAGTGAAAAAAATTAAAAATAGTGCAATTTTATGTGAATTCTTATGCATTTAAGCTCTCAAAATCTCTTTAGACATGAATCACTTACTGATTCCATACCTATAAATTCTAAAGCTATTTTTTAACAATGGGTCAATTTTATCTAGGCAACTGCTGTGTAATTCATCATTTGTCAATCTGGGTATGGGTTATTCTGAACCGATTCCAGACGACTAGAAATGACTGAACACTTTGATTCATAAGCTAAAATGACCTCACAGTCTATATATTATATTCTGCGATACATAGCAAAAAACAGAATTAAGAAGAGAAAAATAATTCGATGTTTTATAAAGATTTATTTTAGCAAACCGAATATTTTAACCAAAATTAAAATATTTCAAACATATCACTTACAAAAAAATGCATTACTTTAGTTGAATATGTTAAATAAAAATGACAATTTTTCAGCGATTACTTATACAATTGCTGTTCTCTTTCCATCCAATTTGTATAAGGTTCGCTCCCCAATGCAAAACACAAAAAAATTAGCATTAGCAGTTTTAGTACAAACTGCACTTATATCAACAGCTTTTGCGAGTGAGCAAAGTGAATCTAAAGGTTTCGTTGAGGACGCTGAAGGATCAGTGTTATTCCGTACTGGTTATTTAAGTCGCGACAAGAAAAATGGCGTAGCTGATACAAGTTCAGCAGCTCAAACCGCGATGGTTAAAATTGAGTCTGGTTATACTCAAGGTATCGTTGGCTTTGGTGTTGGTGTCATTGGCGATGCTTCATTCAAGCTAGGTGATAACAACCACGCTGGTAATGGCATGATTCCATTACATAATGATGGTGCCAAAGATGCAAATGGCCATGTTGATGCATATGACCATTGGGCACGTGGTGGTGGTATCGTAAAAGCACGTATTTCAAATACTGAAGTGCGTTATGGTACACAAGTTCTAGACTTACCTGTACTGGCAAGTAACACTGCTCGTTTAGTGCCTGAATACTTTGAAGGTGTTTTGGCAACAAGTCGTGAAATTAACGGTCTTGAGTTGACTGCAGGTAAATTTACTAAGAACCAATATTCAGACCAAATCAAAAGTGACGGTAATAGATTAGATCGTGCTGTAGTTTGGGGTGCGAAGTATAAATTTAATGACGCATTCAATGCATCTTATTTTGGTACTGACATCAAAGACCGTTTAGATCGTCATTATATCAATGCCAACTATAAGCAAGCTCTGGCAAATGACAGTGCATTAACTTACGATTTCAGTGGTTATTACACTGAATGGGATAAGGAAGCGAATACTAAACTTTATTCTCAAATCGGCTCACCAAACGACTCTTTTGACAACTCGATTTTTGCATTCTCTACAACCTATAACACTGGCCCACACAATGTGATGGTTGCTTACCAACAGAACTTTGGTAACACGGGTTATGACTACGGCTTAGGTCAAAATGTAGGCGATGGTCATCAAACCATTTACTTACCAAACTCTTACCTATCAGACTTCATTGGTAATGATGAAAAATCAGTTCAATTGCAATATACCTTTGACTTCGGTGCAGTGAATGTTCCTGGTTTAAGTTGGACTTCTGCATTTGTTTATGGCTGGGACATCAAGGCGACAGACAATGCTGGCACAATGATCAGTGATGACGAGCAAGAGCGTGAATTCTTTAACCAAGTGAAATATACAGTTCAATCTGGTTTCGCGAAAGATGCAAGTTTACGTTTACGCCACTCGTACTACCGTGCAAGTGACAACTACCAAAGCAACTACATTGGTGACACCAACGAATGGCGTGTTTGGTTAGACATTCCTGTGAAATTCTTCTAATTTCTACGGAAAAGCTAATCTAATAAAAAAAACCTGCACAATGTGCAGGTTTTTTATTGAAGCCTACAATCAAACACAGTTCAATCGAGGCTTCATAGACAGGATTATTTTGCTGCTTCGATTGCTTTAAGCACTTCTTGCTTAGCAACTTCTGAACCTTCCCAACCTGTTAATTTAACCCACTTCCCTGGCTCTAAGTCTTTATAGTGAGCGAAGAAGTGTTCAACTTGTTGAATCAGTAAAGGTGGAAGATCCGTGTACTCTTTAATATCTTTATAAATTGGCGTTAACTTGTCGTGTGGAACTGCGATTAATTTCGCATCGATACCACCGTCATCTTCCATGTTCAATTTACCCACAGGGCGGCAACGAATCACTGAACCTGGTTCAACTGGATGTGGCGTTACAACAAGTACATCTAATGGGTCACCATCTTCAGACAAGGTGTTTGGTACATAACCATAGTTCGCTGGGTAGAACATTGCTGTACCCATGAAACGATCTACAAAAAGTGCATCCGAATCTTTATCAATTTCATATTTGATTGGTGCTGCATTTGCAGGAATTTCGATGATCACGTAGATATCGTTCGGTGCATCTTTACCCGCAGGGATATTGCTGTAGCTCATAACATCACTCTTTAACAAGTTAAATCTTTTAAAAAACCGCATCGATTATAACGGTTTTTGAGAAAAAAATATTTCTGCGATTATACATCCACTGGGTGAAAATATGTATGTTTCGCACTTAGCCCATCGTCAGTCGAATGACCAACAATAATAAACAAATAGGACAAAGCAGTGACAACAGCCAAACAATCGATCGAAGCGTCGACCAGTTGGCCAAATAGCAAATCCCATACACCACACGAAAGACAAGATAGGCAATACCAAACGTCATGGTGACCACTTGCGGAATCACCATATATTCCGCCATTAAGATAGCGGCAATAAATAACGGTAGACTCTCAAAGCTATTTTGCTGTGCCGCATTGGCACGTGCTGCCAGACCAGTCGTCTTGGCGAGAAATTCACGCGGATGTTGATTATCTTTGGCGCGAAATCCTGCTGTTTTTTTAGCAATGATTGTAAATACGTAAGGCAGTAAACAAGCAATTAAAATGAGATAAATAATCCCGCTAATGCTTTGCATTGGTTTTTTCTCATCAAGATCATTTCGACGGCTATCATAGCATGGCATTCCGAGGATAAATTTGGTTAAATTATAGTGTTTTTATAATTTCCCGATGAGACTCCTGCATGGCTAGCCCTGATCAAAAAGAAATGTTCGACGTGCTCGAAATTCAGCGCCAACATCAACGCCAAGTGGATCGTGTTTTAAAGATTGTGCTTCCTGTTACTGCATTTTTATTGGCGGTCATTTGTGCCAATATGAATATTGGTTCGACTCTTGGCACACTTGTCATGCTGATCATTGCATTTTGGATGGTGGGGATTAAACGTCAAAACCTATGGTCTTGGTTACTTGCAGTAGCGGTCTATTGTCTGATCGATAATCTCCTGAGTTTTGGTAGTTTTGCTTTCCCAGCCTTTAGTCGTCAGTGCGGGACGATGCTGACTTTCGTTGGCATCTTAGGCATTGGCCGTCCCTATATTGATCGCTGGTTAATGAAAAATTAAATCCAAACAAAAAAAGCGCCTGACGGCGCTTTTTTTTGTTTGCACTTAAGCTGTTTTACGTAAATCTTTACGTAGGATTTTACCTACGTTTGATTTCGGTAACTCATCCAAGAATTCAACATAACGCGGACGCTTATAACCCGTTAAGTTCTCTTTCGCAAATGCCAATACTTCTTCAGTCGTTAACGATGGATCTTTCTTCACCACAAACAGTTTTGGTACTTCCCCTGATTTTTCATCAGGTACACCAATGGCAGCTACTTCCAGCACTTTAGGATGCTTTGAAACCACTTCTTCAATTTCTGAAGGATAAACGTTAAAGCCTGACACCAAAATCATGTCTTTCTTACGGTCTACAATTTTCACATAGCCGCGAGCGTCCATGACACCAATGTCACCCGTACGGAAGAAACCATCTTCAGTCATCACTTTAGCCGTTTCATCTGCACGGTTCCAATAGCCACGCATCACTTGTGGACCACGGATTGAAATCTCACCTTGTTCACCCAGTGCAACTTCCTTACCATCATCATCCAAAATTGCAACTTCGGTTAATGGCAATGGAATACCAATTGTGCCGCTAAATTCTTCTGACGCTGGCGGATTTGCCGTTGCCACAGGTGAAGTTTCAGATAGACCATAACCTTCAATGATGTTGGTTCCAGTAATTCGCTTCCACGCTTCTGCGGTAGAAGGAAGAACAGCCATACCACCACCCATCGCCATTTTCAATTTGCTGTGGTCGAGTTGCTTAAACTCTTCATTGTTCACTAAAGCATTGAATAGTGTATTCACTGCTGGGAAGAATGACGGTTGGTATTTACGTAACTCTTTCATCACCGCAGGTAAGTCACGCGGGTTTGGAATCAAAACGTTGGCTTGGCCTTTGTACATGCCGTACATCGCACAAACCATGAACGCAAAAATATGATATAGCGGTAATGCACAGAAAATGCGGTCATCAGGCTGACCATCTTGTGCACCAAATTTACTTTGGAAAATACCGTCACACTGCAACATGTTCGCCACAAGGTTGCGATGCGTCAGTTCTGCACCTTTAGATACCCCTGTAGTGCCGCCAGTATACTGAAGCACGGCTGTGTCACTTAACGTTAAGTTCGGACGCTTATAATTGCTCGCGCTGACTTTCGACATCGCTGCGTTAAAGCGAATATGGCCAGGAATATTCCATGCTGGAATTTGCTTACGCACTGAACGTAATACAAAGTTCACCAATGTGCCTTTTAATGCACCCAACATGTCACCTACAGAGGCAATCACAACATGTTTAACTGGGGTTTTACCATTAATCGCTTGATAAACAGAGGCAAAGTTTTCGATGATCACCAAAACTTCTGAACCCGAGTCATTTAACTGATGTTCAAGTTCGCGCGCGGTATACAGTGGATTGACGTTAACCAGTACTAAACCTGCACGGAATACACCCAAAGCAACGATAGGATACTGAAGAACGTTCGGCATCATCACAGCGACACGTGAGCCTTTTGCTAGGCCCAGACTTTGTAAATATGTTGCAAATTTACGGCTTGCTTCCTCTAACTCACTAAAAGTGAGCACTTTATCCATAAAGATAAAAGCATCACGAGAGCCAAATTTTTGGAAATTTCGTTCAAAAACATCTACTAATGACGTGTTTTCTGGTGGCAATTCTACAGTCTCTGGAATCCCCGTTTTTTGGTATTCTGCGAACCAAATTTTTTCCATATCGCCCGATTCTCCTATCAGTAATCCTTAAATTTCAACTATTGTTCTCAATATTAAGCGCTCTTTATTTAACTTGTGTTGCTTAATACTGCATCCATTTCCCGCATACATACCATATATAACGTATTTTGATCAATGGATGCTAGTTTTATCTCTGAACTAACAGTTTATTTGCTTTTTGATATCCACGTGGTAATAACTGCCCTTTTGATGCTCTTTTGCCTATGTATTTTTGCAAGTCATCACCCTTCAATTTTAATTGCTGCTGTCCTGCAACGACTTGCAGTATTTCATCTAGCGTTAATCTTGTCATGAATACAATTTGATCTTTCTCTTCAAGTTGTATCAATTTATTACCTTTACCTTTATTAAAAACCGGCAACTCTGACAACTCTAAAATCAACAAACGACCCGTTGAGGTCAGTAACGCCAAATGGGTAGCTTGATCAACACTGGTTAAGGGCATAACTGTGGCTTTTTCAGGTAAAGTCAGGAAGGCTTTACCTGCTTTTGCATTGGTATCTAACTGTTTTGCTTGAGTTTTAAAACCATATCCTTTGCTGCTCAGCGCCACGACTTCGGCTTCATCATCAGCAATAAAGACTTGTTTAAAACCAATACCACTGGCTGGGGACAATTTTGAACTCAACGGTTCTCCCAGACCACGCGCGGATGGTAGGCTATTAATGGCTAGGGCATAACTACGTCCTGACTCATCCAATACATACACGCGCTGATTCGATTTACCTTGTGCATGACTGAGGTATTGATCGCCCGCACGGAAGTTCAGGTTTTCGGCATCAACTTCATGGCCTTTGGCTGAGCGAATCCACCCTGCTTCAGACAAGACCACGGTCACAGGATCAGCAGGCATGAAGTCTTGCTCACTCATCGCTGTCGCTTCTGCACGATGCACGATTGGTGAACGACGGTCATCGCCGTATTTTTTCGCATCATCTTTGAGTTCATTGATGATCAAAGCTTTTAAAGACTCAGGATTGGCCAACTGTTCACGAATTAGTGCAGCTTTGGCTTCTAACTCTTCTTGCTCACGGCGCATTTCCATTTCTTCAAGTCGGGCCAAATGACGTAACTTGAGTTCTAAAATGGCTTCGGCCTGAATATCATCAATATTAAAACGTGACATCAACTCCGCTTTGGGCTGTTCTTCTTCACGAATAATACGAATCACTTCATCAATATTTAAATAGGCAATAATCAAACCGCCCAAAATATGTAAGCGTTTTTCAATTTTATTCAGGTGATATTGCAGACGACGGGTGACGGTTTCCTTTCGAATTTCAATCCACTCCAGCAAAATACGACGAATCGATTTCACTTGTGGACGGCCATCCGCACCAATCATGTTCATATTGACCCGATAGCTCGACTCAAGGTCAGTGGTGGCAAAAAGGTGACTCATCACTGCTTCAGCATCAATCCGATTTGAACGCAGTACAATTACCAAACGGGTTGGGTTTTGATGATCCGATTCATCTCGTACATCGCTCACCAAAGGCAGTTTTTTCGCCTGCATTTGATCTGCAATTTGCGAAATAACTTTCGAGCCTGACACTTGATAAGGCAAGTCCGTGATCACAATTTCATTTTTTTCGATGCGATACACCGAACGCATACGGTAACTGCCCCGACCTGTGCTTTGTATTTTTAACAGCTCTTCAGGTGGCGTAATAATTTCTGCTTTGGTCGGCAAATCGGGTGCAGGAATATATTCTGCAACTTTTTCATCGCCTAGATTTGGATTACGAATTAAGGCAATGGTGCCTTTTACGACTTCACGCAGGTTGTGCGGTGGAATGTCCGTAGCCATACCAACCGCAATGCCCGTAGTGCCATTTAACAAAATATTCGGAATACGTGCAGGTAAAGTCACAGGCTCTTTCATCGAACCATCAAAGTTATCCTGCCAGTCACAAGTCCCCTGTCCCAGTTCAGACAAAAGCACTTCACTATACTGAGATAATTTGGCTTCGGTATAACGCATCGCAGCGAATGATTTCGGATCGTCGGGAGAACCCCAGTTACCTTGACCTTCAATAAACGGATAACGATAACTAAAAGGCTGCGCCATTAGCACCATCGCTTCATAGCAGGCCGAATCACCATGCGGGTGATACTTACCGAGCACATCGCCAACGGTACGTGCAGATTTTTTGGGTTTACCGCTATGTTTCAGCCCCAATTCACTCATGGCATACACAATACGGCGTTGTACAGGTTTTAAACCATCGCTGATATGCGGTAAGGCACGATCCATGATCACGTACATGGCGTAGTTGAGATATGCTTGTTCAGTAAATTCTGCTACGGAACGGTTTTCTGTCGCTTGATGCGCAAGGTTCGTCATAACAACCTGTCATCCTAATTAATCGTTTTTTGTTTAAGTTCTTATGCTATGTCGCAGGCTCTGCCTATACAAGTGAAAGCGTACACCACTACGACAAATTGCGTCTTTAGATGTTCCTAGTGTCGTAAAATTATCCATTTTTTTTAAAATGAGCAACTAATTATTTTGAAGTTCAGTTCTTGTGTTCATCTCGGCTCGTCAATGATAACAGTGAAGTAACTTCAGCCCTCTCAACTAGATCGATACGATCGACAAAAAATCAGGTCATCCTCGCCCAAAATACGACACAACCAATTGGATAGATTGCATCAATCAAGTCGCAGCTATTTAAATAGACTGATCATGCACGGGGCTAACTTTTATCAAAATGCAGCTTTGAGAAGCCACATTTCAGCCGAGCAGATTGAATTTTTTATTGCTGAGTTGGATCTTGTTATCGGCTATTTTCAGATCGATCATCTAGATTTTATGTTGAAGTGTATTGAAGACTGAGAGTCTCAGCACATCTGACTCTCAATCTTCAGCGCGGACTAAATTACAGTCCAATTTCTTCCAATGTTTTGCCTTTGGTCTCTTCACCCAAAATCAAAATTACCGCTGCAACCGCAAGCAATACCGCGGTAAACATCATAAAGATCGCACTAAATCCATTGCTCTGTACCATCATATGTGTCACCACCATCGGTGCAACAATACCGCCCATACGACCAATGGCCGATGCCCAGCCCGAACCAAAAGCCCGGATATTGGTTGGATATTGCTCTGGGGTATAGGTATACAACACCCCCCATGCGCCAAGGTTAAAGAATGACATCAGACAACCCCAGAACATGATCATGCTCACAGTGTCAGCTTGACCAAAGAAATACGCTGAGACTGCACACATGCCAATAAAACCTGCCAAGGTTGCTTTGCGTCCCAGCTTTTCGACCAGCCATGCTGCGGCCACATAACCCGGAAGCTGTGCCAAAATCATCACCAAGACATATTCAAAAGACTGAACAATGCTATACCCCTGCTTCACCAGCAAACTTGGTAACCATGTAAAAATGCCATAATACGAATAAACAATGCCAAACCAAATCAACCACAACATCAAGGTTCTACGTGCAAATGCCCCCGACCAGAGCTGGGTAAAAGACACATTCTTTTTTTCTGCCACTGGTTTAACGATGATATGTTCAACGACTTCCACACCGCATTGACGTTCAATCTGCTGCACTAAAGCATGCGCTTCCACAATGCGGCCACGGTTGATGAGATAAGGAATTGACTCAGGCACTTTGAACCAAATCACAATGGCATATAGTGCAGGAATCCCACCGATTAAGAAGGCCATATGCCAGTCAAATTTTGGAATCACAAAATACGCCACCAATGCAGCGCAAAGCCAACCTAGGCCCCAAAAACTTTCTAGCAGCACGATAAAACGCCCACGCACCTGCGCAGGAATGTATTCACTGACCAAGGTCACCGCTACTGGCAACTGTCCACCTAAGCCTAAACCCACAATAAAACGAAACACCAACAACCACGTTAAGTTCGGGGCAAAGGCACAGGCTGCCGTCGCTAAACTGTAAATCACTAGGGTCGCGGCAAAAACTGTTTTACGCCCAATACGATCGGCCAGACCACCTGAGCACACCGCACCAATCGCCATTCCGACAAAGCCAATGGAGACCACCCAACCCTTCTCGGTTGGGCTCATGTGCCAGTCTTCGGCCATTTTTGCCAAAATAAAAGAAATCAACCCCGTGTCCATAGCATCGAACATCCAGCCCAAGCCAATGACCCACAACAGGGTGTAGTGAAATTTACCGATCGGTAAGCGTTGTATGCGAGAAACTAAATCCATAGCTCGGCCTCTAAAGCGGGAAAAGATAGCGGGCTGCTTTCTCAATAGGCTTTATCATTATGTGCTTTTTATACAAACAAGGCGGTCAAATCGCCGTTATTTTAGCTCGCATCTTTCGAGGAAGCCGATTGCTCATCATCATCTTGATAAATGAATTTCGGCATTTCTAAGCCGAAGTAAATCGCGATTAAACGTAAACTAAAGCCAAAGATCAAAGTCGAAATCACAGTCAGCTCAAGTGATAAACCGAGCTGAATGCAGCCCCAATAGAAAATCACCGCGACAAAAGAAATACTGGCATACAGCTCACGGCGAAACACCAAAGGGACATCGTTACACAAAATATCACGCAAGATACCGCCCGATACTCCTGTCAGAACTCCAGCAACCGCAGACACCACAAAGCCATGACCCATTTCTAAGGCAATTTGACAGCCGATGATGGTAAAACCGATCAGGCCCAGAGCATCGAGCACCAAGAAGATATTACGTAAATGGCGCATCCACTTGGCAATCAAAATCGTCATAAAAGCGGCAAAACAGGTCAGCATCAAATATTCAGGATGCTTGACCCAAGTCAGCGGATAATGTCCCAACAACACATCGCGGACAGAACCACCACCCAGTGCTGTGACACAGGCAATAATCACCACACCAAACCAATCCATACTACGCCGACCCGCCGACAGTGCACCTGTCATTGCCTCTGCTGTGATCGCTATAATATAAATAATAGTGAGTAACATCGCCTGGATTCCATATAGGCTAATTGATGCGCGCTATTCTAAGCCAAATTTGCTTAAAATTATAAAAATTGTGCACAACATTGTTTAAATTTTTTCCCTGAACCGCAGATGCACGCTTGTTTCATGGTGATTTTCATTTCAGTGGTTGGATCTAAAAAATACCACGCCTCGGCATGTTTCACAAAATGTGAAATTTCATGATGTATCTGTGGCGATGTGCCATCATGATAATGGGCCTTGAACTCGACCATGGCATGGTTTTTATCGAGTTTTTCATTGGCCTGCACGACGTCTAACTTCAACCATTGGTTGCTTCGACTCCACTCAGCAATTGCTGCAACATCTAGAGCCTGTTGCTGCCCCAACGCTGTGGTTTGTACAATGTAATCAATTTGCTGTTTGGCAAAAGCACTATAACGTGAGCGCATAAGTTGAGCAGCACTCTGCGCACGGCTTTGTCCCAAGTGCAAAGGCTGACAGCACTGCTTATATTCACCCTGTCCACACGGACACTCAACATTACTCATGATTTTTCCATAAAAAATAGCTCGACATTGCGAGCTATTTTAACCTGTTCAAACCAGATTACGGTTTGTTTTAAGATGATTCCTTGTGCAGATCTGACTTGGGAATCACATGCACTTTTTCAATTTTGTGCCCATCCATCGTCACCACTTCAAAAATACAACCATCTGCTTCAAGGCTAGAGCCATTCTCGGGTAAACGGCCTAAATGAAAGAGGATATAGCCTGACAAGGTTGAGTACTGATCAGACTCGTCAACCAAATCACGATCCAACAATAACGACACATGGCGAATATCGGTTGAGCCATCGAGCATCAAGCTACCATCTTCTAAACTTTCAGCCACATTGTCTTCGGCATCTTCATCAGGGAACTCTCCTGCAATCGCCTCTAATACGTCAATCGGCGTGGCAATCCCTTCAATCGAGCCGTATTCATTCAAGACCAAAGCCATTTGTAACGGTGCTTGACGCAGTTGTTCCATTACCATCAGGACTTGTGCATTTTCATGCACAATCACAGGCTCACGTAAATGTTTATCAAAATCGAGTACACCGGTTTCAATATATTCATTCAAAACTTTATGGGTCAGCACCACACCTGCGATGTTGTCTAACTCGCCCCGTGCCACGATTAAACGTGAATGCGTAATACTGAGTAGTTGTGATTTGATTGAGGCTTCTTCATCCTCTAAATCAATCCACTCCAACTCTGGACGTGGGGTCATCACGGACTTCACTGGGCGTTCAGACAAACCCAGCACCCCTTGTACCAAGACACTATGATAGACCCCATTTTCAGGATCAAACACTTCATCCGCATAGGCGCGAGTTGCCAGTACATCTTCAGGCTCAGAGGCATGATCACTACTTTTACCGCCCAACATTCGCAGCACTGCAGATGCAGTTTTATAGCGAAGGTCTGTAGTGGTGACCATTTTTTCTTGATTACGGCGCATGGTTTGGTTGATGAATTCAACAATCACCGAGAAACCAATCGCGGCATATAAGTAGCCTTTTGGAATATGGAAACCAAAGCCTTCTACAATCAAAGAGAAACCGATCATCATCAAGAAACCGAGACACAAAATCACCACGGTTGGATGTTTGTTGACGAATTCCATCAAGGCTTTCGATGCCCACAGCATAATGCCCACGGCGATAATCACCGCAATCATCATCACAGACAGGTGTTTAACCATACCGACTGCGGTAATCACCGAGTCTAAGGAAAACACAGCATCCAAAACCACAATCTGAACGATCACCATCCAAAACACAGCATTGGCTGGACTTTCTTCTTTCTGAACCACTTTGGCGTCAATACGTTCATGCAGTTCCATGGTGCCTTTAAACAGTAAGAACACCCCACCAAACAGAAGAATCAAATCTCGTCCTGAGAAAGGATGATCGAAGATATGGAACAGCGGCTCGGTCAGTGTCACCACCCAAGCAATTGAGGCCAACAGCACCAAACGCATTAAGAGCGCAAGGATCAAACCAACAACACGGGCCGTATTACGTTGTTCTGGTGGAAGTTTCTCCGCCAAAATCGCAATAAAAACCAAGTTATCAATCCCCAGCACAATTTCCAGCACCACTAAGGTGAGTAACCCCACCCACGCAGAAGGATCAGACATCCATTCAAATATCATGTGATCTGCTCCTGTCGAGGGGAAATATATAGTGCATAACGCAACTTAAGCGGATGAAAAGGAAGATTCAGCACCAATGGCTGTATTTTTTTTTCGGAAAACTGAAGATGTCTTGAGCGACAACTACCACTACCCATGTTCGTTCTTGTGTTGTAAAACAGGAAATAAGTATAGGCAAGATCTACATGAAATTCATCTTTTTTTCAAAAGCGCACTGTTTTAAAAGATTTAACAAATTATTACCCGATTGTTAGATTAAATACAGCTTGCCGTCACATTTCTTGCTTAAACTAAGAGAGAAAAAGTAGATAAAGCAAAAGGTAAAAACATACGCCATGAATAGTGAATTAAAAATATCCTCTCTCAACACTGAAGTAAATGTTCAAACCACTCAACCTCTGATCGCACTTTACTGCGGTTCTCGTTCAGGCAATAAACCGATTTATCAAGAAAAAGCGATTGCACTGGCACAAGGTTTAGCTAAACAGGGTTTTGGTCTGGTTTATGGGGGGGCCAGCATTGGCCTCATGGGACAAGTGGCCGATGCCATGATTAGCCACGGCGGTGAAGCAGTCGGCGTCATTCCAGAATTTATGCTGGATTATGAAATTGCGCATCACCAACTGACCGAATTACATATTGTACAAACCATGCATGAGCGCAAAGCCTTAATGGCCGAACGCGCAAGCGCCTTTGTCGCACTACCCGGCGGTTTAGGCACTTTTGAAGAAATTTTAGAAGTAGCAACCTGGGGGCAACTGAACCAACACCAAAAGCCGATGATGATTTATAACGTCAATGGTTTCTATGACGCACTGATTACACAGTTGGATCATGCAGTAGAAGAAGGTTTTCTACCGCCACAGCACCGCGCAAAAGTAATTGTATGCAACCATGCTGAACAGATTTATTCAGCTATTGCCAACCTCGGCAGCCCAGCGCACTTTGCCATTTAAATCCTGTTCTTAATGCCATAAAAAAAGCGAGCCTAGAGCTCGCTTTTTTAACATGTGCGGTTATTGCCCATAATGGGTGACAAAGTTATAGAACCACGGCAGTGTGGTCGCCAAAATCACCGACATAGCTAAACCAAACATCAATTTCATCGCATCTTTACTGACGTTACGTGAAGTGCGGTGTTTGTTCACTTCATCAAAAATCATCGACATTGCAAACTCACGACCTGCAAGTAAACCTAAGAATACCCATGTGGTACTCATTGGAATATTGCTCCACTCTTTGAAGACCAACAAAATCAGGGCATACATAAAGTCAATAATGGTTGCTGCACGAATATCAGTAACACCTGTTTTGGTATCGACAATCTTCTGAATCGCACCACCGCGTTGGTACAAAATCACCGCCAACAACACCACAAAGACCGTGATGGCAAACAGTAAAAATGAAAACGGCACTTGACGGGGTACATAGACGAAAATATTGGCCAAATCTTGAATCAGCCACTGACTCCACAGAAAAGCCGTAGAGACCCACTGTAGCCCGATCCAAATATGCGACGGTTCTTGATTACGGGTTTTCGCAAAATACTTTGCGACTTGGCGCATCACAAAACGATAGACAATAATCGCAACCACAAAGGCCACCGCATAGCCCATCATCGATTTCACCATCATTGAGCCTAAACTTGCAGGCGAGAAAATGGTTAAAACCAAGAAAGTGGTACTGACGGGAATTCCGTATTTGGTTAAAAATAACAGTAAAATCGGTGGCACAATATAGAGCCACGTGACCCCACCCTCAGGAAAAGGGATCGTTTCTAAACGACCATATGATGCATCCCCCACACCGGATGCATACCAACCATAAATCAACACCACCACCAAAATGGTGCTGATAAAGAGCCAAAGCACCCACCACGGACGATGTGCATTGGATGAAATAAACGTACCTAATGTCTGTGGCACATCATTTCCGACGATAGAATAAGCGGCTAAACAGAAGCCTATCACCATCAAAATTTCGATTGTCATAAAACCAACCTTTTGAATAATTTATTCCAAGACAGTGCCTTTGGACGTTTGCCAAAGATTATGACGGTTTTATTTCATTTTCATGACATCCTTGTCATATATTTTTTGTAGCGCCATAAAAAAGAGCACCGTAGTGCTCTTTTTTCAAATTCAAAACTCAGTTTTTTAATTGAGTTTGACTTCATAAACCGCTGTACTACCACTGACTTCATTTCCCACCACCAACAGCGGGCGACCATTGGGTGAATTCTTCGCCGCGATGAAAATCAAACCTTCTGGGCCTAAGTCCCCTTGCTTCGTGACTTCTGTTTCCGTGGTGTTGCGATGGTTCAGATACTGAACAAATTTAGCCTGATTCGGGTTGCTAATGTCATACACCATGATACCACTGGCACGCTCAAGTCCAATAAAGGCAAAGGTCTTTGCACCAATTTTACCCAAAGTCACGCCTTCAGGTTCAGGGCCTTTATTGTCACTACGGTCATCAAATTTAAATGCTTCATGATTGCTATTAAATTGATTTGGAAACAACTCCGCAATTTTTCGCTCAAACTCACTCCCCGAGTCCCACACAATCTGCTTGGTTTCAGGGTCGACAATACTCACCGAACGGCCACCATAGGCGTATAATTTGTCATAAGTCAGACGACCATTTTCATCTAACTTCGGTAGACCTGTTAGTGGATCTTTTTGATAACCTTGCGTCCAACTAATGGTCAAACGTCCAATTTGTGAATCTTTAATTAAATTATCCGCGCAGACTTCTGTTGCGTCAGCCGTTTGACAAGATTTAAACACCTCTGGGTTTAATTTCGCCCCTTTTACGCCCGGTGCAAGCTGACGTAAATGCGCTGCATAATCACCTTTAGCGTCAAAACCTGCTTTTTTAAACAAATGTTTGATGCGTATCTCTTCAGCATAACCAGCATTTAAGTCCCCGCCTTCAAAGTATTTGGCTTCATCCCTTAACCATTCACGGGCATCCCCTTCATTGGCCGTGACCAAATAGGTTTTACCGCTGGCTTGATATTGTGCAATGGCATCGGGCATATACATGCCATATAACCCCAGCCAAGAGCGGATATTAATCATGCCTGCATCTTTTGCACATTCTGTAATACTACGCCCCAAAGAGTCTTGACCAATAGCACAGTCACGGTCACTTCCATCCAAGGCATTTTCAGGCAAGCTATGGTCCTTGTAGCCCATCGGGAAAAGATCAACAAATTGATTTTTTTCTAAGTCTAAAACCCCAATGGCATTGTTTTCCTGCAAACTGACCCATGCTTTTTTACCATCAGCACTAACTGCGATGTACTCAGGCTCTAGGTCTTGTGCAACTGTGGTCGTTTGAATACCTGCGGTCGCTACATGTGGGTATTGACTGATGTCTGGGCCAAAAATTCGAACGCCTGCATCTAATAAGTCTTGTTTACGGTCATTCCATGCTTGGAAGCCCGCAATAGTTGCTGTTGGTTTTTGAATATCTGAAATATCAATAATGCTGACGGAACCTTCGGGATCGACTTGATACCCTTCATTCGGTTCCGCTTCATTCGCTACCAGTACTTTTCGACCATCAGACGTGAAGGTCAACATATCTGGCAAAGCCCCCACGTTGACTTGACTGATAAAAGAGAGATCCTGTGCTTTAAAAAAAGCCACAATACCGGTTTGGGTTTTATCCTCAGCCTGAACCGCCAGTGCCACGATGCCATTATGCACCGCGACACTATTCACTTCGGAATTGGCTAAATAAGTTTTGGCATCCAAAGATTGGATATATGTCGGTTGCGCTGGTTGGGAGAAATCTAAAACATCGACCATGCCCTTTTGTGCATTCACCACGAACAGACGCTTACTCGCAGCATCATAGGCGGGGATTTCAGCTGCACTCTGTCCAAATATCCCCGACTCATAACTTGCAAGATGAACCAGTTCAATACTATTCGGCGTGGCTTCCTCTACCACTGGTGGTGTGATGGTTTGCGCATCATCACTGTCATTACACCCCGCTAAGCCCAACCCCATGCATGCTAAAAAGACAACACTATATGTTTTATTCATCATGATCTAAATATCGGTTCAAATTTGACCAATGTATGACGTACGCGTTGCAAACACATGACGTAGAGATGTCAATTTGATGGCATGTGATAAATGCACATTCGCAACAACAGTCCAACTTAAATTAAGCTAAACTGTTTAAAAATTTCACTTTGTTGTATCTATGAACCAAACGCCGACCCATCAAGCACTCGCTCCTGAGTACCGTCTTTTGGTACTTCTGGTTTCGATTGGCTTTTTTATGCAAGGCTTAGATACCACCATTGTGAATACCGCTCTACCGGCTATGGCAGCCAGTCTGAATGAAGACCCGCTGCAAATGCATAGCGTGGTGGTGGCCTATGTGCTTGCCGTTGCTGCCTGTATTCCCTTGAGTGGCTGGCTCGCCGACCGTTTTGGAGTGCGCAATACCTATTTCAGTGCCATTATCATTTTTACCCTTGCCTCGCTGGGCTGTGGCTTTTCTGAAAGTTTAAATGAATTATTGTTCTATCGCGTGCTACAAGGCATCGGTGGTGCATTATTGCTCCCTGTTGGCCGTTTAGCCATGCTCAAAGTCATTCCGCGGACGCAGTTCTTATCGGCCATGAGTTTAATGAGTCTCGCGGGACTGATTGGCCCTCTGATTGGTCCAACACTCGGGGGCTGGTTGGTCGAAGTCAGTACATGGCATTGGATTTTCCTGATTAACCTCCCCATGGGGCTGTTAGGTGTCCTGATTAGCTTTAAAGCCATGCCGAATGTCACCGAGCAGAATGTACCGCGTTTTGACTTTTGGGGTTTTATCCTGTTGGTGATCACCATGGCAGGGCTATCTCTAGGGATTGAAAATTTTGCCAGTCCGCACCTGACTTTATGGTGGAGTATGGGGCTAATTGTACTGAGCTTGGTAACTTCGCTTTGGTATGCCTATCATGCACATACCCATCAAAATGCGCTATTTCGCAGTAAACTGTTTCGTAACCGCATTTATGCCGTGGGTATTTTAGGTAACTTCTTTGCTCGCCTCGGTGGCAATGCCATGCCTTTTTTGATGCCACTCATGTTACAAGTGGCTTTCGGTTTTGAACCCTTTGTGACGGGGCTTTTGATGATTCCGACAGTGTTGGGTTCACTGGCATCTAAACCCATCATTCGTCACTTGATTCAGCGCTTTGGTTATCGCCATGTGCTTTTGGTTAACACCTTGTTGGTCGGCGCATGTATCGCAAGTTTTGCCCTCAATACCGCAGACACCCCAACCTGGCTGCGCGCACTGCATTTCTTTGTTTTTGGCATGCTAAACTCCCTGCAATTTGTGTCTATGAATACCCTCACGCTGAAAGATTTACCGCAACAAGATGCCAGCAGTGGCAACAGTTTCTTGTCGATGATCATGATGGTGTCGATGAGTATTGGTGTGGCTCTAGCAGGTACTTTGGTCAATGTCTTTACGGCATATTTGGGCACAGATCACATCGTCATGGCATTCCATAACACCTTAATTGTATTGGGCTGTATTAACCTGATTACCGCAGCTATTTTCTGGCACATCCCCAAAGATACCGTGGATGAATAACAGATACAAAGTGCTGCCATTTACTGAACATAATCATCATGGTCAGTTCCGCAAATTCGAGCTATGATGATGAGCTAAAAACCAATACCTGCAAAAGCATGTCTGCAAGAAAAAAAGTTTCCACGCCGTCAAAAACCTCATACCCCTATTACATACTTGCCTGTGTAGTGATGCTATGTGTCGGACTGGGGATCACCTATTTTTTCTTGCAGAACAATGTCGCATCTGCCCAAGAGTATCCGGTAAAAGGCTTTGATGTGTCTCATCATCAGGGCGACATCCAATGGCAATCCATTTCTCCCCAAGAGTTTAAATTCGTCTATTTAAAAGCCACTGAAGGGGGCGATTTCAAAGACCGTAAATTTCAGGACAATTGGCTCAAAGCTCGTGAACAAGGCTTTTTGGTCGGGGCTTATCATTTTTATCGTTTATGCCGTGATGGCCAGATTCAGGCGCAGAACTTTATCGAAACTGTGCCGAAGAAAACCGATAGCTTGCCGCCTGTGATTGATTTGGAATATGACAGTAACTGTATCAACACCTATACCAGAGAACAGCTGCTCAAAGAAATTCAGGTCATGCACGACCAACTCTATCAACACTATGGCCTGCAACCCATTTTTTATACCTCTAAAGCATTTTATAATATTGTTTTGGTCAATGAATTTAAACAAACTCCCCTTTGGATTCGCGAATATCAAGGCCAGCCTGAGCTCAAGGGCAATCCGAAATGGACCTTTTGGCAACACACTAGCCAAGGTCAAATTAAAGGCATACCAACCTTGGTGGATCTCAATGTATTTCAGGGTTCAGAACAAGATTGGATCAGCTTTTTAGAGCGCCAAGGACTTTATCAACTGCCACAAAACTTACCGATCAAGTAGAGCAGTTTCAAGCTCATCTTTGAAGTTCAAATACAAAAACACCAAGTCAAACTATGTCGCTTATGCCGCATACAGGACTACGCAATCGATCTGAATAGTGCAATACTGACTTAGGTTTCAATATTAAAATTCAGCATGCGAAAAATCATTCACATCGACATGGATGCCTTCTATGCCTCGGTGGAGTTACTTGATCGTCCCGACTTAAAACATTTACCTGTGGTGATTTCTTCACACCATCCTCGTGCCGTCATTGCTGCCGCATCCTACCCTGCACGTAGCTACGGACTCCGCTCGGCCATGTCGATGACTCAAGCCAAAAAACGCTGTCCTCAAGTGGTAGTGATTGAACCTAATTTCTCTAAATATCGTGCGGTCTCAGAGCAAATTCATACAATTTTTCAGCGTTATACCACACTCATTGAACCGCTTTCCTTAGATGAAGCTTATTTAGATGTAACGGAAAATTTACAACAACTGGCCAGTGCCACAGAAGTCGCTGAACGCATCCGCGCTGATATTTTTCAGAGCACAGGACTGACCGCCTCTGCGGGTGTAGCACCGAATAAGTTTCTAGCCAAAGTTGCTTCGGACTGGAATAAACCCAATGGTATCTGCGTGATTAAACCTTCACAAGTTCAGCAGTTTATTCAGCACTTGCCGCTTAAAAAAATCCCCGGAGTGGGTAAAGTCATGCAAGAAAAATTATATGCGCTCAAACTTGAAACTTTAGGTGATTTACAGCATGTGGATGAAAATATCCTGATTCATCATTTTGGCAAATATGGCAAACAGCTCTATCTCTATGCACAAGGGATTGATGAGCGTCCTGTACAAGCGGAACGAGAACGTCAGCAAATTTCAAAAGAAACCACTTTTGATGATGACTTAACCCTTGAACAGTGTCTCCCATTTTGGCCCAAGTTGATTGCACAAGTCTGGCAAAGTTTAGAGAAAAAGCATCTGTATGCCCGCGGTGTCACCGTCAAACTGAAACTGAAAAACTTTCAAACCCTACAGCACAGTAAAAGCTTCAAAATGCCATTAAAGCATCAAACTGAACTGCAAATGACCTTAGATATCTTACTCAAAGAAATGCAAATCACACAGGATCAACAATTTCGTCTTATCGGTGTTGGGGTCTATGCACTTTCGACTCAAGAGCCTTTACCCCAGCTCTCTTTATGGTCGGACTAATTGCTCAATCAGTCATTTTTTAACCAAAAGAACAAAAATAATGCAATTTAGCATTCACAAACTGTGTTTTTAGAGTAATCTAATGACGCGCTGCATTTATCCATGTAACCGCTGAGATGCTAAAACTTACCTTTACTTTTAGCATACGTCCTGTGATTGGCGTGACGATCAAATCCGAAGATTACAGGACATCTCTGATATTTATCATGGTATTCCCCATATTACAGAGCAGCGCTCTAACATCAGAATAATCCAATATTTAAAAATATACTGTTATAAAGTCCGCATAAGATTGACCTATTAATCGCGTTCCTTCATCTTTTGTAACTCCCACGTCGAGATATTGAATCCATCGTCTGTTCACATGCGCTTATAACAATAGATAGGATCCTTCACGCTGTAAAATTCTGCACCTGATTGAAAGCCAACATCATAGCCATCTGTCATACATGAGTTTGTGGTAGGCTATTGAACTACATTTTTATGTTCTATTTTTATACTCATAATACAGGATGCATACATCATGACGGTTCAACGTTTGCATGTCTCAAATCGTTTTTCTGAAGTTGCGATTGCTGGCAACCTCGTTCATTTGGCAGGTCAATTGGCGTCTGACTTTGATCTCGATATTAAAGGTCAAACCCAACAAACATTCGACATGATTGACCAATTTTTAGCTGATGCAGGCACAGATAAAAGCCATATCTTATCGGTAACGATTTATTTGAAGAATATTGAAGAAGACTATGCAGCTTTCAATGAAGTATGGGATGCTTGGGTTGCAGACATTGATGCCTTACCCCGTACCTGTGTTGAAGCTAAACTTTATGATCCACGAGTATTGGTAGAGTTAACCGTTGTTGCAGTGAAACCTGCATAAAAAATACACTCATCATAAAAACATGAGTTTTCATGTTTTTATGATGCGCGCTGAGATTCAATTAGCCGATCAGACGTAATTTTCGAGTTTGTGCTGCATTATAGTAATCATATTTTTTGGCTACACGCGTATCTTTAGTCAAACGCGACGAAGCATAGAGATCGCCATAAAAATCTTCACGTAACTGATGATAGTCAGGCACTTCTTCATAACGAATCACTTTATAGCCAGCCATATCGAGGATCGCATCCTGAAACTGTGCCTTTTGTGGACGTTTCAGTGAAAGCGGATCTTCTAAAGCAACCACTGCCAAAACTTGTTGTGCACTATCCACAATGACAAAATCAGCCACCAAATTGCGGTATTTATTTCGTGTACGCGAAAATTTTGTAGTGAGTAAGGCATCATAAGATACATGTGCCAGCACAGTATGATGCGGTAAAATTTCTTTCAAACGAGTATAAGTCAGTTGTTCATGCATACTAAAAATAGCACGTTGTCTTAATGCACTATCTTGCTGCTTGGTCTTAGGGATCAACGCTTTACTCGCTAAAATCATGACCAGTATCAACAACACGCTACCAATTACCATATAAGTTGTCATATTTGTATCCTTTTCATCTTTATTATAATTTTCGGTATCACACCGATTTTTATCCGATCAGTATAACCTACTGACCATTTACCCAAACCACGCAATAAAAAAACTAAAGCTAAAATCAAACAAACGCTGATAAAACTAAACAATTTTTTGCAATGTCATTCGTTGTAACACGTTTTGTTTTAATCCGAATGAAATTTTGGCTCTTTAGCCTATCTACACTGTAATAGAGTGATTCATTCACGTGCAATATGATTCTTCGGATTGACCCAATTTTCCCGACGGATGACAGAAAAGCCAATCTCTGAGCTATTTTTCAATCACAATAAAAAGATCGATCCTAAAAAAGGATGCCGCAGCATCCTTTTTTATATTCAATTGCGATTAAGCACGCGACTTAGACTTCGGTTTTGATTTTGAATGTCCAAATGGCTTCTTCGCATCACCTGTTTCACGCGGTGGTAAACCTGTATGTTGCGTTAAAATCTGACCACGCTCAGGACGCTTTTTGGTATTCGATGGACGCGATTGATTTTTCGCTTGTTGGTTACGGCTATCACCGTTACGTTTTTGCGAATCGCCATCCACGGTTGAGTTTTTCTTCCGAGCAGACTGATACTGACCTTCTGTCCCTTGCGGTTGATAGGTTGGAATCAAATGCTGTTTCGAGTTACCAATCAAGTCTTGGCGGCCCATCTCTTTTAAAGCATCGCGGAGCAAAGGCCAGTTGTTTGGATCATGATAACGTAAGAAAGCTTTATGCAGACGA
This sequence comes from Acinetobacter sp. MYb191, assembly GCF_037572605.1. Taxonomy (NCBI): domain Bacteria; kingdom Pseudomonadati; phylum Pseudomonadota; class Gammaproteobacteria; order Moraxellales; family Moraxellaceae; genus Acinetobacter; species Acinetobacter sp. MYb191. The sequence continues at coordinate 4,650 of NZ_JBBGZP010000017.1, read as the reverse complement.
CGACGCTTCTCACCTTTCACAATATCCACATCTTCAGTATATCGCGCCACTTTGGCTAATGGGTTTTTACCCGTGTGATACATGGTGGTCGCTGTGGCCATTGGCGATGGATAGAAAGTCTGTACCTGATCGGCACGGAAACCATTTTTCTTCAGCCAAATCGCCAAATTCATCATGTCATATTCGGTCGTACCTGGATGTGCTGCAATAAAGTACGGGATAAGATACTGTTCTTTACCTGCTTCCTTACTGAAACGATCAAACATTTGCTTGAAACGATCATAAGTCCCGATGCCCGGTTTCATCATCTTAGACAATGGACCTTTTTCGGTATGTTCAGGCGCAATTTTTAAATAACCACCGACATGATGCTGTACCAATTCTTTGACATATTCAGGGTTTAACACCGCTAAGTCATAGCGTAAACCTGAGCCAATTAGGATCTTTTTGATGCCTTTAATAGCGCGTGCTTTACGATATAACTGCGTTAACGGAGCATGATCGGTATGCAAGTTTTGACATACGCCCGGATACACACACGATGGTTTACGACAGTTCTTTTCAATTTCAGGGTCTTTACAGTGCAAACGGTACATATTTGCAGTTGGGCCGCCTAAGTCAGAAATAATGCCGGTAAAACCCGGTGCAGTATCACGAATCTTTTCAACTTCACGTAAAATTGATTCTTCTGAACGGTTTTGAATGATGCGTCCTTCATGTTCTGTAATCGAACAGAAGGTACAACCGCCAAAACAGCCACGCATGATGTTGACCGAAAATTTGATCATGTCAAATGCAGGGAAACGCGCATCAGCATAGACAGGATGCGGTAGACGTGCATAAGGTAAATCAAATACATAGTCCATTTCTTCCGTCGTTAACGGAATCGGTGGAGCATTTAACCAGACATCACGCTCGCCATGCTTTTGTACCAAAGCACGTGCATTTCCTGGATTGGTTTCAAGGTGCAAAATACGGTTGGCATGTGCATATAAAACGGGATCATCTGCCACTGCTTCAAATGCAGGCAAACGAATCACAGCCAGTTCACGCGGCGGTAATTTATGTTTAATTGCCTTTGAAGATGGCTGTAATTGCACAATTTGTGTATCAGGATCGAGTTTATCCCCTTCACGAACAATTTGATTCGTCACAATTTCTTTTTGGAAATTTTGGTATTGGGTTAAAGAATTACCCTTATCTTTTTCAATTTCACAGCCATCTAAATCTTCAGTCATCACATAAGGATTGATGATCGGATCAACACGGCCAATGGCATCCACATCATTCGATGCGATTTCCACAAACTTGGCTTTAGATGGACGGTTTAATTTATTCACGATAAATGCCGTGCCACGAACATCTGTAATTTCGTGAATTTTTTCGCCTTTGGCTAAGCGATGCATCACTTCAGTAATTGAACGCTCACCATTACCATACATCAAAAGATCGGCTTTTGAGTCCATCAACACTGAACGACGAACTTTATCTGACCAATAGTCATAATGTGCAATACGACGTAAAGACGCTTCAATTCCACCTAACAATACAGGTACATCTGGAAATGCTTCACGCACACGTTGGCAATACACTGTTGCTGCACGGTCTGGACGTTTATTGGGTAAATTATCTGGCGAATAGGCATCATCAGAACGGATTTTACGATCAGCCGTATAACGGTTGATCATCGAATCCATGTTCCCAGCAGTCACACCCCAAGCGATATTTGGCTTACCCAAAACTCGAAATGCTTCAACATTCGTCCAATCAGGTTGTGCAATAATCCCGACACGGAAACCTTGTGCTTCTAAAGTACGGCCAATAATGCCCGAACAAAATGATGGATGATCGATATACGCATCACCACAGACCAAAATAAAGTCACAACTATCCCAACCGAGTTGGTCCATTTCCTCGCGCGACATCGGCAAAAATGGCGCAGGTTCAAAACATGACGCCCAATATTTGTCGTAATCAAACAACGCTTTAGGCGCGGTCTGCATAGTATAAGCAGTAGACATGGCTAGCAATTCTCGGCTGGCAGATGAAAGATCTCAAATAAAGATCAAAGATGAAAGCCGATCATTTTACCATGAATTACATTCAGCTTGCTTGGTTAAAAAAGCATCATTTACAGCACGTTATCATTTATTTTTTTATACAAAAATATTTTTGAGATATTTATTTAAAAAGAAACAATTCGACAGTGAAGACCCAAAAAGCTGGCCCTTCATTTCTTAAAGAATAAAGACTAAGGTCCAGTCACTTGGGACAGTAGAGACAATGCACCGAAACCCAACAGACTCAGCTGAATTATCCAGCAAAGAATGAAAAATTAACATCAGCTATAGCTATGCCAATCTCTCAGAATATCCCTCACTTTATGGCGCTTTTATTTAAGATCTCACCCATTTCCTTTTAAGATTCTAATATTTAGATTAATGAAAGATACTGCTAATAATAAACACCATCTTTCATCATGTAAAAACTCAAATCAGTTGAGTTCTTTCACACCAACTTTATTATTTTTGAGCGGTCGATAAGTCCATAATCAACTTTGTCGCTAAATATAAACGCGGCACAATACTTTCGACCAGAATATATTCAGCATTATTCGAATGTGCACCATCACCAGATAAGCCCATGCCTTCTAAAATCGCTGCTTTCGAATTTAAGCCAGCAAATGCGGCATCTGTACCACCACCTGTTGCTTCAGCTAAGACCTTCATTGGTAAGTTAAAATCATTTTTGTAAATAAGCTGTGCTTGTTCAGCCAATTTTTTTGCCTGTGGATTTGCCATTAAAGGTGGGCGACGCATTTCAAACTTTAACTTAACTTCACTATCAGCTAACTTTTTATGTTTAATCCTTTCCTGTAATACACGTTCCACTTGCTGAAAATCTTTAACTTGCAAAGCACGAACATCTGCTTGTGCAGTCGCAAGGTCTGGAATCACGTTACGCACTTTACCTGCACTCGCTACAGTCCAGTTTAATTTCAACCCTGTTTTAGGATTCGATAAATCTTGTAACTGTAAGATTTGATGTGATAATTCTGTTAGTGCATTTATGCCTGCTTCAGGCTTAACCCCTGCATGTGCAGATTTCCCGTGAACCTCTAAATATGCTGCACCAATCCCACTGGTAGCTAATCGTAAACTACCATCTTTACCACCACCTTCAAATGACAAAACTACATCTTGGTCTTGTGCAGTTTCAGTAATCAGTTTGCGTGAACCTGGCGAACTGATCTCCTCATCGGAGTTAAGTAAGACTGTGATCGTGCCATAATCTTGATAATTCAACTTTTTCAAAAGATCAAGCGTATGAATAATCGCAGCAACTCCCTGTTTATCATCTAAAATTCCAAGACCAAAAACTTTATCTCCTTCCATTTTAAAAGGTTGGTCTTTCAACATTCCAGTTAAATACACCGTATCCATATGAGCAATTAGCATAATTTTACTGCTGCCTTTACCCTTCAAAACAGCTTTTACCATTGGACCAGTCTGTTGGGGCGTATCATCCATACGATATATATCTTTAGCTTCTATAATACTGACCTCAGCACCTGTCGTTTTTAATTTTTAGGCGACATATTTATCGATCTTATTAACGCCGACAAGATCTTTACTCCCCGACTCAATATTGACTAAAGCCTCTAGAGTATTTAAATAATTCTTTTTTTCTGACTCAACCAGATGTTTGACCTGATCATTAGATACAGAATGTACTTGCCCAAAGGCTAAACAGCTCAACAACGCACATGAGATTAAAGGAAGTTTTTTCAGTTGATATTGAATTTTATTAGACATACTCATTATTCCATTTAAAGATATTGCTAACAAACTATGAACATTTGATCGACTATTCAATATTTTTAAAAATCTAAAAATAAAAATGTTAGATAGATTAAATGTCATGATCGATAAATAAGTAAATCAGTATGTAGAAACCTATCCTAAACCTCAATTAGACGATTGATTCGTTTATTATTTAATATTTTCAGCATAAAAAAAAATCCCCCTCAGCGATTAGCGGAGGGGGATTTTGAATTAATGAGCTGGCGATGACTTACTCTCACATGGATAACTCCACACTACCATCAGCGCTAAGAGGTTTCACTTCTGAGTTCGGGAAGGGATCAGGTGGTTCACTCTTGCTATTGTCGCCAGCACAACTGTTTATGACTATTCGTTGGGTCTTATTTACACATTGTGTATGCCTAACTTTCATCAAATGAGTTATTAACAGAACATCTGAGTTAATTTAATTTGCACATTGTACTTAGCTTTATAACTAAATCAAGTTGTTTGCAGTGATTTGAACCACAACACCAACTGTTTGGGTGTTGTATAGTCAAGCCTCACGAGCAATTAGTATTGGTCAGCTTCACATATCACTATGCTTCCACATCCAACCTATCAACGTCGTAGTCTTCAACGGCTCTTTAGAGGACATAAAGTCCTAGGGAAATCTTATCTTGAGGTAGGCTTCCCGCTTAGATGCTTTCAGCGGTTATCCCTTCCGAACATAGCTACCCGGCGATGCGACTGGCGTCACAACCGGTACACCAGAGGTTCGTCCACTCTGGTCCTCTCGTACTAGGAGCAGATCCTCTCAAATTTCCAACGCCCACGGTAGATAGGG
>NZ_JBBGZP010000016.1:0-211794 GCF_037572605.1 Acinetobacter sp. MYb191 | reverse complement strand
ATCAAAAGCTCTAGTGCTGACTTACCATCCGCACCTGTGGCACCTGTTGCGCCAGTCGCGCCATCTGCACCTTTGAGGTAATCAATCAGGTCATTAATATCAGAACCCGGTGGTAATTCACCCGCATCAATCAAAAGCTCTAGTGCTGATTTACCATCCGCACCTGTGGCACCTGTTGCGCCAGTCGCACCATCTGCACCTTTGAGGTAATCAATCAGATCGTTTGTATCAGAACCCGGTGGTAATTCACCTGCATCGATCAAAACCTCTAGTGCTGATTTACCATCTGCACCTGTACCGCCCGTTGCTCCAGTCGCACCGTCTGCGCCTTTGAGGTAATCAATCAGGTCATTAATATCAGAACCCGGTGGTAATTTGCCCTCTTCTATCAAAAGCTCTAAAAGCGATTTACCATCTGCACCTGTCCCACCCGTTGCTCCAGTTTCGCCCGTTGCACCTGTTGCGCCAGTTTCGCCTGTGGCACCCGTAGATCCTGTACCGCCAGTTTCGCCCGTTGCACCATTTGAACCTGAATCTGAATCATCATCTGAATCATTTGCTGCCCAAGCTATCATGCCTCCCGCAGCTAATGGAATTGCAATCCACGCTAATGCAGACGTTCCATTATCATCGTAAAGTAAAGGTTCAATATCACTCAAAGTTGAATAGGTTGCATTTATAGCATCACCATTAGCAACAAAATCTACCCATACTAAGGCATTACTACCTTCTAGAACTAAACTATGATCCGATGCGAAAAAACCTACAATTGTTATAACCTCTCCATTATTTAAAATAACTTTGAGATCATTCCCTTCTTTTGAAAAACTCTTAACATCATCTTTATTTAGCTGAAGCTTGACTACTGAAGGGTTTTCTTTTGATAACTGAACTTTGTTTGATCCTCCCATATTAGCCACAGCTTCTTTATGAGATTCCTTACCTACTATTGAAATTTGAGTAACCATACAAATAACCCTCTGAAATGGTATTGATTTGTTATTTCCATCCAAAAATAAAAAAACGTTTTTTGGTCTTATTAAACTTATACGACTTTTAGCTACTCATAACCTGCGCATTCTTATGGTTCATCAAATAAAAAAATGAGTATTAAAAGTAAATTATTTCTTCTCTCAATGTTTTTACACTAGTTTATTATTCTTTAAAATACACCTGTATAAATTCACTGAAATCTGACAAAAAACTATTAAGATTTTTTAAAATATCTTATTAAACTTTTTTAAAAATACATGTTAAACCAATGTTTTAAAAATTATTTTTTATATGTAAAACAAATAGATATCAATAAAAACTATTTTTTATAAATTGAAAAATATCTATTTTAAGAATTATACACATTAAAAATAAAATTGTTTTTTTATGTAACGTTAAAAATGAAAAAGCACATTTTTTTTATGTATATTTATGAGAACAATATCACAATAGTATCCATTTATTGTATCTAAAAACACAATATTTGACATGCTAAGTGCCACCCATTACCAAAAATAAAAAATCACTATTTTGATTTTACACACACTTTTTTTTATTTTAGATACTCATACATCTAGCACTGAATTAAACTAAAACCAATTTGTATTTTACTAAATACACATCACTTACACAAAATTTGCATACCATCTTTATCAGTTAAAAAACTAGAGAAAAGTTTATTAATAAACTCTAGTTTTTAATCCAAATAAATCATAGTTTTAATAATTAGACAAAAGATAACTGTGTTGTTGCCTTTTTTTCCTTTAAAACCATTACTAAATGATTCAACAATATTTCTATATGATCTTGCGTGGTATATCTTCCAAAACTAAAACGTACCGCATTTGACGCTAAATCTTCATTCAGCCCTAAAGCATTTAATACATGAGAAGGTGCTGCATGATGCGAATTACAAGCCGAGCCACTTGAAACTGCGGCAACCTGTTTAATCGCGGCAATAATAGAATTGGCTCGTTCGCCTAAAAAACTCACATTTAAATAATTTGCGACATGCTGTGTCGCATGGCCATTTAAGTTCACGGGTGTCAAAGCCTGTAAACCTTGCAATAGCTTATTCCTTAGATGTTGGATCCGCTTTTGTTCATCTCTTAAGGCTAATTTAGCCAGCCGGCATGCTTCTCCCATACCCACAATTTGATGTGTGGCTAAAGTTCCCGAACGTAAACCCTGTTCATGCCCACCGCCATGAATTTGGGTCTTGATGTGTTTTTGAATGTCTTGACGAACATAGAGTGCACCAATGCCTTTGGGTCCATAAATTTTGTGTGCAGATAGACTGAGTAAATCAATCTGCATCGCCTGTACATCAATCTCAGCCTTTCCCGCCGCTTGCGCAGCATCAACGTGAAATAAAATTTGATGCTGATGTGCAATATGACCAATCGCTTGAATGTCCGTTAAGGTGCCAATTTCGTTATTCACCATCATCAACGAGATCAAAACTGTATTGGGTTGAATGGCTTGTTTTACCTGCTCTGGGCGAATCACACCTGTACCCAATTCAGGCTGTAAGTAAGTGACCTGAAAACCGAGACTTTCTAACTCTGCACAGGTATCTAAAACGGCCTTATGCTCTATTTTACTGGTAATAATGTGTTTATTTTTATGCTTATAGATATCTAAAGTGCCTTTGAGCGCGAGGTTATTCGATTCTGTTGCACCTGAAGTCCAAATAATTTCTTGAGGTTTGGCGTGGATTAAATCAGCGACGTGCTGTCTAGACGTGGTGATATGTTTTACCGCGTCCCAACCATAATGATGCGATTGTGAGGCTGGGTTTCCGAAATCACCTTCTACAGACAGACATCGAATCATTGCTTGAGAAATTTCAGGAAGTATAGGTGTTGTTGCTGCATAATCAAGATAAATTAATCTGCTCATTTTAATCACTATTAAAAATAAATTTAAAATGATTATAAAGGATGAAATTTATTCTATTTATATGGATTTAATCATACCTTATCAACAAAATTAAACTTATAAAAAAATCGTTAGTTTTATCACTCACCAACGATTTTAATATATAAAACTAAAATAGATATCATTAAAAAATAAGACTCAAATTTATAAAACCCGAGATAAAAAGTTTTGAGTACGCTCTTCTTTAGGATGTTCCAGAACTTGTTGAACTGTTCCTTGTTCAACAATTCTACCTTGATCCATAAACACCACATGGTCGGCAACTTCTCGTGCAAAAGCAATTTCATGCGTTACAATCACCATGGTTTTACCTAATTTAGCCAAGCTTTTGATTACATTCAGAACTTCTCCAACCAACTCAGGGTCCAGAGCTGAGGTCGGTTCATCAAATAAAATTACTTTGGGGTCTAGTGCCAAAGCTCTGGCAATCGCAACGCGCTGCTGCTGACCACCAGAAAGTTGTTTGGGCCATGCTTCAACCTTATCTCTTAGCCCCACTAAACCCAATAATTGATTGGCTTTTAAAATGGCTTGATCTTTGCTGAGTTTTTTATGAGCTAAGGGTGCTTCAATAATATTTTGTAAAACATTTAAATGTGGAAATAAATTAAAGTTCTGAAAAACATAACCCACAGATTTACGTTGTTTTAAAATATCTCGTTCTTTTAACTCATAGAGTTTGTCGCCTTTTTTCCGATAGCCGATAAACTCATCATCAATTTGAATAAATCCTGCATCCACACGCTCTAAATGATTAATAGTGCGTAATAAAGTGGATTTACCCGACCCCGATGGACCAATAATTACTGTCACGGATCCCGCTGGAATATCAAGGCTAATATCCTGTAATGCCGCATGTCCCGCATAATTTTTAAATACATGGCTCACTTGAATATGACCATTTGTAGGCGATGCTGATTGATTAATTATCATAGCTGACTCCTATACGCGGCTGAGTTGTGTGTGGCTGCGCTTTCTTGAAAAAAGCAAAGCTATTAATCGCTGATTTCCGCTCGCCTTTCGCCAATATTTTTTCGATATACCATTGCACGATGGAAAATACACTGGTGACGATTACGTACCAAACGGCGGCAACCATCAACAGCGGAATCACTTCTTGGTTGCGGTTATAGATCATTTGTACGGTGTAAAAGAGTTCAGGCATTGCCAAAACATACACAATTGATGTGCCTTTAGATAAACCGACACATTCATTAATAATCGCAGGGATAATGCTGCGAATCGATTGCGGTAAAATAATCCGCGTCGTACGGCGCCACCATGACAGACCCAATGCTGCCGCTGCTTCGAATTGACCATGATCGACTGATAAAATCCCACCACGGATGACTTCCGCGGTATAGGCACTTTGTACAATCACCAAACCCACCAAAGCTGTTGAAAACTGATCCAGTGCATTGATGGTTTTAAACTGAGCAAAGACCGTGTCGGTAAAAGGCACACCGACATTGATATATTCATATAAATAAGAAAAGTTATAGAGAATAATCAACACCAACAGCAGTGGTAATGATCTGAACATCCAGATATACACCCATGCCAATGAGCGAATTAACCAAGATGATGATAGTCTCATCATCGCCACAATGGTGCCCAAAATTAAACTAAACACGATTGACCAAAAGGTCAGTTTCAGAGTCATCAACAAGCCCTGAAGAATCGCAGGGTCAAAGAACCATTGTCTAAAAACAGGCCAACCCCAGTTTTGATTGGACAATATCGATTCCGCGACGACTGCAATAATTAATATCGAAAATGCGACGCCAATGTAACGCAGTGGATGACGTGCTGGAACGATTTTATAGTGTTCTAAACTCATGCGACCTCCTTTTGCAGTAAAGTCTTTCTAAAAGGAAGTCTACCGTGTAAGGGTGCGCCAATATAGCGATCAAAATTAAAATCTGGAGTGAGTTCAAACTGCGGTTCATAGCCTAGACTCAAATACAATTTCACTGCTGGAATCTGTTTAAACCCTGTGGTGAGAAAGATTTTGCGATACCCCGCAGCAAGCGCACTTCGTTCAAGTTCTTTGACTATTTTTGCAGCCAGTCCTTGTTTACGTAAGTTCCGATGTGACCAAATCCGTTTCAGCTCTGCAGTTTCTGCGTCATAGCGTTTATAGGCACCCATTGCAATGACTTCATCATCACGTTTCAGCACCACGAATAATCCATGCGGCGGTAAAAAATCTTCCGTACCTTCATAACGTTCCCGATGTGTGGCCTTTTTGCGTTCATCAATCACTTGTGCATCTTGACGCGCAAAAAAATCACCATAAATTTCTTCATATTCAGCAAATAGCTGATCCAGTAAAGGCTGTGCTTCGGGCACATCAACGGGTATTTGGATAAATTTTTCTTGCATAACGACCTCTTATTTATCCTGAATCAGTGGGTTAATCACTGATTGTGGAATTCCTTGATTTTGTAAATTCCAACGTGATAGGGCTTGGCTATATGTCCCATTTGCAATGACGCCATTAATGGAGGTTTGAATGGCATTCACCAGACCTGTGCCTTTTTTGACGGCAACTGCAACGGACCATGTTCCATTTAATCCGCCAACGGCTTTAATATTGGCGCCATTGGCTTGTTGCCATACCCCCATCACATTGGGAATGAGGTAGGCATCGACACGACCCGACTGCAACGCCAAATTTGCAGCGGCACCATCTTCCAAATAAATGGGCTGCGCTGGGTTCAACCCTTTTTGTCGATTATTTTCAATCCAGTTCAACAGCAGTCGTTCCTGATTAGTACCAGAACCAACCACGATTTTGAGTCCCGCAATATCATCTGGCGTTTTAATCAATTGAATTTTGCTGTCTTTGGTTACATAAAAAGCCAACCTGTCTTGACGATAAGTCGCAAAGTCGTATTTCTGCTTACGCTGTTCTGTGACCGCAATATTGCTGAGTACGGCATCGAATTTTCCCGATGCCAAACCGAGCGGCCAGTTTTCCCACGAGCTTGGAATCACATGAAGTTGGAGACCTAAACTGTCAGCAATTAACTGTGCAATATCAATTTCACTGCCAATACGGGTCTGGTTGTCTTCCGCCAAAACATGGAGGGGTGGAAAACTGTTGGTCCCCACAGCAACAGTGAAATAACCATCATTTACAAACTTAAAACCTTGCGGCAATTGAGCAATTGCCTCTACATTTTTAGTACTATGAATAGCCACCATGTTATGTCTTAAGGTCTGTTGCTCTTTTTCCGAAAACTCAGTTTTCAAACGATTTTCTTGCGCATGAGTTGCCCTCTCATTGTTATAGCAACCCGTCACACTTAAAGCCGCCAGTGTCAGACCAAAAACCACCGCTGTCTGGACCTTGTACATTTTAATCTCCCAACCCCGGCGGGTTGATTACAGAATGCTGAATCGCTTCTGCCTGTGCCCCCCAACGCGCTAAGACTTTTTGATATTCCCCTGTTTGAATTACTCCATTTAAAGCGGTCTGTACCGCATCGACCAAGCCACCACCTTTTTTCAGCGTGACCCCCAATTCGGCAGGTCGTGTTCCACCACCGAGCGCTGTGCCTGCTAAACGGATTTTTGCACCATTTGCTGCTTGCCATGCATAAGCAACGTTAGGACCAAATAAGGCATCAACCCGCCCAGACTGAAGCGCCAAACTTGCGGATGCACCGTCATCGTAATAAAGTGCCTGCCCCGGTGGCAGCCCTTTCTTTTTATTGTCTTCAATCCAATCCAACAGCACTTTTTCCTGATTGGTACCAGAACCGACAATCACTTTTAAACCTGAAATATCATCGGGACCTTTGATGGCTTTGACTTTGCTTTTCTCTGAGACATAAAAAGCCAATACGTCTTGGCGATAGGTCGCAAAGTCAAATTTTTCCTTACGCTCTTTGGTTACAGTGACATTGGCAATGGCGGCATCATATTTGCCACTAATCACACCGAGCGGCCAGTCTTCCCACGAAGTGCGAACCAGTTTCAGCTTTAAACCTAAACTGTCTGCAATCAAACGGGCAATATCAATTTCCGTTCCAATATAGGTTTGGTTATCAGGCCCCAACACACTTAACGGCGGTGCTCCTGAAATCGCAGCAACCGTAAAATAACCCGCATTTACAAACTTAAAATCTTTTGGGATTTTTTGACTGGCTTCCGTATTGTGAGCAACATGTATAGGCGTCATATTCTGTTTTAATTTTGCAAGCTCGCGGCTATAAAAATCGGTTTTATCAGTCGATTTTGTAGACTCGGCTGCTGAACTCGCTGTTTGTGTAGATGCCTGTTCTTTGCTGCATCCAACCAGAGAAACACCAACCAACAGTGCCAAAGCAATCGCCAAAGGTGTTTTATTCAACCGCATGAAGCTGTTCCTTTTCTGATGGTTCAAATTGATTTTCTGGTCGCTTTAAACCAAAACTAGCGCGTAAAGTAGTGCCCGGATATTCGGTACGATATAGCCCGCGTTGTTGCAGCAATGGCACAACTTTTTCAATAAAGGTATCTAAAGTTTTAGGGGTTGCACCCGCAATAATGAAGCCATCTGTCGCTTCTTCTTTTACCCACAATTCCAACTGATCTGCCACTTCTTCTACCGTTCCAGCAAAAGGTGGACGAGGAGTTGCTGCTTGCAGTGCAACCTGACGTAAAGTTAAATTCTCTGCTTTGGCTTTACGTTTAATTTCATCAGTGCCACTTTTGAAGCTGTTTTCACCGAGTGTGCCCAGTTCTGGAAAAGGTGCATCGAGTTCATACTGAGAAAAATCATGGTGTTCAAAGAAGCGCCCCAAATAATTCAGTGCATCCTCTATCGTCACCAATGCAGCAGTTTCAAGATATTGACGCTCTACGTCCTCAGTAGAATCTCCTATCAAGACCCCAATCCCTTGGAAAATCAGCAAATCATCTGCGTCGCGACCATTCTTAATCACTTGCTGTTTCACATCTAAGTAAAACGCTTGTGCTTCTTCCAAAGAGGCTTGATGGGTAAAAATAGCATCGGCATGTTTCGCAGCTAATGCACGACCTGCACCCGATGCTCCTGCTTGGAACAAAATCGGACGGTCTTGTGGCGAACGCTCCACATTGAGGGGGCCTGCCACTTCAAAATGTTTTCCTTTGTGATTCAAAGTATGTAATTTACTGCGCTCAAAAAATTGCCCTGTTTCTTTATTGCGAACGAAAGCACCTTCACCCCACGAGTCCCAAAGCCCTTTGGCTACTTGCAAATATTCATCTGCAATTTCATAACGTTGACTGTGCTCAGGATGCTGTTTACGGGTATGATTTTTTGCAGTGCCTTCAAGCGGTGTGGTCACCACATTCCATCCTGCACGTCCACCACTTAAATGATCCAGACTGGCAAACTGACGCGCAATGGTAAAAGGCTCGCTATACGAGGTCGATACCGTACCCACCAAACCAATATTTTGCGTCACACTGGCTAGGGCTGAAAGCAAGGTAATCGGTTCAAAACGATTGAGAAAATGAGGAATTGATTTTTCATTGATATATAAACCATCAGCCACAAAGACAAAATCAAACTTTGCCTGTTCTGCCTGAAGTGCGACGTTTTTTGCAAATTCAAAATTGATACTGGCATTGACTACCGCTTCAGCATGGCGCCATGCAGACATATTTCCGTTTGCACCGTGTAAGATAGTTCCAAGGCGAATTTGTTTGTGATTACTCATGTTAGACCTCTGCATTTTTATGAATAGACTCAAGTGCTTGTGTTGCTAAGGCAGCAAAGTACTGAGCAGCTGGATAAATTAAGGATTCATTGGGTTGATATTGCGGATGATGTAAACCGAAAGAACTGGCACTGCCGATACTGACAAAGGCACCGGGGATGTGTTCTAAATAGGCGCCAAAGTCTTCACCGATCAAATAAAGCGGTGCGTCTTGCACGTCATAACCTTGCGCACGCGCAACGCTTTGGCTCAGTTCAGTCCATGTCGCAGTGTTGATTAATGCAGCTGGTCCATTGTCCCAATCCACAGCAATCTCAACCGAGTGGGCAAGTGCAATACCCTGTGCAATTTGTTTAAGTTTTTGTTCAACGGCTAGGCGAACCTCAGCAGAATGGGTTCGTACCGTGCCCTCTAAGTGCGCTTCTTCTGGCAAGATGTTCCAACTTGTGCCCGCATGTATTTGGGTAATACTGACTACACAGGTGTCCAAATTATTTATGCTACGACTGGCAATGGTTTGCACTGCACTAATCAACTGCGCCGCCACAACAATCGGGTCTCTGGTTTCATGCGGACGACCTGCGTGACCGCCCTTGCCTTTAATCACAATTTTGAATCGATCGACGTTGGCATAAAATCCACCAGCACGAGTGGCAAAAGTGCCTAGAGGTAACTCAGGAACATTGTGAAAACCGAAAATGGCCGATACATCTTTTAAGGCTCCACTATTAAGTACTTCATAAGCACCACTATAGGTTTCTTCAGCGGGCTGAAAAATAACGCGTACCGTACCTTTTAATTCAAACGCTTGTGCTTTAAGTAAAATCGCAGCGCCTAAAATGGTCGAGCTATGCAAATCATGTCCGCAGGCATGCATGACCCCATCTTGAGTCGAGCGAAAGTCTTGCTCAATCTCTTCATGAATGGGTAACGCATCAATGTCTGCTCGAATAGCCACAATCGGATGACCCGTGCCAATATCCGCAATCAGTCCTGTTTTTAAGCCCCAAGTTGAGGTTTCAATGTCATATTCAGACAGCCATTGTTTTAATTTGTCGGTGGTTTGAAACTCTTGACCTGATAATTCTGGATGACGATGTAATTCATGTCTCCAACTCAGTAACTGCTGTTCCAGTAATGGTCTATTTGGCATTAATTTCCCCAACTCAGGCTGCAAGCACAGCGTGCTGCGCCAGTAAAGTTAGAGATTTCAGACGTGTTGCATGATCTAAAAGTGGCGATTCAACAATAAATTCATGAATTCCATATTGTTGATGTAAAGCGTGTAATTGCTGATGAATATCATCGGCAGTGCCTTTAATAATGTTCAACTGCTCTTTTTTGAGGCTTTTAATTGCAGATTGAGCTTGTCTCGAAAACTCCTGCCCACTTTGCTCATTCGGAATCTTTACCCGTTGACCATTCTCAAGTTCTAAGGTCCAAACGGATAGCCCTGCTGCCAGTTCTTCTGCTTGATCACGGCTATCAGCCACAATAATTTGTGCTGCAACAATGGCCTGTTTCCCTGCTGAATAGCTTGAGTAGGTTTGCAACGCATCTTGAAGTAAGGTGGCATCGCCATTCAGATGTGCAGCAAATACAAAATTCCAGCCTAAATCTGCCGCAAGTCGAGCGCTTTCAATACTGGCCCCCAATAAGAACTTTTCTGCACTTTGCTGAGGTATTGGTGTTGCAGCAACCTGATCAGGCTGATTTCGATCTAACTTTGCATGTAAATAATGATCTAATGCCTGTAGCTGCGCTTTAAAGTTGCCCTTTTGTGTTTGGTCTAACCCAAGTTGTAATGCCTGCGTTGAAACAGGAAAACCACCAGGTGCTTTGCCTACCCCCAAGTCCACGCGGTCATGTGTAAGACTTGCTAAAACATTAAAATTTTCCGCAACTTTATAAGGACTATAGTGCTGCAACATTACTCCACCCGAGCCAATTCGAATGCTTTTAGTCTGTGCCAATAACCATGCAATCAAAATTTCGGGTGATGGACTGGATAACAAAGCTGTGGAATGGTGCTCAGCCACCCAGTAACGATAAAAGCCTAAAGCTTCTGCCGTTTGAGCAATTTGCAATGCATTTTTAAATGACTGTTCCGCGCTGATGCCTTCGGCTCTTGGACACTTATCCAATATGCTTAATTTGTAATTCAGCCCCATTTGCTATTTCCCAAAAGATATAAAGTTGGAACCTATTAAACGGATTTAGCTTTTAAAAATTAAATATTAAATAAACTTAAAGTTATATAAAAAAGTGAAAATATGATTTTCACAAAGAGATTGAATTGCTATTAAAAATAAAGAAAAACTTATTATTAATTTAATATAAACATATTTACTCAAAACTGATATTTAAATGATTATTTAATATTTAACAATAAAAAAACAATCGATATATTGACTACCAGAGTCGAAATACTCATCAGATTATTGTTTTAAGTAAACCTATCCAAATTACATTATCACTGGAAAATATAATGCTGCACACCAAATTAATACAGCCCCAGCCTGAAAAGCTGGGTTTTAAAATATCACTCCTTCATCAATCCATTTTTTTTGCATTAACTTGCGGAATTACCGGCTCAATCTACGCTGAAGATCTTCAGCAAAAAACCGTGACATCCGTTGAAAAAGAAGATGTTCAACAACTCGAAAGCGTGGTGGTGGTAGGCAACCGTGGTGGTATTCGTACCATCACTGAAAGCCCTGCACCTGTGGACGTGATTAGTGGAGAGCAACTACTTAAACAAGGCAATACCCTCGCTTTAAGAGACATTTTGGCAAAAGTAATTCCTTCTTTTAGCGTGGCTACAGTGCCTAGCCAACCTGATGGTTATGGGGCTGTAGCCCGTTCTGCGGGTTTACGTGGTTTGGGTGGTGGTCATACGCTTGTTCTAGTGAATGGAAAACGCCGCCATGTCGGTGCTTTGGCCATTAATAAATACGGCTTTGGTGAGGGCTACCAAGCAGCGGACTTAGATCTGATTCCAATTGGTGCTATTGCACGAGTTGAAGTTTTACGTGATGGTGCAGCAGCCCAATATGGTTCCGATGCCATTGCTGGGGTGATCAACATCGTGCTCAAATCTGCTGATAATGGCGGCAATATTAGTGCCACCTATGGTGGTCGAGAGCATTATTCAGGCACTGACCGAAATGGAGAAACCTTCCAACTGAATGCCAACGTTGGTGCACCTCTAGGCCAAGATGGTTTTATCAATTTTGGTTTTGACCTAAAAAATCAAGATGCTACGACCCGTGCAGGGGCTGTTTCAGGCAATATTTATTCAAAAGTAAATGGTCAAGATGACCCACGTGAAGCGACTGTGGATCGTAATTTAAATAAATTAGGTCTGCCTTCGGTTGAACAGTTTAATGTTTCTGCAAATGCTGAACTGCCGCTAAGTGATGCAGCAACCCTGTATAGCTACACCACCGCAGGCTGGCGTGATGCCTCGACTGGTGCATCCTACCGTCGTCCGAACTCTAGATCAGGTATCGTTGAAATATTCCCGAATGGGACAACACCCGATGTCATTTTAAATGAAACGGATGTACAAACCGTTTGGGGACTAAAAGGCGATAATGCGCTTGGTTGGGCATGGGATGTGAGTAGTTCTTATGGTAAAAACACACAAGATCACTCTACGCAAAATAACCTAAATCCATCTCTTGGACCGTCTAGCCCGACTTCATTTGGTTTGCAAAAATACGATGCTTACCAATGGGTCAGCAACCTTGACCTAAAGAAAACCTTCGATATTGGTTTTGGTGCAACGCCGCTCAGCGTTGCTTGGGGCCTCGACTATCGTAAAGAAGGTTGGTCTTCTAAAGCCACCGATCCTTTAGCCTATAAAAATGGCGGTTATATTATTCCTACAGGTGATAATGCAGGCTTACCTGCAACCGTCGGAACCTTTGGTGCTCGTGTGCTCTTACCTGAAGATGAAGCCGATATTAGCCGTAGTAACACCGCTGCCTATTTAGACTTAGGTTTAGATGTGACTGACAACTGGTTTGTGGGTTTAGCGGGTCGTTTTGAGCATTATGATGACAGTTCAGGCGATACCTTTAACGGTAAAATTAACAGCCGTTATGAGTTCAATCCTCAACTGGCGGTACGTGGAACAGCCAGCACAGGCTTTATTGCGCCCTCGTTATATCAACAAGGTTTTGCCAGTACGGGTATTGTGAGTACAGTAAATAACGGTGTTCGCTCAGATGTATATAGTAAATCGGCACGTACCGACTCGGCACTAGGTCAAGCTCTCGGTGCAGAAGCACTCGATCCAACCAAATCGACGAACTTTTCTCTGGGTTTAACCTATAGCCCATTCAAGAACTTTAACCTTGCGGTCGATGCTTATCGGATTGAACTGAAAGATCGTATTGCTTCCACGGCGGGACTTACAGGAACAGGCATCAATAACATATTGGCAGCAAACGGTTTTTCCAACGTCAACTATGTCACCTACTATGCCAACTTATTTGATACAGAAACCAATGGGGTCGATGTTGTTGCGGACTACACCCAACAGCTGAATCAATACGGTCGTATCCGCTGGAGCTTAGGCTTCAACTGGAATGAAACCGATATTACAGCAATCGCGGATAATCCAAGTCAGTTAGATGGTATCAATATTGATCGTATCACCCGTCGCACCAAAGGCATGATCACCGATGCAGATCCGAAAACCAAATTCACGTTGGCTGCGAATTGGCAATACGCAAAACTGGATTTAAATACGCGCCTGTCCCGTTATGGCAGTTACATTGCACGCAGCGAAACAGCGGCGACAGACCAAACTTTTGATGCTAAATGGATTGTAGACCTAGATGCGACCTATAACCTTACAGACAGCCTGTCCTTTACTTTAGGCGCAGATAACGTGTTCAACACCTACCCTGAAAAATCTAACATTGTCGATGGCTTAGGTGAAAACTACTATGCCCAGCTTTCGCCTTTTGGACTCTATGGTGGTTATTACTATGGACGTGTCAATTACCGCTTCTAAAAACATTTAAACCTAAATGCTTTGGTGAAATTTCAATATCGTCTAAGCCATTTTGACTGTTCAAAATCGCTGATCACTTAAATACTGGATTTCACCAAAGTACGGCATCTTCACATTAAAATTTCTGAGAAAATATATGAGCATTACCATTTGGGGCAGACCCAACTCTTTAAATGTCCACAAAGTACTTTGGCTAGCAGCCGAACTTGGACTTCAATTTGAACATATTCCTGCTGGACAACAGTATGGTGTGATCGATACTGCTGAATTTTTAACGCTTAATCCCAATGGTTTGATTCCTGTCATTCAAGACGGTGACACAGTTCTGTGGGAGTCCAACACTATTTTACGTTATCTAACTGAGATGTATGGAAAAAATTCATTATGGATTGAAGATCCACGCTTACGCTTTAGCGCAGAAAAATGGATAGACTGGTACACCACCACCGTCCTGCCTGTGTTTGGAATCGTGTTCTTTAATTTAGTTCGACAGCCTGAAGACAAAAGAGATTTGCAAGCCGTTAAAACTGCAGCAGAAAAATTAGAAAAGATCTTGGATGTTGCCAATGCTGAGTTGGCTAAACAGCCCTATCTGTCTGGCTCTCATTTTGGCGTTGCGGATATTCCTTTGGCTTTAGCTCTCAATCACTGGTTCAATTTAGATGTTGAGCGCCAGCATGATCATACACACTTAAAAGCATGGATCGAACGTATTAGAGCGCGTGAGCACTTTTTAAAAGTGGCCAATATTCTTTAGTTAAGCATTATTGCACCATTTTTAAAAATCTTAGCTTTAAATAGAATAAGGCTGTCCTGTATACGGATAGTCTTATTGCATATAAATATATCTATTTAGCAGAGATATAAAATTACTTCCATAATAAAAATTAAATACAAGCTTAACCATAAGCAGATATCTAAAATATAAAATAAATTATCTATAATTATTCTAAGGCACCATCTTTAATTATTCTTTTATCACTTTTTATCAAAATACTAATCTAAAAAAATTCTTTTTCTATTTTATAAAAATCACTCATTATATTTTCAACCTCTCATTTAACTAAATTATTCCACGCATCTGTGAATTAATTAAAAACTTAAAATTGAAAGAATATTTCCTTATTCAAATTAATCCAATTTAATTAATGAAATAAAAAATATTCTGCAATGCAAATTAAATCTTATTGAATGGTGCATTACTGATATGAGCGAAGTCAGTCGAAGTCCTTATAGAAAGGCAATTTTGTTTGAACAACTTCAAAATGTTCAGTCCAATGTATTTCATGCTGTAGATCCATTTGTTGCCCACTTAGCAAGTCCGATCACAGCAGAAAAACCTGTTCAGACCCATAAGATCTTTTGGGCAATTGGTGCTGTTCTGACGTTACATTACGGCATTTTTTATCTTGCAGAGCATCTTCCAACACCGCCCTTAGTCGTGAAAAAACCCGAACCTATCGCGATTGTAATTGAAAAACCCAGGGAAGAGCCGCCTAAGGTGATTGAACCCAAACTCAAACAGGAAATACAAAAACCGATCATTCCACCTGTTTCCGCAAAGCCTCAGCCCGTACAAAAACCTGTGGTTGAAAAGCCCGTGCAAAAACCTGTAGTACAGAAGCAGATTGAGCAGCCTCGACCTACTGCCAAATCAGTTGCTCAACCTGTACCGCAAGCTGAGCCTACAGAAAACGTCACACCGACCCCAAAAGTCGCTGAACCTGTGAGTAAACCCGCACAAGAAAACCTCCCTGTGACTGCAGCCAAAGGTTATGCAGGTTACTTGAGTAATCCTGCACCTGAATACCCAGAAGTGGCGTTAGACCGTGGTTGGGAGGGTGTTGTGATGTTACGTGTGAAAGTCTCACCCACAGGCAGTCCATTGGAAATCAACCTGAAAAATAGCAGCGGCAAAAAAGCACTGGATGATGCAGCAGTAAAAACTGTGAAGCGCTGGAAATTTTCACCTGCACTGCGTGGCAGTACACCAGTTGAAGGTTGGGTCGATGTTCCGATTCACTTCAAATTACCCAATTAAACTGTAAAATTTTATCTTAGGAAAATTCGATATGTCTGATATTAATACGATTATTCATGATGCCACCATTTGGTTATTGATCGGCTTTTCGATTGTAACGTGGGTTTTAATTGTGGTGAAAGCCGTACAAACCTCAAAAGCCACTCAACAAAGTAAGCTGTTTGTCGACAACTTTTGGTCAGCCCAGAACTTGGCAGAAGCAATTAATCAGTCTGAAGATGCGCAGGGACCGACAGCACGTATTGCCCAAACTGGTTTTAAAACTTTGACTGACGCGAATGAAAAAACCCATCAAGACTTACAACAAACCTGGAGCCGTCAGGATTTGTTAGAGAGACACTTACGCAAGCAGATCCTTGCTGAACGTCGCCAACTGGAAAAAGGCTCGGCTGTTCTTGCATCCATTGGCAATAATGCTCCATTTATTGGTTTGTTTGGAACCGTGTTCGGAATTATTCATGCCTTACAGGCGATTGCACAATCTGGTAGTGCCAGCATGGATGTAGTTGCAGGTCCAATTGGTCAGGCGTTGGTTGCAACAGGTATTGGTATTGCCGTCGCTGTGCCTGCTGTACTTGCCTATAACTATTTTGTCCGTAAAGTAAAAGGCATCGGTGCAGATTTAGATGACTTTGCAACAGACTTTGTCAGCCTCACTCAAAAAGTAGGTTTCCAACTGCCAACCAAAACTCAAACTGCGCATGTTGCTGCAAAACCAGTGGCGACGCATCAGTTATCATCTCAAGAAAAGGAGGCTTTGGCTTAAATGGCTATTTCAACTTCTCAAGATGACGATGTCGTCAGTGACATCAACATTACCCCACTGGTCGATGTGATGTTGGTGCTATTGATCGTGTTTATCGTCACGGCGCCTTTATTAACCAATAGCGTAAAGGTCAACTTACCCAAAGCTGCGCCGACACAATCTACCGATCAAAACAAAGCACTGGTGATTAGTGTGAAACCTGATGGCGCAATCTTTTTAGATAAAGACCCAGTCAAGCTAGAAAATTTTGAGCAAGAAATCACACAGCGTAAAACTGCCAACAGCAAGTTAGCATTAAACTTAAATGCCGATGAGACTGTCCCTTATGGCACGGTGGCTAAACTCTTAGCCAGTATCGAACGTGTCGGTGTAGAGAAATTATCAGTGATTACCGAACCGAAATAATCGATTATTCATTGGAAACCTAGACATCTACAACACTTCAATCTGTATTTATAAAAAAGCACCCTCAGGTGCTTTTTTATTCATTCAATGTAATCTAAATTCTATATTTATAGAGTTAGCGACTCACACGTTGAATTGCTTCATCGTAAGTCGCACTTGGTTTGTATTGGTTTGCTAATTGGTAATGCTGTTTGGCTTGAGCATAGTCCTGATTATTTTCATAAATTTTACCAATGTTGTAATGTGAATACGCTCTGGTATTGTCATTAGACGCTAAAGCAATCGCCTTTTGATTTGCCCATAACGCTTCAGATGAACGATTCAACTTTTGATAAGCAACAGCAAGATTACTATAGGTTTGTCCAACGTTTGGATTGTAATCAATAGATTGTTGATAAATCAGGGCAGCTTGTTCAAATTGATTGTTTTTATACGCTTTATCCGCTTTCAAATTTAGTGCTTTAGCCCTTGCCTGCGCACTCGCTGAAACAGGAACATAATGCAGCTGCGTCGCTTGGCTTTGGTAACTCGATACAGTTGAACCAACTTGGCTTGCCCCAATAGTTGTCCCCGAAATACGATTAATATCTTGGATTTCACCCTCTGGACTAATGCGGAACACAGTCCATAAATTTCCTGTCAGCCCCGTTGGAATATAATAAGAACGGATCAAAGACTCGCCAGCATAGACCATAACTTTTGCTTGGCTATTCGACAGGTTCGCAGTATTGGGTTTGGTGCGATCTGAATAATCATGCACTGAATAAACATAATATTGCCCGTCTAAACGTTTATCGATGGTTACGGTTTCAGGGCCATAAGAGTCTGTGTCGTCGACATCTAAATTGGCATCTTGCCCTTGTTTATTGTCCCAATAGACATGTTGATTTTTATAGCTTAAATGCGAGTCCAAATCTAAAGGACTCTGCCCCCAGTTTAAAACAATTCGCATACTGTTTAAGTCTTTCAATACAGGACTTAAAGCATAGGTCATACCATCACAGGGACATTTTGCAACCAGTGTTGAATAGCCTGATTTTTTGATAATCAATAAATTTTCTGCACCATTCGCACTACTACTGTTCACCGTTGCTCGGCCGTCTGCATTGGTTGACGTTGATGCAGACTGTTCACCATTTTTTTGTAAAATGACTTGTGCATTCGCAATATTTTGATCTTTTACCGTTGCACTTAAAACATGAATATTGGTTGTATCTGCATAGCCCAAAGTAGGGATGCTTAAACCCAAAATAGAAGAATAAAGTAGATGTTTTTTCATTGCGTATCTCTTAGTAAATTGCTTATTTCATTTTAAAGTCTTTTCAACGCTAGGACTTAAACATTAAATCATTCAAATTATGCGGTACATTTGATGCATATACTATGGCTTAAATATCGATAGTCTGCTTAGGCTATTTCAAAGATGCATCATCAATGTTTACTCTTCATCACCTATCTAACTCAGCATTAGCCATGCTATAAGCTCTTTGAATGATGCCATTTTAATAAATTAAGCAAGCGTCTCTTCACTTTTTAGGACGGGTTCTAGTCTCAGTTTCTGCGCAATAAACTGAATAAAGACCTCTATTTTCGGAGCTAAATAGCGTGTGGGTGGATATAGTAACCAAGCATCTCCACTATAATAGGTCTTGAAATGCCAATCTGGTAATACTTGAATCAGTGCTTGGCTATTTAAAGCATGTCTCGCCATAAAATAAGGCAAACTTGCGACTCCCATATGCTTTAAAGCCGCATCTAGTCGGATACCAGTATGATTCGCCGAATATCGTCCTTTTACAGTCACACTGGTGGTTTTATTACCCTTTTGGAATTTCCACTTTGAATCACTGACTTGTTCACCCAAATAAATACATTGATGTTGGCTTAAATCACTCGGTTGCTGAGGTGTTCCATTCTTTTTTAAATACTCGGCTGTCGCCACTAACACATGGTCAATGCGAATGAGCTGTCGGCCCTTTAAGCCCAACGGCGGTTCATTGGTGATGCGTATGGCCAAGTCAATTTCATCATCAATAAAGTCTATGAAACGATCTTCCAACAGCAGTTGAATATCTATCTGAGGATAAAGTTCAAGAAATTCGGGTATATGTGGATGAATCAGATAATGCCCTACGGCTTTCGGTACACTGATCCGAACGGTCCCACTGGGTTCAGTATTGAATTTGCCTGAATGCTCAATTACTGCTTGGGCAGCTCTAACCATCTCTGAACAATGGTCATAAGTTTGTTTTCCACTTTCACTTAAACGCAGTTTTCGCGTTGTTCTTTCAAGCAGCCTTGTTCCTAAAGCCCGTTCCAATCGGCTAATGGCTTTACTCACTGCGGACGGCGTATTTCCAAGCTGTCGAGCCGTTTCTGAAAAACTGCCAGTCTCCACAACTTTGACAAAAATAGCCATTTCTTGGAGTAAAGCCATACTTTGATTTGTGCTCATGAGGAAAAAGTAATTTAATTTTTTACTAGATTATCATCAATAATTAGGCCTCATATAATCTTTTCTGTGAAATTTTGACAGAGATAACTATGACTCAAGCTTTATATCTATCCGACATCACTCAAGCCGAGGTAGAAGTTTTACACTGTGACCCCACTGAAGATGGACGATTTGCCATTCAGCTTGCCCAAACACCGTTTCATCCGCAAGGTGGTGGTCAACCCAGTGACTTAGGTAAAATCAATGGTGTAGATGTGCTTCATGTCGCTATGCAAGATGATCAAATTATTCATTATTCTAATCACGCGATTACTTTAGGTTTGGCACAGGCTCAAGTTGACCTCAACCGACGCCACTATCACAGTCGCCTACACTCCGCAGGACACTTAATCGGGCATGTGATGCAAGCCTTTGGTTGGCAACCCACCAAAGCACAGCACTGGCCAGACGAATGCAAAGTCCAATTTATCAAACAAGACCATTCTGAAGACCCAGATTTAGAAACTTTACAGCAGATATGCAATCAATATATTTCAAGCCAACTAGTCAGACTGACCCAACAAAATGCTGATGGCTACCGTGAAGTCCGTTTTGGGACTTTACCTGCATTTGCTTGTGGTGGAACTCATGTCCAAAATTTATCTGAAATTGGGACACTCGAAATTACAGGCTATAAACTTAAAAAAGATAAGTTAACCGTGAGCTATAGCGTTTCAGATGAGCATCAATAATATGTGGATGCAATATAGTTCAGAATTTTTAGCTTTGGCTTTGGTACATTTTCTTGCGGTCCTTTTACCCGGCCCTGACTTCGCCATTACAGTTAGAAATAGCGTGCGCTATGGCTATGCAATTGGATGCATCACGGCTATTGGCATTGGTATAGGAATTTCAGTCCATGTTTTATATACCCTTGTAGGCTTGGGCATTATTATTCAACAAAGTCCGTGGTTCATGCTTATTTTAAGAATCGCAGGCGCACTATATTTAATTTATTTAGGTTGGAGTTTATTACGTGCTCCCTCTGTCAATATCGACCCCTCGATTGAAGAAACTGCCAATATGCCTTTGAGTCAAAGCAAAGCCTTTATAACGGGCTTTATGACCAATGCGCTCAATCCCAAAGCGACTATTTTTTTTCTAGCTATATTTACCACACTCGTCAGTCCGACAACCCCGATGAAACTACAATTTGCTTATGGGATATGGATGTGTATCGTCAATGCACTCTGGTTCATGCTGGTCGCTGTTTTGTTTTCTCAACCCGTCGTTCGACAGCAATTTTTAAAGATGGGAAAACAGTTTGAGCGATTGATGGGCCTCATATTAATTGCTCTGGCGCTGAAGCTGTTATTTACCCATTTATGATGTTTCATAGCACCAGCAACTGCGGATTATTCAGAATGTCATCACTGCTGATATTCTGAATAAGTACATAAAAATATGAGCAGCATATTTAAATCATAAAATGTGTAATCATTTTATTAAAATTTGGCCATACGTTGGTTGCTATTTATCTTCTGAAGATATCTTTTAGACTCACCCGACATTAAAATAAAACTGTGCTAAAAATAATCAAATAAGCCATACTCTATTTTTATATCATGTGGTAAAAATATATAAAAAAGGGAATGACATGAAAATAAAAATAGATTCATTACTTTCAATCGGTATTTTTATGAGCCAAAGAACTCAGGTTAAACGCTTTATAGAAGGCTTGCACAGCGCATTAAGACTAAATCAGAACATCTATGCCTTTGGTGCAGATGTAGACAACATAATAGGCCAAGAAAACTTGATTTTTTTGCTGACTGGAAAACGGCTGCAACCTTTCAAGAAAAACATACATTGTCCCTGCCCATTGCCCTAAATATCCAATTAGATCAAACCAGTTATAGGATTTACAATCAAGCTTATCTATCTCCTGAGACTACACAACTCAAAGCAATCCAAAATAAATTTCGGAACAGGTTATCGTTATTGTGAACACGATTATAAAGCGAATAATTTTTATTGGGACATTCAACAGTAAGAGCCAGTCATTGGCACACATTTACCTATTTTCTACGAGAGCATGATAATGAACAATGTACTAAAAAAAGTATTATTTGCCGCAGGAATATTTGTGGTAGCAGAAGCAACTATGGCATGTACCCGTGTGGTTTATCTGGGTAATAATGACGTCATGACAGCACGTTCGATGGACTGGAAAAGCGATGTTGGAACCAACTTGTGGATTTTACCCAATAATGTCAAACGTAATGGTATGGCGGGGCCAAAATCGATTCAATGGACATCCAAGTACGGCAGTGTGGTTGCAACGGGTTATGACATATCTACTACCGATGGCGTCAATGAAAAAGGGCTAATGGCAAACTTACTGTGGTTGGTTGAATCTGAATATCCAAATGTAAAAACCTCTAAAAAGCCACCATTGGGCATTTCACTGTGGGCGCAATACGTCTTAGATAATTATGCCACAGTAAACGAGGCCGTTCAGGCATTGGAAAAAGAACCTTTCACGGTGGTGACCGACCAAGTTCCAGGTGAAAAACGGTTAGCAACACTGCATTTATCTATTTCAGATGCCACAGGCGACAGTGCCATCATTGAATATATTGGTGGAAAACAAGTGATTCATCACAGTCGCCAGTACCAAGTCATGACCAACTCACCAATCTTTGATCAGCAGTTGGCGCTAAATGCTTATTGGAAGCAAATTGGTGGAACAACCATGCTCCCGGGTACAAACCGCGCGGCCGATCGTTTTGCCCGTGCATCTTTTTATATCAATGCCATCCCGAAAAATGCGAATTATAAACACTCATTAGCGAGTGTTTTTGGTGTCATTCGCAATGCGTCCGTACCCTTTGGATTGAACACTGAAGAAGAACCAAATATTTCCTCAACCCGTTGGCGTACAGTGGTCGACCATAAACGTGGTTTATATTTCTTTGAATCTGCTGTTTCACCCAATGTGTTTTGGGTCGATTTAAAGGAAATTAACTTTAAAGATGGTCAAACCAAGAAGTTAGAACTTGGCCCAGACCAAGCTATGACATATGCAGGCAAAGCCAATGCATCCTTTAAAGTCACCAAACCTTTTGAGTTTTTAGGAACTAATCCCTAAGTTTTCATTTAGTTCATCGGCTTAACAATATAATCAGCACTAATAATAGCCCTGATCAAAGGGCTATTTATCACCCAAAAGAAAGTTTCTCACTTTTCTTATCCGCGACCAAAATTGACGGAGCATTGTTTATTCAGCATTTTTAAATTTGAGTTTTCACCCACATCAGCATATTCTGAACAGACAGATTTCACTTCCAAACACGCCTTGTAGCGTAGGAGTATTCAACATGTCAAAGAAGTTACCCATCTACTTTTCGGACGACGCATGGTCGTCTCTACAAGATCTCATGGGGCCAGACGGCAAACCCAGCCCCACCATCAATAGCATGCTCGAACAAATTGCGCAGCAAGCTGAACTTGCGGATCAACTTGGGCTAACCCCTGTTCTACCTCAGTCCAAAGTCTCTATTCCTGTCTCTTTAGAGCGCATTCCAGCAGGCCCAGCCTTCAGCACTAAAGATGAGCAAGGCAAAGCCATCGATCTCAATGAGTTCTTAATACAAAACCCCATTTCAACGTTCATCGCTCATGTAGACAGTGAGTCAATGTTGGGCGTAGGTCTTGAAGTAAATGACCCGATTATTATTGATCGGAGTATTGAAGCTAAACACTACGACATCGTGGTGGCTTTAATTGATAATAAAGACTCCACGATTAAAAGACTGATGATGACAAACAAAATGTCAAAGTCGGACATCAAAGACATTTTTGGAGATGAAAACTACCCTTTGCCTCAACTTTGGTTGAAAGCTGAAAACCCCGAGTATGAACATATTATTCCTACAGAAAATCAAACCTTTGTCATTTGGGGAGTGGTGACGTTTAACTTAAAACGTCTGTACCACCGTTAAGAATAATAAGAAGAAACAACATGAAAAATGAAACTGAAATATTCGCGCTCGTTGACGTGAATAATTGCTATGTCTCGTGTGAACGCGTCTTTAATCCAAAGCTCAATGACTGCCCTGTGATTGTATTAAGTAATAATGATGGTTGTGTAGTTGCTCGAAGCCAAGAAGCCAAGGATCTCGGCATTGGCATGGCTGTCCCTTTTTTTCAAATTCAAGAACTCGTGCAGCAACATAATATTCAAGTGTTTTCGAGTAACTATGCTCTATATGGGGAAATGTCTCGCCGCTTCATGCAGTTATTGGGGCAATATGTGGCAGCCGATGAACAAGAGATCTATTCCATTGATGAATGTTTTTTAAAGCTAACCGCTTATGAGCATTTATTTAACCTCACTGACTATGCCAAAGACATGAAAGACAAGGCATGGCAATGGCTTGGTCTTCCCTGCTGTATTGGAATTGGTCGTTCTAAAACAGAAGCCAAAATTGCCAATCATTTAGCCAAAAAAAATAAGGCGTTGAATGGCGTGTGCAATTTGGCACACATGGACCCATGTACGGCTGAATACATGCTTGCACATGTGCAGGTCGGTGAAGTCTGGGGCGTCGGTCGACAGAACTGCAAAAAGCTGAACGCGATGGGTATTTATACGGTTTTAGATTTGATTGAATCCAAGCCAAGTGAAATCAAAAAGCACTTTAGTATTGTCATGGAAAAGACCGTCCGTGAACTTCAGGGGTTGTCTTGCATCAATATTGAAAGTGAGGCGGTTGCGCATAAGCAAATTATTAGTAGTCGCTCATATGGTCAAGCTGTGTATGAAATTGATGACATCAAAGCCTCTGTACGCCTATATGTTGCCAGTGCGGTTAAACGCTTACGTCATGATGGCTCTATTTGTAAAATGATCGGGGTGTATATTCAAACAGGTCGTTTTAGTCAAAGTGAACGTTACTCGCCCTATACCATTGTGCACATGCATGAACATACCGATGATCTACTTGAAATAACGCAGGCGGCCATGAAAGGCATTGACCAAATTTACAAGTCAGGGTTTAAATACAAAAAGGCGGGCATTGTCCTTTTGGAAATTATGGATAAATCTAAATTTGTGCATGATCTTTTTACCGACTATAGCCATAAAAATGACCGTAAAGAGCTCTCAAATACGATGGATGCCATTACTGAACGCTTTGGTAAGAATTTGATTTCTTTGGGGGTTTGCAATGAGAGGAAAGAGCCTTGGCAAATGAATCAGTGCAATCGCTCTCCTGCCTATTTAAGCAACTGGTCGGAGCTATTTAGAGTGGGTTGAAGTCTTATCTTCATAAAAGTAGTGTCACTTTCAACTGAACGAATACTCATAAGGATTTTTTGAATGAACATCACGATTCGAGACGAACAGCCAGAAGATGTTGAAGGCATTGAGAGGTTGACTCGTACTGCATTTTTAAATGCAGAGCATACCAGCCATACGGAACAATTCATTGTGAACAGCCTCCGAAAAAGTGGTCAACTTACGATTTCTTTGGTTGCTGTTGAAGACGATTCAATTATCGGTCATGTCGCCATTTCACCTATATCCATCTCGACAGGTACAACAGGTTGGTATGGCCTAGGCCAAATTTCTGTCTGCCCAAATAAACAAGGTTTGGGCTTTGGGTCACAACTGATGCAAGCATCCCTTTAAAAATTAAAACAACTGGGTGCCAAAGGCTGTGTTCTATTAGGCGACCCCAATTATTATCATCGCTTTGGGTTTCGGCCTTATCTAGAGTTGGTTTTACCTGGTGTTCCTAGCGAATACTTTCAAGCTCTAAGTTTCAATGGAGAAATACCGCAGGGCGTTGTCAGTTATCATGATGCATTTAATGCCACTGAATAAATTGAACTTTTAAATATCAATTTACTCTGTTGTGTAAAGTTTGAATGAGCACTTTAAACCGTATTTTGAATCATTTAAGGTGAATAAAAGTACGTTTATACAGCGTAAGGCTCTATTTATGTAAGGCGTATGTAAAGCAAACTTTTAAACTTTAGGTATAACAAATAGTATATATGGACTTATGATTTATATATAAAAAGGTCAGTTTTATGAAAAATATTTTAGGTGCAACACTCATTACTTTAGCCTTAGTAGGCTGTACTTCTGCACCAACGGGAAAAGTCACTCAAGAAAATACATCAAGCAGTAATGCTGCAGAAACACAAGTGATTCACTTCACTGGCCCAATGGATTTAACCATTGAACTGAAGTCATCTGATAATTTTGAAACAGCGATGATGACGGATAACTCAGATCGAACATTCATGCTGAAAAGTGCACCAGCGGCAAGTGGTATGTTTATGACTGACGGCAAAGGCGTTTCTATTCACATCAAAGGAAGTGAAGGCATTGTAGAGTTTGTCAAAGACAAGCCGATCCAGATTACTGAGTTTAAGAAATAAACGTCATATCTAATCGTTTATTAGAAAAAGTCATGTAGGACAACTCCCACATGACCTTTATTTTGTCTTTACTCACAATACGTTAATCAGTTTTCAATATTTAGTGAACTAATACACCATCAACTTTTGAAACTCATAAGGCAAACCCACGTAATTCTCAGCCAAAGTCGTTTGTCCTGCTTCCGAACCCAATATATAACTTAATTACGCTTGTTTGATCTTATGATCAAACTCACTTTCGGTTTCAAATCGATGTAATAAATGGGTCATCCACCAAGAAAAACGCTCAGCTTTCCAAACGCGCTGTAAACACTTTTCCGAATAATCATTAATTCCCTGCTCAGAACCTTCTTGATAGTACTGAATGAGCGCACTGGATAAATAGGCAATGTCTGAGGCAGCAAGGTTCAAGCCTTTTGCCCCAGTCGGTGGCACAATATGTGCCGCATCACCCGCTAAGAATAATTTACCAAAACGCATCGGTTCAGACACGAAACTACGTAGCGGCGCAATACTCTTTTCAATCGATGGCCCCGTCACCAGTTTCTCCTTACTTTCAGGATCTAAACGATTCTTCAGTTCATCCCAAAACTGTTCATCAGACCAGTTTTCGACTTTATCAGTAACTGGAACTTGTAAATAATAGCGACTACGTGTTTCGGAGCGCATACTACATAGTGCAAAACCACGTTCTGATTGTACATAAATCAATTCATCCGCTACAGGTGGTACATCCGCCAGTACACCCAACCAGCCAAATGGATAAACTTTTTCAAAAGTCTTAATTTTATCTTCTGGGACACTGGCACGGCAAACTCCATGATAACCATCGCACCCGGCTATAAAGTCACACTCTATTTGATAAGCCTGATTTTGACATTCGAAACCAACATTGGGTAGAGCATAAAAGTTATCAACTTTGACATTTTTCGCTTCATAAAAAGACAGCAGATCTGCCTGTTCACGTGCCTGCATTAAGTCCTTGGTGACCTCGGTCTGACCATACACCGTAACTTGTTTTCCACCAGTGAGAGCAGCTAAATCAACACGGTGCTTTCGTCCTTGAGCCAATATTTCAATACCGGAATGGGGTAATCCATGTGCTTTAAGATTTTGATCAACATCTGCTTTTTCCAGTAAATCTACAGAAACCTGTTCCAAAATACCTGCACGAATGCGCGAAGCAACATAGTCCGCACTGCGTTGTTCGACAATGATGTGATCAATCCCTGCTTTATAAAGCAGTTGCCCTAGTAAAAGCCCTGCGGGGCCCGCACCAATAATTGCTACTTTGGTTTTTAAAATTTCCATGATTTCATCCTTGTATATTCCTTATTTCAAATTACGCGCGGATGAGTTTCTGAGCTATATAGTAAAATTGAAATTGACCGTATATCATTACAACTGTCCGATAATCGGACAAAAACATATCAAAATTCTGGAAATACAGTATGGACGCTGAACATCAGTATGTATTACATCCCCATTCACAAGATGTGATTCGACATGCAGATTACATTGCAGGCTTAGCCAAAGGTTTACAAATATTAGAAGCATTTGGCGTCGATCGGCAGCGCCTGAACGTAACCCAAGTGGCTGCACGCACGGGCATTAGCCGTACCGCAGCTAGACGGCATTTAAAAACACTGAAATTTTTAGGTTACTTAAGCACCGATGAGCATTACTTTTGGCTCACCCCCCGAGTATTACGCTTTTCTAGCTCTTATTTAAGCTCGGCTCACTTACCTAAAGTAGCCCAGTCCTTACTAAACTTACTTTGCGCTCAAACCTCATTGACCTTCTCAATGGTGGTTCTAGATGAACATGAAGTGGTGCCAATTGCGCGTAGTTATCTTCCCCAACAAGACCATTTCCGAGTTAACCCTTATGGCATGCATTTAGGCAATCGCTTGCCTGCACATGCCACATCAACAGGCAAAGTACTGTTAGCAGCTTTATCTCTAGAACAACAACAAGTATGGGTTGAAACCTATGGGCTCAAACGTTTGACACCTTTGACCATTA
Organism: Acinetobacter sp. MYb191; assembly: GCF_037572605.1. NCBI lineage: Bacteria > Pseudomonadati > Pseudomonadota > Gammaproteobacteria > Moraxellales > Moraxellaceae > Acinetobacter > Acinetobacter sp. MYb191. The sequence continues at coordinate 184,014 of NZ_JBBGZP010000016.1, read as the reverse complement.
CGAATAAAGTAATCTTTTATGAGCAACTGAAAACTATTGCTTTATCAGATTATTGTTTATCTAAAGAAGAGCATGAGTTGGGGATTATTGCACTTGCCGTACCTGTATTAAATGCACAGGGCCAAGTGATTGCAGCCATAAACTGTATGTCGCAAACCAATCTCACAAGTGAAGACTATTTGATTCAACAGGTATTGCCATTATTACGTCAGGCAGCCAATGAACTCCGTGGTTTGATATAAAAAACCACCGCAATGCGGTGATTTTTTATCAAATATAAGGATTGTCACTCAATAAAAATAACTAAACAGAATGGCAAATTCTTCTTTATTCAAATGAATATGTCTAGTCATTCCGCTTAACTGAAAATGAATTGGCTCAACACAACATAATCAACTTAATTAATAAAAATCCAATTAGGCTGATAAATTTAGCGAAGATGTTTGATTCGTTTGCTTTCGGTAAAATAACTTAGCAAGTACTAAAATGATAAAAATCGCTAAGATAAAAACTATACCGTAATAAGCATAAAGTTGCAGAGGCGCAATACCTCGATCTAAAAATAAGCCCGCAATGATAGGAGATAAAATTGCCCCTATTCGACCAAATCCTATCGCATACCCTACACCGCGACTTCTTATATCCGCTTCATAAATAGTGGGTGAAATAGCATATAATCCCGCAACACATCCATTCATTAATATTCCAAGTAATAGCCCGACAAGAAGTGCAAGGCTCACTTTTGACGATACTGCAATAAATAAAAAAATACTCAAAGCTGTCAGACCTAAAAATAAACTAAGTGCATAAAAAATTTTTATCCGCGAAGCAATCAACCCAATAATGGCAGCGCCAAAAATACCACCAATACTAATTAGAATCCCTGTACTAACACCTTGATCTGATGACATACCTATCGTAATTAAAATTTTAGGTGTCCAACTCATTACAAAGTAAAAGCCAAACATCACCAAGAAAAATGCGCACCATAAACACAATGTTTGAAACCCTTGTCGTCCTCTAAATAGTTTCTTAATACCATTATTGTTATCACGCCCATTTAGCACATGATTCGGCAATACAGCTAAATTTTCTAGTTTAATACGCCGTAAAATTCCATTGATATTATCTAAAGCCCGTACTGGTTTTTTCACCAATAAGTAATCAAGTGACTCAGGTAGTAACCATAAGGCAAATACGAACATTATCAAAGTTGTTATACCTCCAGCTAAAAAAACGGAGCGCCAACCTAAATGTTCAATCAATGCAAAAGTTAAAATCCCTCCTAATGTCGCACCAATACCATAACCAGTAGACATTAAACTAACGGCCAGACTTCGCCAACGCGCATTTGCGTACTCACTTGCAAGCACATTACTGCTCGCAAGAATACCCCCTACGCCCACTCCTGTAATAAAACGTAAAATAGCTAAAATGGTATGATCTTGAACCAAGGCACAAGCAGACATACTGAGCCCCGAAAGTATTAAGCAGATTAAAATTAATAACCGTCGGCCAATTCGATCGGCTTGTGGTGCTAAAAAAATTGAACCTGCTGCCATCCCAAATAGACCCGCACTTAACAATATTCCCACTTGAGCACCAGATAATACCCACTCGGCAGAAACAGCAGGTGCAGTAAATGCCATAACCATGACATCAAAACCATCAATTACATTCAAAAGAATACAAATTAGGATAACGAACCATTGATAACGACTCATTTTGTTATCGTTAATCTCATGTAGAACATTTCTTTGCACGCTGTGTCTCCCTTTTTGGATAGGAAATACACACCGAAATAAAAGAACATATAGTGCGGTGATTATGCATATCCTTATCCATAATTGCCTTATATTGATAATTTAGTTGATTGATGTGCTGTCATAACACTCAACCCAAAGAGCACCCTGCTCATCCACACATCCTGACAATCGGGATCCAAAAAATCAATAAAATTAAATTATAAATTACATTAGAGCAAGTTAAATTAAGACAAACAACTGATAAACATAACAAATAATAAATTTCATAAAATTTTATGGATCCAATTTAAAAAATATTTTATGATCAACATGGCGCAATTAATCACCAGCCCAACAAACACCTTAGCTGCATGAAGCACTAAAAAATCAAAGGACTGTCTTATGACATTAAAGAAAATAAGCCAACTATCGTTTGGCTTATTCCTATCTAGCACACTTATTTCACCAAGCCATGCCACAGATCCCAAGCACTCTCCACCAAATATTATGATTATTCTTGCAGATGACTTAGGATTCTCAGACATTAGTGCTTATGGAAGCGAGATTAAAACCCCTCATATAGACAGCTTACTCACACAAGGAAAAATGCTCTTTAATTTCCACGCTTCATCTATGTGCTCACCTACGCGCGCCCAGCTTATGACGGGCGCAGACAATCATTTGGTCGGTTTAGGGGCAATGTATGAAACATCCAAAAGACAGGAAAAATTAGTAGGGGCAGACAGTCCGCGCTCATTATTAAAAATTGACGGCTATTCAGGACATCTAACCTCAAATGCCTATACGCTTGCGGAAATGCTAAAACAAAAAGACTACTACACCTTTATGGTAGGTAAATGGCATTTAGGTTTTGAGGCCAATCAAAACCCTAAAGCACGTGGTTTCGATCAATCTTACGCTTTATTGGATGGCTTTGATCTACACTTCAAAGAGCAACCTAAGAATTACTCTCGCAACACCCAATATACCGAAAATGGTCAGAAAGTATCTTTACCAGATCACTACTACTCAACCGATTTCTTTACCAAAAAAGCGGTTGAATACCTGGATAAAAATACTCAAAACAAGCCATTTTTTGCCTATTTGGCTTACACCGCACCGCATTGGCCAATTCAAGCTCCAGCATCTTATCGGGATATGTATAAAGGGAAATATGACCAAGGCTATGATGCGATTCGAAAAGCCAGATTTGAACGCCAAAAGAAACTTGGACTGATTCCTGCAAACGCCGTATTTCCTGAAGAACGCGGCAATCAAGCTTTGTCGACCAAAGGTTGGGATCAACTCACGCCTGCTGAACGCAAATATGAAGCTCGTAAAATGGAAGTTTATGCAGGCATGGTCACTCAGCTTGATGATCGTGTTGGCGATGTCATTCAATACTTAAAAAAACACCATCAATATGACAACACTGTGATTGTCTTTATTTCTGATAATGGTGCTGAAGGTGGTGATCATAACTTCCCGATGGGAGAAGCAAACAATAGCCTTGAAAATATTGGTAATGCAACTTCTTATGTTTACATGAGTCCACGCTGGGCAGAAGTCAGTAGCACTCCATTTACCTACTGGAAGTCGGCTGCTGCTGAAGGTGGCGTACGCGTCCCCTTCCTTGTAAAATACCCAAGCAATCTCTCCAAAGACCGTGGTATCAACAACAACTTTGGCACAGTTCGTGATATTTTCCCTACAGTGATGGAATTGGCGGGTATTCAACACAACCAGCTGTACGCTGCGGACAGCAAAAAAATCCAATCTTCGGGTTACAGCTTGATTCCTGCTTTTAAGAATAATGCCGCACGCATTCGCCCTGTAAACTACTATGAATTTAAAGAACTACATGGCAGTCGCTATGCCAAAAATGATGAATGGAAGCTGGTTGAAAACTCCCCATCAAAATTCAACAGTCATGGATGGGAACTCTATAATCTAAAAAAAGACTTTAATGAACAGCACAACGTTGCTGCACAACATCCTAGAGTTGTCAAAATTTTAAATGACAAATATCTGTCCTATGCAGATAAAAATGGCGTCGTTGACTTTGAGCAATACAACAAGAAGTAAAGAATAAATAATGATGAAGCGCATTATTTTGTCTTCATCATTAATCCTATTCAGTGCTTGCCAAGACAACTCCAAAACCACTCCCCCAGCATCTATTGTAGATTTAGGCAACCGCACCAAGTGCGTAGCGTATTCAGGCTTACCGCAAGGTTGGCTCAATCAGAAAGATGCTGGAATGGTGAAGCTCCCTGCAGGAAGCATACAACTTGGCACCACTCATGGGTACGATGATGAACGACCACTTAACCAAACCAACAATCAGGTTCCTTCGTTTTTAATTGATGCCACTGAAGTTACCAATGCTCAGTTCGCTGAGTTTGTAAAACAGACCGGTTATATCACCGATGCAGAAAAGCAGCATGGTGCCGCCATGTTTGTTCAACCCACTCAGCTAGTTGCTGAACTCGACTGGTGGAGATTTGAACCAGAGGCAAACTGGAAACACCCTTGGGGACTCAAAAGTAGCAAACAACCTCAACCCAATGAGCCCGTCAGAATGGTCACTTGGAACGATGCCTATGCTTATGCCGATTGGTTAGGACATGATTTACCGACTGAACTTGAATGGGAATATGCAGCCAAAGGATTTCAGCAAAACCCCGACCTAGGGCCAAGTCACCATGGTCATATCACTGCCAACTATTGGCAAGGTGAATTCCCTTATCAAAACAATCAGGATGATGGTTTTGCTGAGGTTTCACCTGTAGGTTGTTTTGACAAAAATCCATTTGGATTATATGACCTGATTGGCAATGTCTGGGAATGGACGCAAACCCCATACACAGGACCACGAGACCATCATATGGGAGATCCAGAGCAATATCGGGTCAACCGCAGTGAGGTCTTGAAATACACCATTAAAGGTGGATCTTACCTATGTGCATCAAACTATTGTGCACGTTACCGTGCTGCCGCGAGGCACCCACAAGAACTCGACTTAGCTACTAGCCATGTTGGTTTTAGGACAGTTAAACGTTTTTAAATGGAATTAAAATGAAATATATTTTTATGAATGGGATCTTATTCTCAGGGGTAGCTATTGCCTGTTGTTCAGCACACAGTGCCGAATCTTACACTTTTAAAAACGATCTGGTTTTAAAAACCTTTAGTTTTGACCGAGACTACAAAGACAGCAATAGTAGTGACTCCAGTAGCCTGAGCCAAGGTTTCATTTATCGTGGTGACTGGGTTATGAAAATTGACCAATTACAACTTCATCTCATGCCAAGCCTACAATATGCTTATCGCCTTAGCCCAGATCAGCACACCAGTGATTTGGTGCTGCCTTTTGATTCTGTAAGCAAATCACAAGCTCAGGACTATACCAAGTATGGTCTAGGTGCTGGAATTGAATATCAAAATGCGCGATTTAATTTTGGAGAGCTTACGCCAGATGATCCTCTTGCCCCGCAAGTGGACACCCATCAATTAAGAGTGAATTACCAAGGTGCAGAGCTTAAATATAAATATCAAAATCAAAATTTTGATTTTGGCTTAATTAACCGCTATTCCCCTCGGAATGAAGAGGATTACCGCAAGTTAGCCATTTCCAAACAAGAGTCTGATGGCTTATATTTTTTACGCTGGGATGGCAAAACCAGCAAATACTCTTGGAAGTTTTATGATGGCTATTTACAAGACATCATCAATCAGAGCTATTTTGCGCTAGATTACAATTGGACTTCGCAACAAACCACCAAACTACGGTTGTTCCGACATGATGATGTAGGATTAGCCAAAATTGGGGAATATGACAACACCTCACTCGGTGTCATGCACTTTATGAAGCATGGTAATTTACAAGCTGGTATTGGTTATCAAGAGAATTACGGCAAAGACGGTATTCCTAAACTGGATGGTATGCCCATTCCGCATATGGTGAACTGGACGCTAGGCGCCTTTACCAAAGCCGATGAAAAATCCTACCATTTTGTCGCCTCATATAATCTTCAGGATTACATCAAAGGACTGAAAATCACCTACAAATATATTTATGGTGATTCATTTCAAACCAACAATCAGGATAATTTTGAACAAGAAAGCGATGTCTTGGTTCAATACGACTTAAATCACTGGGTCAAAAATCTCAAATTCCTGTTCCTGAATATCAACTACGATATTAAAAATGGTAAAAGCCTAGATGAACAGCGTTTTATGCTGCATTACACCCTAAAATTCTAATCAACCAAGTCTCCAGAAATCCACGCCAAGTGGATTTTTGGATCCATTTTATTTTTTGCGCATAGATCAAAAATACTCTAAAACTCACAAACACACCCAAAAACAATTATTAAACTTCCATTATTAAGTCATTCACTCCCATAATGTGCAAATCCCCACTCAAACATCAGTTGACCATATAATAAAAATATTATAAATTGGATCCAATAATTGACACGGAGTCATCACAATGTTTATTAAAAATGCTTGGTATGTCGCATGCCGCCCTGAAGAACTTCAAGATAAGCCTTTAGGCCGTACGATTTGCGGTGAAAAAATTGTTTTCTATCGTGGCAAAGAAAATAAAGCTGCTGCTGTTGAAGACTTCTGTCCGCATCGTGGCGCACCTCTTTCACTCGGCTATGTTGAAGATGGCAATCTAGTCTGTGGCTATCATGGACTGGTCATGGGCTGTGAAGGAAAAACCATTGCAATGCCAGCACAACGAGTCAATGGTTTCCCATGCAATAAAGCCTATGCTGTGGTTGAAAAAATGGGCTTTGTCTGGGTCTGGCCAGGTGATAAAAATCTTGCAGATGAATCCAAACTTCCTGAACTAGAATGGGCCGATCACCCTGAATGGAGCTATGGAGGTGGCTTATTCCACATTCATTGTGACTATCGCCTGATGATTGATAACCTCATGGACTTAACCCATGAAACCTATGTGCATTCCAGCAGTATTGGTCAAAAAGAGATTGATGAATCACTACCAATCACCAAAGTAGAGGGTGGTCATGTCATTACTGAACGCTATATGGATAATGTGATTGCCCCTCCCTTTTGGCAAATGGCACTTCGGGGTAATAAACTCGCAGATGATATACCCGTAGACCGTTGGCAGCGTTGTCATTTCTTCGCCCCAAGTAACGTACATATTGAAGTGGGTGTTGCACATGCAGGTCATGGTGGTTATGACGCACCAAAGGACAAGAAAGTGTCTTCGATCGTGGTGGATTTTATTACGCCTGAAACTGAAACTTCACATTGGTATTTCTGGGGCATGGCACGCAACTTCCAGCCAGAAAATACAGAACTCACTGATCAAATTCGTGAAGGACAAGGCAAAATCTTTACTGAAGATTTGGAAATGTTAGAGCAACAACAACAAAACATTCTGAATAATCCACATCGTAAATTACTGATGCTGAATATTGATGCAGGTGGTGTGCAATCACGCAAAGTGATTGAGCGTTTATTGACTGAAGAAAGACATGCTGCGGCAAAACCTGAAGTGGCTAAATTTCCAAATATTCATGTGATTTAAGGATAAAAACATGGACGTTATTATTGATAAGATTCATCAGCTTACGCCCTCTATTCGCGCCCTTGAACTTATTTCCACATCAGGTTCAGCCCTGCCGCCATTTGAGGCTGGGTCGCATATTGATGTTCATCTCAAAAATGGACTTACTCGGCAATATTCTCTCTCGAACTGTTCGAGTGAAAACAATCGTTATGTCATTGGGGTGCTGCACGATGTAAACTCACGTGGCGGTTCACGTTGCATTCATAATGATTATCAAGAAGGTGATGTATTAAATATTGGTCAGCCACGTAATCTATTTGCGCTACATAGCCGAACACAAAAAGCAGTGTTGTTTGCAGGAGGCATTGGAATTACCCCGATTCTCTCTATGGCTTATCATTTAAAAGCACAAGGTATTCCACTTGAACTGCATTATTTTGTACGTAGCCATGAAATGATCGCCTTTTATGGCAATTTAACCCAACATTTTGCAGAACAGATTCATTTTCACATTCAAAATCAGGTTGATACCGAATGTGATATGGCAAAAGTATTGCAACAGCCTGATTCAGGCAAACATCTATATGTCTGTGGCCCAACAGGTTTTATGCAATTTGTAATGCAGTCCGCTGAAACAGCGGGTTGGCAAGCCGAACAACTGCATCAGGAGCATTTTGTTGCACCCAAAGCCTATCATTCAAAAGATGAGGCATTTACCTTAGAAATTAAAGGTACGGGGCGTCGAATAGAAATTCAACCTGAACAGACGGTATCACAAGCCCTGTTAGCACATGGTTTTGATGTGCCTGTATCTTGCGAACAAGGCATCTGTGGTACTTGTATTACCCGTGTTGTTTCTGGCATTCCAGATCATCGGGACGTATTTATGACAGATGAAGAACATGCCTTGAATAATCAGTTCACGCCTTGCTGCTCTCGCGCTAAATCCAAAAATTTGGTGATTGAGCTATAGGAACACTCGTTTTACTCCCGCTCAAATGCATTGAGCGGGAGTTTTTTTATTACACCACGGTCAATATGTTTTTGACCGTCTCGCCTAATAACGCAACACTACTATGTTCTCGCATTAAAGTTTCAGCACGGCCCGACTGGCGCTGAAGTAAAGCTTCATAAATAGAGCAATGCTGCAAATGTGCGTAGTGCAAGCGGCGATATTCAGACAAAGCGCGTGATTCGTCATAGGTAATGGCTTGAACGGAAGCCATAGGCAATTGATTGTTTTTTGCTAAGGCTTGAATAAGCGCAATATTTTGTGCACCTTGAATAATTGTGTCATGGAAAATCACGTTAAATTCATGATAACGTTCTAATTCTTCATCACCAAATTCAGTATGCTCTGCAAAAAGTTGTTCTATTTTCTCTATACAATTTTTGAGAGTTTGCTGCTGTACTTCCGATAAACCTTGCTCAGCTAAAGTTTTGGCTGCCAAGCCTTCCAATACTCCGCGAACCTCTAAGGCATCATTGACCAATTGATTTGAAATTTCACGAACCGTATAACCACGGGTTGGATTCTTGATCAACAATCCTTCTTGTTCCAGCAAACGAAAGGCCATGCGAATGGGCTGTCGTGATACTCCAAGTAACTCTGCTGTTGGGATTTCAGCAATGCGACTGCCGCCTTCAAGCTCACCCGCGATAATCATTTTTCTTAGTTTTATTAATACTTGTTGCCCTGAAGACATCCCTAGCCACACTTGTTAAAAGATTTCAAAGTCATGCTAGCAAGATCAATCATCAACTGACAATACATTTCTAACAGAGAAAACATCTACATCTATGCATGAGTATATTAAAGCCTCATCTTGACTCACTCTGAAGCTGCTTCAACTTTAGATTGTTTTAAGTTATTGACCATAATGTCTAAATTGTTGCGAATTAAATAAGCCAAGTTCATATCGACGCCTTGCAACATTTTAGTTTCCAACGCCTCTACCACAGCATTACATTCGGCTAGTTTAGCTAAACCACTTTCTGTTACTGTAAGCAGAATACGACGACCATGGGTTGGATCTGGAGTTTTCTCAATCCATTGCTGTTGCAATAAATCTTGCAAAATTTTATTGGCCGATTGCGGCTTAATAAATGAACGCTCTGCGAGTTTGGCATTCGATAAATTATTTTTAGAAGCCAAAACAGATAATGCCGTGAACTGAGGCAAAGTGATGTCTAAATCTTTTAAATGTTCTGTTAAATATTTACTAATTACCCGATCTATACGTGCGATGGTATAGCTTAAACGTGGGCCATCTTCTGTTTTTTTATCAACGGTATTTGAACGCATCATAATTTTTCATCATAAAAGCTAAAACTAAAAAAGAAGTATGAGAGTCACCTCTCATACTTCTTTGTATTTAACGAGCTGTCGTACTTTGTATTAACTGTACAGGCTGTTTAGGCTTTCTGACAAGCATCAAGGCAGAAATTGCTGCGATCAGAATCACAGGAATACTTGAACCAATCACGATCGTGGCACTTTGTCCCAGTGACAGTAAAAAACCGGCAAGCAATGGACCAGCAAAAGACCCAATACGACCAACAGCAACTGCTGCCCCAACACCTGTGCCTCGCATTTCGGCTGGATAATAAATGGCAGCAAGCCCATATAATGCAGATTGTCCACCCACAATAAATAACCCACAACCCACTGCAGAGAGTGCCAGCACTGCCACGGTTGGAGAAAAAGACAGACAACACAAAGACACCAAAATGCCGAGATAAATAAATTTAATCACGAAACTCATGCGCATTTTGTCTAGCATCATGCCCATCAAAATTGAGCCAAAAATACCACCAACGTTATAACCCATTTGCACATAATTGGCTTGCAGCTTGGTCAGACCTTGCGCCCCCATCAATAGCGGCAGCCAATTTAGCAAGAAATACAACACCACCAACGTACAGAAGAAACTAATCCAAATTTGAATAGTCGACATTCTTCTTTCTTTAGCAAAGAGCACTTCAAAAAAAGGCGTTGCCGATTGGGTTTTACGGTCTAGATAATCCGTTGATTCAGGTAAGAATTTCATCAGCAATGGAATTAATAAAATTGGGGCAATCCCGCCCACATAGAATATATGACGCCACTCTGCATCGCCAGCCAAAAGCATCGCAACTACAGAGGTGAGTAATCCACCACATGGAATACCACTGTACATAATACTCACTGCTGTGCCTTTACGGTCAGATGATACCGCCTCGGATGCCAAGGTAATCATCATAGGTAAGGCGCCACCCATACCGAGTCCAGTCAAAAAGCGAATCACTAAAAGTAGTTCATAATTTGCTGCAAAGGCAGTCACTAATGACATTACTCCAAATAGCAAGATACTGAAAATTAATACTTTTTTACGACCGATAATATCTGAAAGCCGTCCACCGATAATCGCACCTGGTAAGGTTCCGATAATCGCGGCACTAAAGGCCCAAGCCATGTGGGCATTATCCAACATAAATTCTGCACGCATACGTGGGGCGGCAACCCCCATAGATTGAAGATCGAAACCTTCAAAAATTGCGATTGCAAAACATAATAGCAAAGTGAGTTTGGCCCTTCCCGAGGGATGATGCACTTTATCCATAACTAAATCCTTCTTTTGATATTTCCATGACATCTTGTTGTTTTGTGCTGTTCATCGAACACTTATAAAATATCAGTTAGACTGATTTAAAAATCAATACCAAAATTCATATATTTTTTATAAAAATGATTTTAGTTATATTTTTCAATAATATAAAAAATTTAAGCAAAATAATTTAAAAAACACTTGAATGTAAGTTTAACTGATATTAAGTTAAGTAAAGAACAAACAAACTGTCATTCAAGGAGCAAGCACATGACATATGAAAACCGTTGGGAAACTGTTGATGTACAAATTGAAAATGGTATTGCATGGGTTATTTTAAACCGCCCAGAAAAGAAAAATGCCATGAGTCCAACATTGAATCGTGAAATGATTGATGTCCTCGAAACCTTAGAACTCGATCAAGATGCTCGTGTGCTGGTATTAACAGGATCTGGGGACTCTTGGACAGCAGGCATGGATTTGAAAGAATATTTCCGTGAAGTCGATAGTCAACCAGAAATTGTGCAAGAACGTATCCGTCGTGATTCTTGCCGTTGGCAGTGGCAGCTATTACGTATGTATTCAAAACCAACCATCGCCATGGTTAATGGATGGTGTTTCGGTGGTGGCTTTTCTCCTTTAGTGGCTTGTGATCTTGCCATTGCAGCGGATGAAGCGACGTTTGGTTTGTCTGAAATTAACTGGGGAATTCCACCAGGTAACTTGGTCAGTAAAGCAATGGCAGATACCGTTGGACACCGTACCTCGCTGTATTACATTATGACGGGCAAGACTTTTAGTGGAAAAGAAGCTGAAAATATGGGCTTGGTCAATAAAAGTGTACCTTTGGCTCAACTTAAAGCCGAAGTCGCTGAACTTGCCAATATTTTGCTAGAGAAAAACCCAGTGGTATTACGTACCGCTAAAAATGGCTTTAAACGCTGTCGTGAACTCACTTGGGATCAAAATGAAGATTATTTATATGCCAAGTTAGACCAATGTAACCACCGTGATACCGAAGGCGGACGCCAAGAAGGTCTGAAACAATTTCTAGATGAAAAATCTATTAAACCGGGTTTACAAAGCTACAAGCGTACTGGCTAATTTCTGGTTTTTAAATGGTTAAGTAAGGATACAACCCATGCACAATGTACAGTTAAAACAAGATGAATCTGTAGACACATCAAACATTCATAAGGTGCAATTGCTGATTCACGGGCAATCTGTCGATGCATCGAATCAAGCGACGTTTGAACGAATTAGTCCGATTGATGGTCAAGTCGCAAGTATTGCAGCGGCGGCAACTTTGGCAGATGTCGATTTAGCTATAGAGTCTGCGGCAAAGGCTTTTCCTGTTTGGTCGAAACTTTCCCCGACTGAACGCCGCTTACGCTTACTCAAAGCAGCGGATTTGATGGATGCGAGAACGGATCAATTTATTCAAATTGGGATGCGTGAAACAGGATCAACTGCGACATGGTATGGGTTCAATGTCCACCTTGCTGCCAACATGTTGCGTGAAGCAGCAGCCATGACCACGCAAATGGATGGCAGCCTTATTCCATCCGATGTGCCCGGAAATATGGCGATGGGAATTCGTGTTCCATGTGGGGTTGTGGTTGGTATAGCCCCGTGGAATGCACCAGTGATTTTACCGACCCGTGCGTTAGCGATGCCACTTGCCTGCGGTAATACTGTGGTACTCAAAGCATCCGAAGCTTGCCCTGCAACACAGCGTTTAATTGGTCAAGTGTTGTATGAAGCAGGACTTGGCGATGGTGTGGTAAATGTCATTACTCATGCTGCAGAAGATGCACCGCAAATTGTGGAGCGCTTAATTTCTCACCCTGCAGTAAAGCGAATTAACTTTACTGGATCCACCAAAGTCGTAAAAATTATTGCAGAAACCGCGGCCAAATACTTAAAACCTGTTCTACTCGAACTTGGTGGAAAAGCGCCTGTGGTAGTGTTGAATGAAGCTGATGTTGATGAAGCTGTCAATGCGGTTGCATTTGGTGCGTACTTCAACCAAGGGCAAATCTGTATGTCTACCGAACGCGTACTCGTTCAAGATGGGATTGCGGATCAATTTATTGAAAAACTGATTGAAAAGACTCATACCATTCATGCAGGAAATCCAACATTTAAAGGGAATGCACTAGGCGTATTGGAAAGCCAACGTGCAGCAAATCGCATTCGACATTTACTTGAGGATGGGCAAAGTAAAGGGGCAAATTTACCGCTTGGCATTCATATACAAGACACTGTTATGCAACCAACTTTGGTTTTAAATATTCAACCCGAAATGCTGCTGTATCGAGAAGAATCTTTTGGCCCTGTTTGCACGGTACAACGTTTTAGCAGTGTTGAAGAAGGCATTGCCCTTGCCAATGACAGTGAGTTTGGTTTATCTGCTGCTGTGTTTAGTCAAAATATTGCACAAGCACTGGATGTTGCGAAACAAATTGACTCAGGCATTTGCCATATTAATGGTGCAACAGTGCACGATGAAGCACAAATGCCTTTTGGTGGAACCAAAGCCAGTGGCTACGGGCGCTTTGGCAGTAAGGCTTCGATTGCCGAATTTACAGAATTGCGTTGGATCACCATACAAACACAGCCGCGTCATTATACAATTTAACAATTGGATCTGACCTTAATATTCAATAAAAATGCATGAAGCAAAAATATAAAGCGCAGTGATGCGCTTTCCATGGAGTGAAACCAATGCAAATGAATGCCACTCAATCACAAGATCGCGAACGCTTTGTAAAACTGGGGAGCCATGATGTCGATTATGTTTATCGAGATCAGGTCTTGTATCTTCATCCCAAAGAACAACTTAAAAATTACCCACAAAAACTGACGGATCGCCTAATTCATTTTGCGCAAACTAAACCAGAGCATATTTTTGCTGCAAAACGAAATACTCAAGGTGAGTGGGTCAAACTGAGTTATGCTGACACCTTACAACGTGCATGGCATATTGCCCAAGCCTTACATAATCGCAATTTGAGCGAGCAGCGTCCTTTACTTATTTTATCGGGCAATGATCTTGAGCATTTAACGCTGTCGATGGCTGCAATGTTGGCAGGTGTTCCATTTTCTGCTATATCCCCTGCTTACTCACTGATTTCACAAGATTTTGGTAAACTCAAACATGTTTTCGATGTGCTTACTCCGGGCATGGTCTATGCCAATGATGGTCAAGCCTTCGCCAAAGCCATTCAAAATTGTGCCCAAGCAGAGGTTGAAATTGTCACCAATAAAGGGATTCTGGGTGAGCACAGTTGCACGTCATTTCAGTCACTGTTAGATACGCCTGTCACTCATGTGCAAGAGCATTATCAAAGTTTAGATGAACATCAAATTGCCAAATTTTTGTTTACTTCTGGTTCGACTAAACTGCCGAAAGCTGTCCCAACCACGCATTTGATGTTAAGTGTAAATCAGCAAATGTTATTACAAACTTTCCCAGAGTTTGAAGAAACGCCGCCTGTATTATTGGATTGGTTGTCTTGGCATCATACCTTTGGCGGTAGCCACAATGTCGGTATCGCCCTATATAACGGCGGCACCATCTATATCGATGATGGTAAACCTGTTGCAGGCAAGTTCGATGAGACGATTCGAAACTTAAAAGAAATTTCACCCACAGTTTATTTAAATGTACCCAAAGGTTGGGAAGAACTCACCGATGCACTAGAAAAAGATGCTGAACTGCGTGATCGCTTCTTTGCCAAAGTAAAAATTCTGTTTTTTGCCGGTGCTGCGTTATCCGAAGCAGGCTGGAACCGACTAGACCGAATTGCACAACAACATTGTGGTGAAAAAATTCGCATTATGAGTGGGCTTGGCATGACGGAAACCGCGCCATCTTGTGCGTTTACCACAGGCCCACGCGTTATGGCAGGCTTTATTGGTTACCCAGCACCAGGCTGCGAGATTAAATTGGTTCCCCATGGTGACAAACTTGAATTCTGTGTTCGTGGCAAACATGTCATGAAAGGTTATTGGCGCTTAAATGCAAACCAACAAAGCATCGTTTTTGATGAGGAAGGCTTTTTCCATACTGGAGATGCGGTTCGCTTGGTCGATGTCAATGATCCAACTCAGGGCTTAATGTACGATGGCCGTATTGCAGAAGACTTTAAACTCAATACGGGTACGTTTGTAAATGTCGGAACCATCCGCAATAAGGTTTTGATTCAAGGCAACCGGCTGATTCAAGATGTGTGTATTACTGGTTCAAATCTAAATGCCATAGGCTTTTTGATTTTCCCTAAATTAGATGCCTGTGCCGAGTACGCTGCACTCTCACTAGCAGAAAACTCAGTCGAACAGATATTGAAACATCCTAAAGTACAGCTTTGGTTCCGCCAATTTCTGATGACCTTTAATAAAGATGCAACGGGCAGTTCAAATCGTGCCTCGATGCTTTATTTGATGACTGAACCACCGCAGCTCGATGCAGGTGAAGTCACGGATAAAGGCAATCTCAATCAAGGCAATATCATTAAACGCCGTGCCGAGAAAATTGAAGAGTTGTATCAAAAACAAACTGAGAATTCACTGATTATTCGAATTCCAACCCTAAACAACTAACCTACTGAAATAACAGTAAAAAAGCTCAATTTATTTTGGGCTTTACCCTTACTTTTGCCAAAAAAAAGGTTGAGTATGCAGCAAGATACTGAATTTGAACTGTTTCGAGATAATTATCGCCGCTTTCTAAAAGAATATGTCGCTCCGCACTATGAACAGTGGGAACAAGACGGACTTATTCCAAGACAATTATGGAACCAGTTAGGTGAAAACGGCTTTTTATGTGTTGATGTGCCTGAAGAATATGGTGGTTATGGTGCTCCTGTACACTATTCTCTGATGCTGGTACAGGAAACTGCGCAAGCAGGTTTTACCTCCTTAGCTGTTGCAATCGGTGGACAAAATGAACTGGTTTCTCCATATATTCAAAACTTAGGCAGTGAAGAACAAAAGCAATATTGGCTGCCTAAAATGGTCACAGGTGAAGTCGTAACAGCCATTGCCATGACCGAAGCCAATGCAGGATCGGACTTACAAGCCATTCGCACCCAAGCCATTCTGAATCAAGATCATTATCTTGTGGATGGGTCAAAAACCTTTATTTCCAATGGGATACATGCTGACCTGATTGTATTGGTAGCAAAAACCAATCCTGAAGCACGAGCAAAAGGCATTTCTTTGTTACTGGTCGATGCTAGCTTAAATGGCGTTGAAAAAGGCAGATCTTTGAAAAAAATTGGACTCCATGCCCAAGACACCGCTGAGTTATTTTTCGATCAGGTCAAAGTGCCTAAGAACCAAAGACTGGGCGAAGAAGGTCAAGGTTTTTCCTACCTGATGCAGGAGTTACCTCGTGAACGCTTAAGTATTTCTATGATGGCTTTGGGTTCGATTTTAGGCGCTATTGAAATCACAAGTGATTATGTCCAGCAACGTAAAGCCTTTGGTCAGCCTTTAAGCCACATGCAGAACACGCGTTTTGTATTAGCCAACACACAAATTAAGGCCAAAGCGGCTCAGGCTTTTGTCGACCAATGTGCAGAACAATACAGTCGAGATGCTTTAAGCGTCAGCCATGTTGCTGCTTTGAAATGCTTTATTACCGATACCCAATGCGATGTGATTGATCAATTACTGCAACTGTTTGGTGGCTATGGCTATATGCAGGAATATCCGATTTCGCGCTTTTTTGTCGATGCACGTGTGCAAAAAATTTACGGTGGCACCAATGAAATTATGAAAGAAATTGTCGCGCGGGAAATGCTTGGAAAATAATTCGTTTAAACAAGAAATGAAGAACAGACCTCGGTTTGAGGTCTGAATGTAAAACAACAATGATATTTCAGGAAGAAATGCAATGCAGTCTAAATTATGGATGTACTCTACCCTTATGCTCTCCAGTTCAGTATTTGCAGGTAGCTTTATTGATAACAGCACAGTTGATTTAACCACGCGAAATTTTTATTTTGATCGTGATTATCAAGAACAGTCTAAATACCCTGCCGCCAAAGATTGGACGCAAGGCTTTATTCTAAAAGCCAATTCAGGCTATACCGAAGGAACGGTTGGCTTTGGGGTAGATATTTTAGCAACGGCTGGCTTTAAACTGGATGCCAGTGCAGATTATGCAGGAACAGGAAACTTACCTCGGGATACTGTGACCAATGAACCTGCTTCAAGTTATGGGGAAATTGGGGTCACAGGTAAATCTAAAATCAGTAAAACCGAATTAAAGGTCGGAACACTTCGACCAATGAACCCTGTACTGGTCGCCTCGCCTGCGCGTTTATTGCCACAAACCTATCGAGGGATTTCCTTAGAATCGAAAGATATTCAAAACCTTGATTTTCAATCGGCTTATATCGACAAGGTCAATCATCGTGACTCAACCAATTACGAAAACATTAAAATATCAGGCGTAAATGGGCGCTTTAAAGGCGCAGAAACAGATGGACTCTATTATTTGGGGGGACATTATCAACTCATCCCTAATACTAAACTCACCAGTTTTTATATGAATGTCGAAGACTTATATGACCAATCTATGTTTGGGGTTACTTATAATCATAAATTCAATGAGAACAATAATTTAAGTTCACAATTGCGTTACTACCGCAGCCGTGATGAAGGTCAAGCCAAAGCAGGTTTAGTGGAAAATGATCTGATTCATGCCTATTTTGAATACAAACATCAAAACCATAAGTTTATTTTGGCAACTTTTCATCATAGCGGTGACACAGCATTTCCTTACTTAACTGGAGGGGAAACGGGACTGCTGATTGACACTTGGCCTGCGGAATTTTTAAATCCTAAAGAGCGTGTTTATAGCTTCCGTTATGAATATGACTTCAAAAACTATGTACCAGGTTTACGCTTTATGACCCGTTACACTACGGGTGACAATATTTATGCGCCAAATTTGGGTGGAACGGATTTAAAAGAACATGAAACTGATTTTGACCTTGGTTATACGGTGCAAACAGGTATGTTCAAAAACCTTGGCTTACGCGCACGTTATGCCATGTATGACAACAATATGCTCTCTACCGCCAACATCAAACCATCCAACGAAACACGCATTAACATTGATTACACATGGAAGTTTAAATAAGCAAATGGAGGTTCTGCATGGATCAGAACCTCAATTTCTTGAGGGGAAATTTATGCAAAAACGACTTAGCCTATTCTTTGGATTGTGCTTACTTAACCAGACACATGCTGAAACTCAATACCATCCACCAGCCCCTCATTTAGAACCACTGGCTCAATTTAGTGTCGATTTAAATGCTCCTGTGTGGGAACTCGGAACCACTAGCGATAGTGGCAAACGCCGCATTATTCCTATCACGGGAGGATCATTTGTAGGCAAAGCCTTTAAAGGCCGTATTTTAAATAACGGAGCAGATTGGCAAATTGTCGATAGCAAAGGCCTCGCCATTATTGATACGCGGTACCTGCTTGAAACTGAAGATGGCGCACTGATTTATCTTCAAACCAAAGGTTATCGACATGGATCAGCACAAGTACTGCAACAACTTGCAGAGGGTCAAGATGTCGATCCGAACAAATACTATTTCAAAATCACCATGCAATTTGAAACCAGCTCACCCAAATATGCTTGGCTGAACCAAACGGTAGCCGTAGGGAGCGCTATACGTTTAGGTAAAGCTGTAATTTATGATGCTTATACGCTTCAGTGATCAGGCAAACCCATTCATTTTTATCTTCTTCATTTGAAACAAGGATCTTTCGAAATGACGCTGAAAACTTTAGAACACCTGCCGCCCATCCACCATCATCTGGGAGGTCACAATATTCAATGGAATGCTGAGCAGACCGAACTAGAAATTAGCTACGTGGCGCTCGACAGTTTTACCAATCCTCGAGGAAGTGTAGAAGGCGGCATGGTCTGCGCCATGTTGGATGATGTGATGGGGTTATTTGCCTATTTGGCCAATCAGCAGACACCAGCCACCACCATTAACTTAACTATGGATTTTTTACGCCCTTGCTTAGTCGGTACAGTACTCACCAAATGTCGCTTTATCAAGCAAGGCAAAGTCATTCTCAATATTGAAAGCGAAGCATGGCAAAACCAGAAACTGATTGCCAGAAGTACTGCAAATTTTATGGTGCTTACCCCCTAACCTACGACATTGTTTGATATGGAACTTCAATCATGCAAAAGCAGTTAAAACAAAAAAATTGGTTCATACCGTTAAGCGTATTGACCTTATGTGTTGGTCTTTCAGCCTGTGGCGATAATGACAGCTCAAATACGACACAAGCCACGGCCACAATTCCGAAACTTTCTCCAGCTATCGGAACCAACTTAAAAGGTGCATGCGCGGATTTACAAGGGTTTCAATATGCAAATACCAGTATCACTTCTGCAAGCTTAGAAGCAGCAGGCAGCTTAAAAGTTGCAGGTCAAGATATTGCGGCACACTGCCGCATTACAGGCTACATGTACCCGCGAGTCAGTCCCGTAGATGGTCAAAGCTATCAAATTGGTTTTGAAATGCGCTTACCACTGGACTGGAATGGCCGCTTTCTTTATCAAGGCAATGGCGGAACTGATGGCAATATTGTCACGGCAACGGGGCAAGTGGGCAGCGGTGGCCCATTGACCAATGCACTGCATGATGGCTTTGCTGTTATTTCATCTGATGCTGGACACAATGCTTCACAAAATCCATTGTTCGGATTAGACCCACAAGCTCGAATAGACTATGGCTATGGTGCGATTACCAAACTCACTCCCATGGCGAAAAATCTGATTCAAGCTGCTTATGGAAAACTGCCAGACCGTTCTTATGCAGGTGGAACCTCAAACGGTGGACGCCATGCCATGATGGCAGCAACACGTTTAAGTGATCAGTATGATGGGATACTCGCGAGTACGCCGGGTTTTCATCTACCACGTGCTGCGGCAGCCCAACTCTATACCGCACAACAATTACGCCGTGTAGCTACGGATGAAAATGATTTGAGTACAGCCC
The DNA here is from genome assembly GCF_037572605.1 of Acinetobacter sp. MYb191. Taxonomy (NCBI): domain Bacteria; kingdom Pseudomonadati; phylum Pseudomonadota; class Gammaproteobacteria; order Moraxellales; family Moraxellaceae; genus Acinetobacter; species Acinetobacter sp. MYb191. Next base: position 164,081 of record NZ_JBBGZP010000016.1, on the reverse strand, counting down.
TTACGCTATCGGAACGCAAACTGTTGGCGCTATCTATTTTAAATCAATGTGATGGTTTAGATGGTGCTAATGATGGCTTAGTCCAAGATGTAGAAGCTTGTCGGACTGCTTTTGATATTCATCGTGATGTGCCTGTGTGTACAGTTGAGCGTGATGGAAGTTGCTTAAGCACAGAACAACTAGACGTGCTCGCAAATATTTATCGCGGCCCCGTCAATGCAACAGGTGAAGCACTGTACTCCACACAGCCTTTTGACCCGGGACTACTGGGCAGTAATTGGGCCAGTTGGAAGTTTGATTCCTCTGTTGGTACGGCACGTGACCCTGTGGCTGTTGGGATTATTTTTCAGGTTCCACCAGATCCAAGTATGATGCAAAACTCTCGACAATTTGCCTTCAATTTTAATTTTGACGTGGACTATGCAAAATTATCGGCAACGAATGAAACCTATCAAGAAAGTGCGATGTCTTTCATGATTCCGCCCAATGAATTAAATCTGGATCAGTTACAACAACGTGGTGGCAAAATGATTGTGGTGCAAGGTACGGCCGACGGGGTATTTTCTGTAGATGACACTCAGAACTGGTACGATAAATTACTGCAAAAATATCAAAATAATGCCTCAGGCACTGCTCCAAGTTTTGTCCGTTTTTTTCGTGTTCCGGGTATGAATCACTCTCGTGGTGGCATCGCAACCGATCAGTTTGACGCACTCAAGGCACTGGTCAACTGGGTTGAATATGGTCAGGCACCAGACCGAATTATTGCTGGCTCACGCGGCGAAGGCAATGCCAGTGGGCAAGTGAATACTGAATTGCCTACCGACTGGTCGGCAAACCGCACTCGTCCACTTTGTCCATATCCGTTAATTGCACGCTATAACGGTCAGGGAGACAGTGAGCAAGCTGAGAATTTTAGCTGTAAATAGGTCTTAAAATGGAGAACAATATTTTGCTCTCTATTCTTCAAATTTTCGATCGATAAAAAAAATTATACATGCTTAAAAATAAATTTAAGTCACAAATAGATAAGCATATCTGACTAATGTATCAGGTATTTATTTATATCTGTATAGCAGCATTCTCATTCCTATTATTTTTGGAGTTGGGCTAAATATGAGATTTAAAAGCACCCAAAGGTGCTTTTAAATTTATAACCGTTTAAATCAATACTTAAAATTAAAACCAACAAAAACCGTTCGACCCATTAAAATGTAATCAATGGAACGTGCAACATCATCGCGTTTAGTATTGGTTAAGTTTTTAATCCCTGCTTGCATAGTAAAACTCGGATTAAATTGATACTGTCCACTTAGGCCTAAAATATGGTAATCATCTGATTTCTGACTCTTAGAAATGGCAGGTACATAGAGCATTTGGTTACCAATATATTGATAGTTCAGGTTCAATCCCAACGCATCATTCACACGCCAATCTAAAGCCATATTGCCTGTATGACGTGGGCTATAGTCTAGTTCTTTGTCTGTATCTTTATTTTTAGCATCTGAATAAGTGTAATTAAATTTCACCCCTAAAGCATCATTTACATCATACTGGCTTTCAAGTTCTACCCCTTTGACTGATGCTGAATGTACATTGGTATAAGTCATGACTTTAGGACGGTATCCCGCTCTCCAACCATCGCTTACAATCATGTTTTTAATGTCATTATCGAAGTACATTAAACTTGCATAAAATTGGTCATTTTCATACACACCACCAAACTCATAACTTGTTGCAGTTTCAGGTTCTAAGTCAGGGTTTCCAATCACCTGACACATTCCACGGCAGGCCAATACCGAATATGTCGGATCTGATTGTGACAAACTTGGAGCCTTGAAGGATTTACCGATTCCCCCTTTAAAGTTAAATTGATCCGTGACTTGATAAACACTATAAAAGCGTGGGCTGAACTCACGGCCAAAGCTGTCATAATCATCAAAACGTCCAGCAAAAGTCAGAGAGAGTCGGTCAAGTTTCCATTCATCTTGTAGATATAATGCTGTTTGATTTACCGACGCAGAACCATTCAAGTTTTGATTATGCTCTAACTCTGTTTTACGGAATTCAGCTCCACCAGTCACTAAATGTTGTTCTCCAATATGTCCACTCACTTGAGCATCAAATGTATGGTTAGTTTGCTGAATATCTCCCGTCTTTTTATACAAATTGGTGATGATTTCTGAGTTATCCATCAAGTCCACGTTTTCATAGTAATAGCGCAGTCTGCTATTAATATCATTCCAATTCGCAGAATAAGTCAGTCCAACACTGGTACGGTCCATTTCTTGGATATTGGTTGGAAATGACAAACCATAGTTGTTCCATACCGCTTTACGGTCATCAGAACGATGGGTTAAATCAACATCTAAAGTCTGGTTATCATTAATCAGCCAACTGACATTTGAAAGGATGCTAAAACCTTTACGTTTTTCCGCTGCATCCGTATTTTTATAGATGCTTTGTTCAAAACGCCAAGCCTGTTGATCGATACCCTCAAGTACCAAATTTGCCAAGAGTTTATTTTCAATCAGGCTACCACCAATGTAGGCACTTGCTTTATGAATTGCTCCATCATCTCCTTCACTTGGTAACTCATAACTATAGTTAAATGCGGTCTCTAATTGCTCGCTAGGTTTCTTTAAAATAATGTTAACCACGCCGCCGAGGGCATCTGCACCATATATGGAAGACATTGGGCCACGCACTACTTCAATTCGATCTACTGCAGCCAAAGGAATAGATGACAAATCAAAGTCATTTGAATAATTAGAGGTTAATGCGTCTCTAGAATTCACACGACGTCCATTGACCAATATCAATGTGTAGTCCGAGTCTAATCCACGAATTTTAATTTCTTTACGACCATACGCAGACGACGTATTGATATGGATCCCCGCACTCTGTTGTAAAGCATCTGCTAAGTCATAAACAGGACGTTTTGCTAAATCTTCTTGGGTAATGACACTAATCGTTGCCGGTGCACTTTTTTGGTCACGCTCTGTTTGACTGGCTGTCACTGTAATTGTAGCTAACTTCTCAGCGATCACTTCATCCGCAAAAGCCGTTGTAGAAAGAATACTCACCCCTAAAAGACTTTGAATCGCAACACTCAGAACTTTCTTATTGAAAAATATTTTATTTAACATATTATTAAGACCATAATTATAATTGATAATTATTCGCGATTATATTGATTGGTAAATAATTTGCAACATTTTTGTATAAAAAAAACCGCCCTTTTAGGCGGTTTTTTTGACTAAATAAAATTTAAAATTTTGCGCGAACTGTAAATGTTACATTTCTTGGCTCACCCCAATAGACGCCATTATAGAAGCCCACATTGAGATAGTATTTTTCATCAAACAAGTTATTAATATTTAAGCTCGCAGACAACTCATCACTAAACTTATAACTCGCAAAGGCATTTGCTAAATAATACGATTTTTGTACCACTGTACCACCGTTATAAGCATTCTCCGGCGCAGTTCCCCAGTTTTGAAAAATCTCACTTTGCCAATTGACTCCGCCTCCAACAGTCAGCTTATTAGCTCCATTCCACCAATTTTTTGGCAATGTATAGCTGGTAAAAAACTTAACTTGGTTTTGTGGAATTGTGGTCGTTGAGTTTGATATTGCTGAACTCACACTATTCACATAGGTATAACCAGCACTCACATTCCAATTGTCTTGTAACTTACCAATTGCCTCAATTTCAAAGCCATTCACTTTTAGTCCTTTACCAGAGGACATATATGCCGTATCCATATTATCTACTTTAGGAATAGTTTTATTGGCTACACCATCGCGATATTCCTTATCTTCAACAGCAAGATCTTTGACGGATGACCAAAATACGGCGGCCGTTGTTAATAATTGGGCATCAAAAAATTCAGCTTTAATTCCGAGTTCTGTACTATTACCAATTTCTGGATCTAAGTAATCGCCCGTTCTATCCCTTCTACCCGAAGGTGTAAACATATCCGTATAGCTTGCATAAGCAGTGTAATTATCATTGAAATCATAAAGTACCCCCACATAAGGAACAAACTGCTCAAAGCTACGTGGTTTAGCTGACAAAGCTTTATTTGAGTCTGCTGTCCATGTCTCATTTTTATAATCATAAGTATAAAAACGCCCCCCTAAAATCAACTTAAGTGGATCGGATAAATTCAACCGTACTGTTGAATAGTAACCAAATAACTCTGTGGTGGTTTTACTCCCAGCACCTGTTTTTACATAGGTTGGCTTTGGCAAATCCCCCGTCCAATCACGATAATCAGGAATGTCGGCTTCATATCCCAATTTCGGAAATGGCTTTACAGATTGCGATGTAGTCTCTGATTTAAAGCCACTGTAACCTACAATTAACTCATGTTCGCGACCAAGTAGTTGAAAAGGACCTGTTGCATATAAGTCTAAATTGAGTTTTTTACTCTCTGAGTAAGGTGATAGCTGAGTCCATATACTCAGACCTTTACCCGTTGAAGGATCTGGGAACCCGCTTCCACCGTAAGCAACGAACCAACTATTATCCGACGTACTATGTGCGGCAGCTGCTTTTACCATCCAACCGCTGTCAAAGTGATGCTGAATATCTGCAAAAATTGTTTCATCTTTATGCTTAATTGCACTCCAGTCTGTCGTTAAACTAAAATTTCGTGGCAAGTGAGCAAGGCTACCATCCGCATTAAAGTAAGGAACTGTTCCCCATGTTGACCCTTTAGGGTCATTATCTTGATATTGGAACCCGATAGATGCCGTCGTATTATCCGTTAAATCTGCTTCTACAATTGCCATGGCCGCAGTTGACTTTAGCTCATAGAAATCCATATACGATTCTTTATCTGTATATGCAGCCATCACCCTACTACGTACACTGCCATCTTGGGTCAAGGGAATCGAGGCATCAGCTGTTACACGAGTATTATTCCAGCTGCCATACGTTGAACTTACGCTGCCTGAGAATTCTCTATTTGGGCGCTTACGCACCATGTTAATCGTCGCTGATGGATTCCCTGTTGATCCAGTTAGACCACTTGCCCCTTTAATTACCTCAACTCGGTCGAAGAAAAAACTATCCGCACGCGGACTATTGTCTCCTACTGGCATACCATCAATTTGTCGGTTGGTAATAGAAAAACCGCGGGCATAGTAACTTGAACGTTCACTATCTTGTTTGGTTGCAGTTACACCTGGTGTCGCCGCCATTACATCATCAATGCTGACAAGATTACGCTGTTCAATCTGTTCCTGCGTGACAACACTCACAGACTGCGGTGTTTCTTTTAAACTTAAATCTAGTTTTGATGAAGATTTTGATTTATTTGCTTTAAAACTTCCCGTCCCCTCTGTTTTATCACTGACTGTCGCTTTAGATGTAATGGTCGCAAGTGTTGCTGTATCCGCTCTTTGATCTTGTTCTACAGCCCAAGCAAAATGCGTTATTCCCCCGTAAATTAAGATGGATTGAACAGCTAAGCTAAGAGCTTTTATTCGGAATTGTGAAGTCATAATGTAGGTTAAGTAATAAATAGTGATAATCATTATTATTATGATTATATTTTACTATGTAAATATTTATAGCCCAGTACATTTATCGATAAAAAAAATGATCCTTTTTTCAAAGCCATATAAAACCATTATTCATAAGTTTTTATTATTATTTTTCAAATATTTAGCTTCTTAAAGCCACAAAAAAATTAGCTTAAATATCAACCTATAATCAATTATAATGACTCTCATCATAACTTTTTTGTAAATCCTAGAGCATATTAGCCTGTAGCCTAGATACCCCATAACAAGTTGATTTTGTCCAAAATTGAACTATGTTCTTCCCGACCATCAATAGAAAGCTTTGCAAGCTTGTAAAACATTTCTATAGCTGATTGTCATCTTATATACATACTGCCTTTTGCCTAAGTTTAGTTTCAAGCTGAATATCAGCAGCGTGGACAAAATAATCAAAAATCACACTAAAAATATAATGGCGTTCTACGCTTTTAATTGCCTTCACCTTTTAGAACTACTACCCTATTTATGTAGTTTTATTTTAAAATAGGCAGCTTTAAAAATTGGATCACCTTAATGAAAAGAAACATGCTTTTAGCTGTATATGGGATCACTTTTACTACAACAATCACGACATCGACACTTTCTTTAGCTCAACACCAGCTATATCCATTAGAAAAACCAAGTTCGGAGATGAACTCGACTCAACAGCCATTTGATTTTTTTAAGTCTGCCAAACAGCAAGAATTAAATTCAATACAACAACATGAAAACGATTTATTCAAAACACAGGAAGACCGTAGACATACCGCAAATATGAGCTCATTTGAAAGGTCACACTATTATTTAATCAATCATGATACTGGTGTATTAAACTTAGAAGAAAATGAAAGTCGAAATAAAGCGTTAATAAATGCTCAAAGATAAAAAAAGCTTCGGCGATGATGATTTCAGATTTTCTCAGCTTCATTTGGAGATTCAAAAGCTTTAAAATTCATAAGAAGTAACTACTCTATATTTGCTATCTTTTTTAGTCTCTTTCTCTATATGTAAAAGCATCTATGGACCAATATACAAGGTAGGAGCCCATTATCGGCTCACTCATATATTGCTCTTATTGTATTATTAGGTTTATTATTTTCAGACATGTTTTTGTGATGATCGCTTAGAACTTTAAAACATGACCATTCAAAAGTATGGCCTTATGAAACAAAAATAGACATGCCCATTCGCCCGATCAGAAAGACCAGTAAAATCAGGAAAAATATTCGAATAAAACCACTTCCATAACGTAAAGCCAAAAATGAACCTAAAATAGATCCAGCGATATTACATACAGCCACGATCACACCGATGTTCCATAGAACATGACCAGCAGGGATAAAAAACAAGAGAGACGCACTGAATGTTCCTAAATTGACCAGTTTGGCGGAAGCTGAAGCATTTAAGAAATCAAATCCAAAACATTTAACAAATAAGAAAAGTAAAAAGCTTCCACTACCAGGGCCAAAGACTCCATCATAAAACCCAATGAGTGCACCAAAGAATATACCCAATAAAATTTCTCTTTTACTGCATTGAATATAACTATGAATTTTTCCTAAATCTTTCTTAATAAAGGTATAAATGGCCATAACTACCAATAGAAAGAAAACAATATATTTCATTATCTCTTTGGGAATAAATGAAACAGATATGGCTCCTAAAAATGCAAAAATAAATGCAGAAATCATGGTGGGTAACATTAATACCCATACAATTTTTATTCTTTTTATATAGGTAAAAATAGAGGACAGTGTTCCTGCCAGAACAGCAAATTTATTCGTTCCAAAAACCGTCGCCAAACTATACTGTGGTAGTGCATGTATAAGTGCAGGTAATTGGACCAATCCTCCACCACCAACAGCAGCATCAATTAAGCCTCCACAAAAAGCAAAAAAGCCTAATGCAATTAGAACATTTTCGATACCCATATGAGCTTAATCATTCCTTTGATATATATCTAATAACAATTCTGCTAAAAATGGCCTATAAAAAGAAGTAAAATTCAGCCTTATACTTTTGGACAGACATTGGGGTGTTCCAAGCCATTCAGTAGCTTTTTGTAGGTACACGTGTCAGCATCAATTGTTTTAGGATTGAAATGCTGATTTAAAGCGATTACCTTCTTATAAAATTCCGAATGTCTATACAAATGACAGTTGCATTTACACCCAAATATATACAACAAATTATATATTTTGAATATACGACCACTATAGTGTTATGGAGTCCTACTCGATTTACAACAAACAACTATCCATATATAAATAAGCAGTTTTTGACTAGGTGCAAATTGAACTCGTTTATCAATTTTTAGATTATGTTTATTTCACTTCAATTTCCTTTTTGATATCAACTCAACTTCACAAGTGATATTCATCTCTTCAGATCACTCTCCTCATGACTAATCTCCGTAAACAGCCACACTTAAAAGTCGATGTTAAGTAAGCACAGCTAGGAATTCGCTTAAATTTTAATCTTTTCAAATTCAATTTTTAGTTATTTCAATAAGAAATGTATAATTTTTTTATAAAAAAGTGTGACAAATATTAAGAATAAAAAGAACGAATATTTGACCTATATGAATATATAAAAACTGCTAAGTCACTATTATATTTAAGAAGATATTTATTGTAATTTTTTGTCAATCTATATGATTTTAATTCACCATACTAATTAAACATATTTTAATTAAAATGTGACATAGTTTGCATTTATATTTTAGTTTGTTATAGTTTGCGCACCAAAATGGTACATTATTAACAATTATCCACATCTTTTTTGGAATATTTTAAATGAAAAGTATCGCAGTTATCGCAACTACAACTATATTAGCTATGAGTGCAGCAAATGCAGCAGATGGCACAATTACGATCAACGGATTAGTAACAGATAAAACATGTGACATCGTTACTCCCCAAGGTAAAGACTTCACCGTAACTTTACCTACCGTTTCTCGACAAACCCTTGCTAAAGTTGGTGACGTAGCTGGCCGTACTCCGTTCACCATTCAACTCGATAACTGTTCAGAAGGTAAGGTAGCTACTTATTTTGAACCAGGTGCTACTGTTGATTTCTCAACTGGCCGCCTAAATAACCAAGATGCTAGTGGTGCGAAAAACGTACAAGTTCAACTCTTGGGTTCAAATAATTTATTCATTCCATTAAAAGCTGCAGGTGCAAATGGCGCTCAAGAAAACTCTCAATGGGTTGATGTTGCTGACCAAGGTTCTGCAGACTTGAACTACTATGCTGAATACTATGCAACTGATGCTTCTACGGCAGGCAAAGTAACAACCTCTATTCAATATACAATTATTTATCAATAATTTATAGCGTATAGCTGAGAGCTTGTGCTGCTATTTGCATAAGCTCACTTGTTAAGATTTGTTTGAGAGAATATATCATGCACTTTAAGTCATCCCTTTTCAAAACTGCACTTTTAGCTTGTTTTATGCCATTTACTGCAACAAATGCCGAGATTATTATTCATGGCACACGTGTAATCTATCCTTCAGATGCTCGTGAAATCACTTTACAAGTGAGCAATAATGGTAACAAACCTGCACTTGTACAAGCTTGGATTGATGAAGGTGATGCGAAAAGTACTCCAGACCAATCTCAAGCCCCTTTTATGATTACTCCTCCAATTTCACGGGTAGATAGTCAAAAAGGCCAAACTTTAAGAATTTCCGCTTTACCAAGAACTGCAAACTTATCTCAAACTCAAGAAACCTTGTATTGGTTGAATATTTTAGATATTCCTCCCAAACCTACTGCAAAAAATGCAAATGACGCGCCAGATAATTTCTTACAATTAGCAATCCGTTCACGCATTAAGTTTTTTTATCGCCCAAGTGAAATTAAAGGGGATTCAAGTGCTGCTCCCTCTAAACTTCAATGGACAGTGCTAGGCAACCAACTTAAGGTAAAAAATCCTACGCCCTTTCATATTACATTGACGTCTATCAATCAGAACAATGCGGGCCAGCGTACAGACTTAATCAAAGAAGGCTTAATGCTAAAACCGTTTTCTGAGGACAGTGTTAAGTTGAAGGGAGGCAACATCTCCCAAATGGTCTTCACCAGCATCAATGACTACGGTGGTCGTGTCGAGTTGCCAATTCGCGTGCAATAAAATTATTCAAAGATAAGTAAATTACTTAAAAACACACCTATTTCAATTAATAGGCGGACAGTTTCATGCCAAAAAAACAACAAAGTCTTAAATGGGTTAAACATCATATTAGCTACTATATTGCGTTTGGTGTGATTACACTCAGTATGCCCGCACTTGTTCATGCATCTGAAACAGAACATAAAGCAAATGTTGCAGAAGAAGCAGAATTTGACTCCGCTTTTTTAATGGGTGATGCAAAAAAAATTGATATTGAGCGCTTTAAGTTTGTGAATCCAATTTTACCTGGTGAATATAGCCTAGATGTTTATGTGAATGATAATTGGTTTGGTAAACATCGTATGGTATTTAAGGCTTTAGATAATAAAGAAAATGCCTTTACCTGTTTTACTCAAAAAAACTTAATTGAATATGGCGTCAAACCAGAGGCTTTAATTCAACAAAATGAAGCACTCAGCATCAGCCCTTGTCAAAAAATTGAACAATGGGTTGAGGATGCATATTACGAATTTGATCAATCTAAATTGAGAATAGATATTTCAATTCCTCAAATTGTGATGCAGAAAAATGCGCAAGGCTATGTCGATCCAAGCGTATGGGATCGAGGTATTAATGCGGCATTTCTTTCTTATAATGCCAGCGCATTTAAAACATTTGATCAAATGCAAGGACATCAAGAGCGAACCACTGCATTTACTTCAATTAATGCGGGTGCCAATCTAGCAGGCTGGCAATTCCGCCACAATGGGCAGTGGCAATGGCGAGACCACGATCAAGATAATAACGATGCATCAACAACTAAACAAAGTAGTTATGATGCTGTTAGTACTTATGTTCAACGTGCTTTTCCTAACTACAGAGCTGTCCTAACTTTAGGTGATAGCTATACTGATGGTGAAATTTTCGACTCATTTGGCTATCGCGGTGCTGATTTTTCTAGTGATGACCGTATGCTACCAAATAGCATGCTGGGTTACGCCCCACGTATTCGAGGAAATGCCAAAACACATGCAAAAGTGGAAGTACGCCAACAAGGTCAGCTCATTTATCAAACAACTGTCGCACCAGGTAGTTTTGAAATTAATGACCTTTACCCAACAGGTTTCGGTGGTGAACTAGAAGTATCCATTTTAGAAGCTAACGGTGAAATTCAACACTTTAATGTACCTTATGCATCTGTAGTACAAATGCTCAGACCCGGTATGAGCCGTTATTCAATCACCACAGGACAATTCCGAGATAAAGAGATTGATCTTGATCCATGGATTATTCAGGCCAAATACCAACGAGGCATTAATAACTATATTACTGCTTTTACTGGTATACAAAGTGCTGAAGATTACAGAGCTGTAACTTTAGGCAGCGCTTTTTCAACTCCAATTGGTGCAGTTTCGCTAGACGTCACACACTCACAAGCAGATTTCAAAAAACGGGACAGTGAAACAGGACAAAGTTATCGATTAAGTTACAGTAAGCTCATTAACCCAACCAATACTAATTTAACATTAGCAGCTTACCGTTATTCAACCGAGAATTTTTACAAACTTCGTGATGCATTAATGATTCAAGACCTTGATGAAAAAGGCATCAGTTCAAGCCATGTTGGCAAACAGCGGAGTGAGTTTCAAATCACATTGAACCAAGGCTTGCCGAATAATTGGGGCAATTTTTATGCTACCGGCTCATGGAGTGATTACTGGAATCGTCAGGAGACAACACGGCAGTATCAAGTGGGTTACAGCAATACCTATAGTGCTTTAACGTACGGCCTATCCGCGACTAGACGTACTGTTGAAGACACGGCAACAAAACTGATTACCAATGATACGGAATATATGCTGACCTTGTCCCTGCCATGGTCATTCAAGAAGAATTCTGTCAATTTAAACTCAATTACAACTCGTGACAGCACAACGGTCGGGATGAGCGGTCTACTTGGTGACCGATTCAATTATGGGGCTTCTATTACTGACACCTATGGTGACAACCCTAGTATGAACATGAATGCTCAATACCGTACCAATTTTACTACAGTGGGTGGCTCATATAGTATTTCTGATCAATATCAGCAGGCTATGCTTTCTGCACGAGGCAATATTGTTGCACACACTAAAGGCATTTTACTTGGTCCAGATCAAGGACAAACCATGGTCTTAGTCCATGCACCTGATGCAGCAGGAGCAAAAGTCAATAATGCAACAGGCCTCACAGTAAATAAGGCTGGCTATGCTGTCATTCCATATGTTACGCCTTACCGTTTAAATGATATCACGCTAGATCCACAGAACATGTCGTCAGATGTTGAACTTGAAGAAACCAGTCAACGTATTGCACCTTATGCAGGGGCGATTACTCAGGTTAGCTTTGCAACGAAAACAGGTAAAGCTATTTATATTCATGGGCTAACGTCTGAAGGGAAAACGCTACCATTTGCAGCTGAGGCATATAATTCAGGCGGAGAGAATATCGGTATAGTCGCTCAAGGTAGCATGGTCTACATACGTACCAATCAAACAGCAGATACGATCACCGTAAAATGGGGTGATGACATCAGTGAGCAATGCCGTATTGAATACGATGTAAGTAAACAAGCATCAAATGAAAAATTAAACATGATTACCACAGAGGGTATTTGTCAATGAAACTTAAAATTGTAAATACACTAGTACTGTTGATTGGCACAGTTTCAATAAGCGAAGTTTATGCAGCTTGTACTCCAGAGAGAGGTTTTAAATCACAAGATGTGAGCATGGCTGTCGGACGTGTGGTTGTAAAACCAAGTGATGCTGTAGGCAGTGTTCTCAGAAAAGCAACCTTCCCTATTTATTCTAATAATTCAACAATAACTTGTGATCGTTGGAGTGCGCCTTCAGATGTTAAGGCAATATTAACTCAAAGTTATCCATTAAGTTCTGTCGGTAACTCAGTATATAGTACCAATATTCCTGGCATCGGCATACGACTATATCGTGAAGCCGAAGGAGCTTCAGGCTTCTCAGGCTATTACCCTTATAGCCGAACACTTGAACGAGGTCGATCATATTCATTGGCTAATGGCTATTTTGTCGTCGAAATTATAAAAACAGCAGAAACCACAGGCTCAGGAACACTGGTGCCAGGGCGTTATAGTAGCTACCATATAGATGAATATCCCAACAAACCGATATTAACCAGTACTGTATACGGCAATGCCATTACCATTGCCTCTTCTTCATGTGAAATTCAAGGAAGTATTAATAAAGTAGTGCAATTATCCACAGTCAATAAAGCTGATTTTAAAGGTATTGGATCTACCCAAGGTGAACAAGCTTTTGAGCTCAATATTTTATGTAATGGTGGAAAAAACCCGACAGGATATGAAGAAAGTAATAAAATTAGTTTAAGTTTTGATTATACCTCTTTAGAAAATAGCAATAATCAGGTCATTATGAACACCGCCCCAGTTAACACACGTGCAAAAGGTGTGGGCACACAAATCGTTTGGGATTATCAGAAGCAAAACAAAGTGATTTCTAAAGGTGATAAATTAACTCTTGGCACTCTAAGCTCAAACCAAACTCTCCAATACAATGTTCCAATGAAGGCGCGTTATTATCAAACGGCACAAACTGTATCACCTGGGACAGTCAGAGGAATGGCAACCGTCACAATAGAATATGATTAATAGAACTACATCACAATTTATAAGTTTTTTTTATAAGTTCTAGGTTTTCCTGTTGTTTTTCATAATATAGGCATGTATTTTTTAACTAAGACATCTCAAAATGGGGAAAAGAGATGATGTTAAATAAGTATATGCCTATTATTTGCACAGTTTTTTTATGGGGCGGCATTGAGCTGAGTCATGCACAAAAAATTAATTTACAAGGCTCTATTTCAGAATTTACCTGTAATTACAACAAACCAAATAAACTTTGTGAAGATATTCAGAAAACGATCGAAAGTATCAAATCCGAAAAGAGTTACCTGAGTAATGAAACTCCCAATAATTCAAATTCTGTTGCTAATATCACGACTAGTCATACAGACAAATCACATAAAGTGATTATTTTAAGCTACCACTAATTTTTCAGAAGATGGTAAAACTATATACTCAGACTATCATGCTAGGTTTATGCAGTAAGCCTAAATAAAATTCAGATTTACTGCTACCTAGCCATAGTCTTTTCAAAAATTATTAATAATAAAAGCAACAATAATTTCGTTTATAAATATTAAAACCAATAATTAAAAACATGTTTTAAACACTGTTTTATTCATATATCTATTTTCATCATATTTATTTAACATACCTTTAATTATAAAATACACATCATAACTTTATATTAATTATATTTTTGAGGGCTGCATGCGTATTTATGGATATTTCAGGGAAAATCCAAATAGACTAAAAAATTTACAGGATAGAATAAATTTAAATAAATATGGTTATTCAATCCCATCAAATCGTCTAATTATCGAGGATGTAACAATAGAAACTTCTGTTATTTATAGAGATAAATTTATGGCTCTGGTCAATCTAACACTAGAAGATGGCGACTTACTCATAGTCAAAAGCTTTGACTGTTTAGGAAAGGATTTTAAAGAAATATACAACAGCGTTCATAAGATCTATCAAAAAAATATAAATCTCATATGTTTAGATTACTCTAAATCAGTAATAGAAGGAAGTACAAAAGAAAGTTTTATTCATTTTTTAAAACTATGTTTCGATTTTGAAAATAATTTCATATTTGAATCAAAAATCAAACCTCTCAGCAAAAGTGTTAAAAAGGTTGGAAGACCTGAAAAATTAAATATAACACAACAAAAAGAAGTCAAAGATAAATTTAAAAAAGGGTATAGCATTTACTCTATAGCAAAAGAATATTCTGTCACTCGAACCGTTATAAATCGAATTTTAAAGAAGCCTGAAATAGAAGAAAAGCTAATATAAAATTCAAGGAACTTTATTAAAAAATATTTTTATTTTGATAAATTTTAAACATCAAATCTTTTAATGAGAAAATATATCTTTTTAAGTTTTAGTATTGATTTTAACTGTAAATCTTTGAATTTATTTGGTAGGTACATCCAGACTCGAACTGGAGACCTCTACGATGTCAAGATGAAGTCAAAACCCGACATAAGCCTTTAGAATATAACAATTTCATTGCTTATTTTTAAGCGTATTTTAGTCACTTTCTTACCAAACTAGACCCAATAAAATCAATAATTTAGAGCATCATTTCTCTACAGATTTTTTGGGCTTTTGCTTCAAATCCCTCATAGGAATTTTGTCTTAAAGTTGGCTTGAAGTCTTCGAACATTAGACATAAAAAACCGCCCTTTCAGGCGGTCATTTTCACTTCAATAAATTGTACCTTTGGTGCGGAAAGGTCTTCAGCTCGAACATATGTTGGTAGTCATACGCTGGCAGTTCTACATTGTACTTTTTGCATAGGTCCGATATGGCATAGGTCATATAGAACATGTTGTCATGCAGCATCGACACCAGTAATGGATTTAGTTTTGCCAGTGTTGGACTATGGGTATTCCACCATGCTTGGAAAAGTTTGGCTTGGCCACAGAGTATTTCTATAGATTGGTTTTCATCTATATGAATATCCCCTTTTGCTTTAATTTGCATGGTTTCTAGGTAGTCCACTGCGTCTTGGAAATGCATGGCCAAGAGTTCGCTATAACGTGGAATGCGAAAGTGCTTGTTATGTCTGGCCCAGAGTTCGGTGCGTTTCTTTGTGCTGCCCTCACAACGTCGGTCGACGATTTCTTTGAGTATGGCTTGTTGCTCTGCGTTGATTTTTACGCGTGTGTCGATTTGCTGTTGCAGAACTTCTTTTTCCAGTACGTCGAGTACCCATTTGCGGAATTCTTTGGCAACTGCTGTACGGGCAAAGAATGTAATGAGATGGCAGCCGCGTAAAGAAAAAGCTCTAATTTGCTGTGTGCCTCCATTCGTTTTTACATCTACTAAGCGTGTCATATCAGAAGTAAATTCATCCGACTTACGATTAAATAATTTTGTTATTGCTGTTTCAGGATTTGCATATCCCAAGGCTAACCCAATTTGGGTTGAGCTTATCCATACGTAATGATCATTAGATGGTAGTGGTTTCAAGTTCACTTCATGAAATGTTAGTGCTAGACTATTCATCATGTCTATTCTCCTAGTGATTTAGACAGAAGCCCCTTGTCCGCCAAGATAGAGGGGCTTCATTGTTTTTCTATTTAATAATTTTAGGCTGGTGTTTTAGCCACTCTTCAATAATAAGATTAAGTTGAGCCGTCATAGATCGTTTGTTTACTTCAGCATTTTGCTTCAACTCTTCAACTAATTTATGTGGTATCCGAAAATTGATTTGCTTATCTTGTCTTGCCATAAAAACCTCAAATAAAGCACCGTGATACAATTAAAGCACGGAGCTTTATTGATGTAAAGCACTGTGATTCATTACTATGAAAATTAAGTTTACTTAATTTTAGGAAGAATCATGGCTCGCAATGATCCTCAAATGAATCTTCGAGTTCCAATGGAACTAAAAGAAAATATTGAAAAAGCAGCATTAGACAATGGTAGAACAATCACAGCAGAAGCAGTTTTTCGTTTGGAGCAAAGTTTTGAGCAAAATTTTGGGGATTTAGGAAGTGTTCCTACTGAAGAGCTGATGAAAGAGTTGGCGAAGCGCTTGGACGGGTTTAGTGTGGTAGCGAATAAATAATAATTATGGAAAATTTCGAATTATCAATTGTTTGGTGGAATACAAGCCTTTCTCCACCTATTTCGTCGAATAGAAATGAAGCGCCAATAGAAAAGAAAAAAATTATCGCATCTATCATACAAAGATTTATGGAATCTAATTATGAGTTTATTTGTCTTGGAGAAGTCAGCTCCGAAGATTTACTTTTTTTCGAAACAACATTAGAGCCTCAAAAACTTGGTTATTCTTGTGCAAAAGGTACTGAAAAAGATTCAAGATTATATTTTGATACCTGTATCTATTATAAAAAACACCATACACTCCACAGGCAGAACGGAGCTGATGTAAAAAAATTTACAATGCGCTCTTCAAATAAAAATTATAAAGTTGGTCAAAAATATAAATTCACTCTTTCCATTGATGAAGAAATAGTTTTTTATTTATCGCACTGGCCTAGTCACCTTAGAGATGTAGATCTTCAGATTAGTTCTATAGCAGAAAGGCTTCGTGTCGATGTAGAAAATGAAATTGATACTATCGATAACATTATTTTAGTAGGTGATTATAATGTAGAACCTTATGACAAAAGAATTGTTCATAGTTTACAATCATCTAGAGAAAAGGAGTTAGTACTTAAGCGGACAAATATCTTTTATAATCCTTGTTGGAAGTTCTTAACAGCCACTCAGACTCTGCATAATTTTGATAAAATTGGAACCTATCACTACCCCTCTGGTCAATTCCATAGTTGGAATACCATTGATCAAATTATGTTCTCCAAAATTTTTCTTACTGAGAGTTGGGAATTTAATGATGAATTAATACAAATAGTTGATCCGAATATACTAATGCAAGATTCAACAATCGATTACAATTTATCAGACCATTACCCTTTAATTGCAAATATTGCTAGGAACTAAACATGGTAGATTTTTTAAGTGCACTCCAAATTGGCATTAATTCGGCAGCTAATAGGGAAGCAAATTTCATAGAAATTCACAACGTTTTTATATTATTACGCGAACAGATAAATACATTTAGCGGAAATAAAATAGATACAAAATTACACTCCATAATTGATAGTAAAACACGTCGGGCTTTAAACTATTTTGAAGATCAATCGCAATTATACTTTGATAAGAGACTACATGTTTCAAACCAAAACACTATAATTCATTATCTTCTAACAGAAATTTATTTTGATCGGGATAACGGATACCCGTGTACTATTTTAGTTGATGGCGATGAGTATACAGCAACAAATAAGGAATCTCTTGAAGAAAATATTCAAAAATTATTATCATCACCAAGCACTGGAAGTACTTTATATAGTCTCATGAAAAAAGCACCTTAAGGTGCTTTTTTAAAATTCTGCCATAACTTACTTTCCATTTGTTCAACATCCTTAAGCTCAACAAATTTGTATCTGTAGTCCCTACTGACTAAAGTATTTTTATCCACTAAAACCAATGTATCACTTACTTTTTCAACTAAGTACCACTCTGTGGAGTCAGCCGCAAGAACTATTTTATTTGATGCCTCATTTGGAAACTCATAGTTTTTACTCATACCATTCACAGCGGGGGCAACAACTAATGCCATAAAAACACAAACTGACTTAACAATTAAACTTTTTGTTAAATTGAAAAAGATTAATATATTTAAAAATAATAATTTCAGAACCAAATCAAAAAAAGTCATATCAAATATGGGAAGATAATGAGTACATATAAATATTAAATTAGCCAGTAAAATCACTTTCCAAGACAATCTTTCTACAATATTAAACTTCATTATCGAGTAACCATATAATGAAACCAAAGCAAATAATATTGAAGAATATGAGCTTAATGCCAATTCCGTATACGAGAAAGAGCTAATTAAAAATTGCAAATCGAATAGTAATAAGTATCCAATTTTATAAAAAATCCCAATAATTAGAGGAATAATAGTTATTATAGGAATATAAGTTAGTACATCATTAATTTGTAATTTATTCATTTTCTTATTCGGGTAAGTCGACATTTAGTTGCAACAAACGCTTTCTAGCTACTTCTTTCTGTTCAGGAGTAAATAAATCTGAAAACTGAGGCTTCAGGACTAAATACTCTACGGTTAATTTTAATGCTTCTTTACCACGTAAACTTAATTCTACAAGCCCGTCATGTATCTGATTGGGAGAGCTTAGAAGTTCATCTGCAACTTGCTTTCCTCCACGCTCATCCACCATCTTTTTAAATCGCGTTGGTCTATAAGGAGGTGTTAGTTCTTTTGATTTATCATAAATTTGGCGCATAGCCTCATTAAACTGCTCTACTACGTTTGTCATTGTTATAACTTCACTATAAAATTTAAAAAATATTGTTAATTCAATAAATTGTCAACTAAATCAGCTTTTATAATACTTTCTAACTAGATTCATTAAGGAAACACGCTGAGCGTTGTTAGACTTCGGCTAATATTTTAACTTTAAAATAATTTATGAAATTTTTACTTATTTTAGTTTTGGGGTTCACTTCCATCCAAGTTTATGCAAAAAAAATGCGCTGACTTTTCTACTCAGCAGCAAGCACAGAAATGGTATGAACAACGCAAAAAATCAGGCCAAACAGGCTGGAAAAGTTTAGACCGTGACGGCGATGGCCAAGCATGTGATTGCTTGCCGGGTGGAAATGGTAAGAAGTGCCCGAAGAAGAAAAAATAGATGGTTTTAAAAATACAACCTCCTCTATTGCTCAAATTTCAAACTATTAGATTTAAATGTAATCTAATGTATTTAAGTGGTCATATATTTTAAGTAAATTATTCACACCAAAAAATATGACTAATTTTGGATTCATGATAATGCAAATAAAACCACTTTTACTTATAGGACTTTTTGGCATCCTTTCTGGATGTCAGGTTGTTACAAATGCAGATAATAAAAAATCTGTATCTATGTTGCCATTACACATACCTGATGAAGTACGTTATTTAAACGTATCACCAAAAGCATCAATTGAAGAAAAGCGAGAAGCATATACCAATCAACTTGTCAGCTCTGCTGAACAATATGCAACTATAAAAACCATTCCATACGAATTCTTTCAAGGATCTGGTTCACTAAGTGCATACCCTTATACCCTCTACAACTTTGATCAAAAACGTGTAAAGTCTATTGAAAACTCTATGCTCAGCCCTTCAACGACCATGACAAGATTTGATTATTCTCAATCAAAGTTAAAATTACCGGTCGGACAACATGACCTTGTTTTTGTGAGTGGTGTTGGAAGTCACAGCTATTTCACAGAGATTAAGAATGTAGCTTTAGAAGCAAATAAAGACTATGTAATTGGGGTAGACAGAATCCCAAATGGCAAAGCACAGGTTTTCATTGCTGAATATGAAATCGATTCAAAATTCAAGCCTAATGAACCTGAATCAATTATAGTGAAAAAACGAATCATTCAAGGTATTGAGCATGGGAATTTCAAACGTGTATCAGTTTATTAAGTTTGGAAGCACTTTGGGGCTTTTGGTTTCTGTTTTAGCATTACAAGGTTGCGCCCGTATGATGCTACCCACTTCAGACGCTGAATTAGTAACGAAATCAATTAATGGTGGTGGTTCAATAGAAGTTCCTTTGGATTATGTACAATCGTATGCAAATTTAAAGCAGGCATACGTCAAGTGTATGGAATACCGAACTTTGAATGATTACTTAAAAGTTGATGCTAATTTGGATCGTGAAAACAGTATCGGAACCTTTTACGGCAGACCACCGTATGGGACTTATATCTTTAAGACAACCATTACGCCTATTGATTCAAATACATCGAAGCTAACCCTCTATACAATTCGAGGTAGTCTATTAACGGACAATGCAAATCAAAATGTATTAAATAAACGTTTAGAGCAAGATAAAATCCGTGCTCTAGGTCAAGATGCTAAATGCAATAAAGACAAGTAATTTTAATCTGAAACTAAGCAAGTAGAGCGCCACACGGCGCTCTACTTATGCAAAATCCTGAACCATCTAGATAATAATTATTTTTCAAAAACATAGCTAATCTGATATTATTAATAATGATTCTTAATAACACTTTATAAAATATAATATGACCGATTTATCAACAAACTTTAACGACACCCGCCTTATCAAATCTTGGTTTGGATTTATTTTAGGGTTGATCTGCGTTGGAATTAGCATAATAGCTTTATTTGAAGCTGTGAGTTTACAAGGCATCCTGAGAACTTTGGGCTTTCTATGCTTTTGGTATCCATGGTGTCAGTTACCCGTTAAGAATTACTCGCTATCAAAACTTTTCCGTAAGAAAACAGAAGTCGAAAAATTAAATAAACTGGCTAGCTACCTAACAATCATTGGTTTAGTTTTAATCATAAGCGCTGCAGTTTTGTTTTAGTGAATTTGATTAAGTTTCGCTCATGTTAAATGAATTAATCACAAAGAAACCATGATAGTGCGCTGAACCCTACCATGGTTTCAAATAAAATATTGATGCTCAATGTAAAATTTCAAGAATTTTGCAGAAGATCTTTATGTTTATTCTAAATAAGTTTTATAATATATATTTATCACCAATAATAATGGATAGATTTTAAATCATGAGTTTTTTCACAGAATTACAAGTTAGACATACTGATTTCGATGAACTTGATCTCCCATCCCAAAAAAATAAAATTTTAGAAATATTAGCTAATGATGGAGTTAATGAAGACGTTTACACCAGTCTAGTTACTGCATTTAGTGAGGGAAAAGAAGGATTGAATATTGATCCTATTTATTGCTTAGAACTTATAGAAAAAATAGCGGAATTGTTCCCTAATTCTAATTTTGAGTGTCGTGGACTTGGTGAGGAATATTTTTATACATGGATTATTTGTGTTGAAAATGGTAACGTGATTTTTAAAAATCAACCATGGGAAAGTGAAAATCCCTTTGTTTAAATCTGTCCTATATAACAAAATGGCAGTTATGCAAATTTCCAAAAAAAAGCGAGGAATTTCTCCTCGCTTTTCTACTCAACTAACAAATTAGAAATTATATTTTAATTGAGCATTAACACCATTAAAGCCATCAAACGCACTAACGTGTGTGTAAGCTACTTCTGCTGCCAAGTTTGGAGTAAAGTTATAGCCAGCGCCAGCTTGAACGATTAAACCAGAATCATCTTCGCTCGTTGAAACTGTATAGCCTTGAAAAGTTGCATCTACATCAAGGTCAACACGCGCATAACCAGCCATACCTTTAGCATAGAAGTTATTTGCTAAAGGATATTTAGCTGTTAAGCCAATACCATAGTACTGAACATCGGCATCAGTTCTTACACCAAATTCATCTAAATCGCCATCGAACTCGATGTCATTTACAGATTTATTCCAGAATACTTCAGCACCAAAATATTCATTAAATTGTAAGCCACCATTTAGGCCTAGAAAATGTACATCAACATCATCGTTATTTAAAAATGTATAGCCAGCACCTACATATGGCTGAATTGTTGTACTACCAGCATTTGCTGTAGTTGCTGCGATAGCCCCAAGAAGTGATACTAAAAGCAGTTTTTTCATTGTATATCTCATTAATATTAAAGTTATATAAAAACCTAAATCATAGATTTAAAAGGCTTGCATATATTGTTAGCATAATTAATAATTTGCAATAAAATTATACCAATTAATAAAGTATTTTCTAATTATTTGACTAATAAACAACCAACCAGATTAATTATAATAAATCTTCTATTTAATATAATAGAGCGTATACGAAACTGCCATCATATGAGAGCAGCTTCAATCCATACACTGAACACAAACAGTGACATGAACTTTTTGTCGAAATCGAATGCAGTGTGCAGCCTGATAACAAGATGCATAGCAGTAAAGTACGGCGCTAAAATTTTATATAAGATCCTGCTTTAGGCCTATATTTTAAAGGTATGCTAAATATACTTAAATGGTTGCATTCTCTTGACTAAAATTGCTTATGCTAAATGCACTATTTAATATGGAATTTAAGTAAGTGCTCAAGAGAATCATGCATTTTTCGTTTATCGGATTAACATTAAGTACAAGTAGTTTAAGCTCTGCGGATTGGATTAAAGAGTCAAGCAATGCAACGGAAGCAAAAACAATTCAACTACGTCAGCATATTCACCAACATCCAGAACTGGGGAATATGGAATATGAAACTTCGAAGTTAGTACAAAAAGAATTAAAATCATATGGTATTGAAGTTAAAACAGGTTTCGCAAAGACAGGTGTAATTGGTATTTTAAGAGGTTCCCAATCTGGTCCAATTATGGCTTTGAGAGCAGATATGGATGCCCTTCCAATGCAAGAAAACACGAATCTTATATTTGCTAGCCAAACTAAAGCCATGTATCAAGGCAAAGAAAGTTTTGTCATGCATGCTTGTGGCCATGATGCACATACTGCAATGTTATTAGGTGCCGCGAAAGTACTAGCAGCAAACAAAGATAAGATTGCTGGTACTGTAGTATTTGTATTTCAACCAGCTGAAGAAGGTGGAGCAGATATTGATAACTTTAGCCAAGGAGATCAGATCGGTTCACGTAAAATGATAGCAGATGGAGCTTTTAAATCGGTTAAACCGGAGGTAATTTTCGGTTTACACGTGATTGCTGGAATACCTAGTGGACATCTCCATTATAAATCAGGTGCCATTTTGAACAGTGCGGATAACTTAAGAATTCAAGTAAAAGGACAACAAGTACATGGCTCTATGCCATGGGCAGGGCGAGATCCTATTGTTGCCTCAGCTCAGATGATTAATCAACTTCAAACTATAATTAGCCGTCGTAGTGATTTAAGTAAAGGTATGGGAGTGGTGAGTATAGGGAATATTCAGGCTGGTACTGCAGGCAATATTATTCCTGAACAAGTTTCTATGCTGGGTAGCATTCGTTCAAATAATGAAGATATTCGCCAAAATATCTTAAATACTTTACCTAAGATGATTGAACATACCGCTATTGCTAACGATGTAACAGCAACAGTCGAGCTATCAAGTTATGCTCCTGTAACTATGAACCATCCAGCATTAACCGAAGCCATGGGGCCTACTTTTAAAGCTGTAGCAGGCGATCAAGTTAAGATTTTAGACAATAATGCAAGTGCAAGTGAAGACTTTGCTTATTATGGTAAGTTGATGCCGTCACTGTTTGTCTTTTTAGGTGCGACTCCTAAACAACAGGATTTAACTAAAGCTGCACCCAATCATAGTCCCTATTTTATTGTTGATGATGCAACATTAAAAACAGGGGTGGAAACGCATGTACGTTTTATTATGGATTACCCCAAAGTAGCTAATAAGGTACAAATGGCATGGAAGAATACATTATAGTCTTTTGAATTTTAAGCTAGATTTAGGGGATTGTTTATCCAATATCCCCTACTTCACACCCATTTCTTAAAGGACATGGTTCACCATCCAGTATGTTTTCAAGCATGCTCTGCATCTGTTGTAATTGA
This sequence comes from Acinetobacter sp. MYb191, assembly GCF_037572605.1. Taxonomy (NCBI): domain Bacteria; kingdom Pseudomonadati; phylum Pseudomonadota; class Gammaproteobacteria; order Moraxellales; family Moraxellaceae; genus Acinetobacter; species Acinetobacter sp. MYb191. The sequence goes on along the minus strand of NZ_JBBGZP010000016.1, from coordinate 140,198 downwards.
ACTATCTTCTCTTGGATCGCACCTAACTTCTCCAACAAAATTGCATGAAATTGAGTAGCAGGAATTTCGCTCACATTAACAAGAAGAATGATTTGCTTAATTTCAGCCAGAGTAAAGCCAAGGTTTTTGGCAGTCTGAATTAATTTCAATTGTTGCACAGTCTGTTCGGGATAATCTTTGTAGCCATTACCGCGCACAAAAGATTGAATCAACTCCATTTTTTCATAATAACGAATGGTATCTCGACTCAAATTAATCTGTCGTGAAAGTTCGCCGATCAGCATATTCCACTTCCTATAATATTTTTTAAAACACTTGACCATGGAGTTTACTCCATGGTTTAGCGTAAGTAATAACAAAATAATCGAGTTTAGTTTTATGTCTACAATATCTCAAACCGCTTTAGTTGTGGGAGCAACAGGATTTATCGGCAAATTCCTTGTAGCACGACTACTTCGCGATAATGCGCGAGTGTTTGTTATTTGCCGTAACATCGATGAGCAAGCACCTCAGTTACGATATTGGTTAACACAACAAGAAATTGACCATCAACAACTGAGTTTTATTCAAGGTGATGTCACTCTTTCTAATTTGGGCCTATCATTTCAGGACTGGACAACTTTAAAAGAAGTGACGTATCTCTACAATACTAGTGCATTATTTGAATGGAACCTATCCATGGAGCAGGCTAAGAAAGTCAATGTTGATGGTCTGACTAACCTACTAAATAGTGTCAGTAAGTATTGTCATCTAGATCGTGCGATACACTTATCTGGTTATATGCTAACTCTAGAAAAGCATCTGCAGTCAGCTGGTGTCTATAAAAAATATATTGAAGAGACGAATTGGCCAAAAGTTTATGAAACATTGGGTGCTTATGAAGCCTCCAAGATCCAAGGGCATTTTAATTGGATAAAACAAGCTGACTCATTAAATATTCCGTGGACAGTCATCCACCCTGCAACAGTAATAGGAGATGAATTAAATGGGGAAATTCCAAACAATCAACCGATTACCTCGCTAATTCAACAACTCAAACAAAGAAAAATGAATGCTCTTCCTGGTACACCACAACATTCATTACCTTTAGTTTCAGTAACATTGCTAGTTGATGCTATGTTACATGCGAGTAAGGACTCTCAGACTATTAAACAGGAGATTTTAGTAGCTAGTCCCGAACAGTTAACATTTCAGGCTTTGGTTGAGATTATTGCCAAATCATTACAGGTAAAACCTCCACGCAATTTTATCTCCCTTTCTTTACTAAAATTTATTTTAAAATGGAATTGGTTAGCAAGAAAACTCGACCTTTCCTCAGAAATGCTAAATTTTATTAGAACTGAACAGATTGACCTGACCTTATTCAATCAACTTAACCAACAGTGGAAAATCCCAACCCCTGAGTTGCCAAAAACAATACAGAAGACTGTGAAATGGGTGAGTCTAAAATCTAATATAAATTAAGATTAACATTGGTTGCAGTATTTACACCTAATAGGTCGTGCCTCCTGATAATAGGATGCACAGACCTAAGTGCTAATCTTCATTTTAAGAAAAGTTGTTTTTCTTTACTTCGACGATTCACAAGCCCCTGCATACGTTTACCGCCTGCATTAACCCATACATCAAACTGATCTGCTGCACCACGAATATCATTAGCATTCAGCTTTTTAACTAAAGTTGATTGACTAAAAGCACTAGCCCCAATGTTGTAAGCAAGTGAAACTAAGGCATCGAACTGATTTTGACTAAGGTGCACTGTTACTGCCTTATTTACAGTAGCTTCAAACTTCTTCAAATCATGCGCCATGTATGCCTTAGCCTGAGCTTCAGTGCATGTATCACCTTTCTTGACTTTAATGCCGTTCGGATAAACTGTGGTACCGAAACCAATCGTCCACACTCCCACACCATCGTCATATGCGGCTAATCGCTTTCCCTCAAAACCACAGATGAGATCCACACCAGAAAGACTAACCAACATCTGGTCGATCGCAAGACCCAACATATCGGACACTGATACATCTGTAGCTGTGGCAATCACTCGATTAGCAGCATCAACTTGTTTTTGAGTAAGTGTCCCACCGCTGATCTTTCTTAAAAAATCAAATATCTGTTTCATTTTCACTTACTCACTTAAACATTGCCTTAAAAGCTGATCGAATTTCAAAAATTAACTCACCAATGGTTTTACCACGTAATAGTTGGATTGCTTGATACCAGATGCCAATTAACAACATTCCAAAAATCGCAAAGATTAGCATCACAAAACCTTGCGTCATATGCGAATAGACATGCCAACCATAATATTCAATAAATGCTGAGCCACCATATAGACTAATTGCCACGCTAAATGTGAACTTCATGATCACACCCATCGTGATTTTAATCCGTCCTTCAGTGTCGATATCCCCCGATAATGTCAGAGCAAAGATTGCCCCAACCACTGCAGCTATAATTTTGAAAAGCCATGGTAGGCCCTTGATACTTAATGGGTCATTCATAGACCACTCCTAATTTTTGGCAATAAAAAAGCACCCGTAGGTGCACTTATGTATATTCATATCAGCTCAAACTAAACTTTTTTGGAACCCCAACTGCCCAATCTGTAATGTCAGTGAAGCTTTTGATATCTGTCCAAATAGAACCATCATTTGAACCTTGAATTATAAAATGTTTGGGTGAACGAGGAAGACCTCCTACTTGCGCCATGGGCCACATTCTTACTTCTGCGATATCAACTTGGACTACCAAATTCACATATACCCAATGCGGAGGTTGAGCACCCTGAGGTGTGAACCAAAGACCACTGCTTTGACCTGTAAAATCATTATCGAATAGTTCACTCGGCCCAAATTCACCACTGTATGAAGAACTTGCAAATGCAGGCGTACTTGGAGTGGTTATATCAACGCCCCCAACTGTACTTGCTATTTCAATTTCTTGAATTGCAGTGAATAAAGAATCCCCATTATTTGAAGTGATATAAATTCGAACGTATTGGAACTTTGTAAATGCAGGAATTGTCTGGATATAAAACTCCTCGCTGAATTTTTCGGTAGCTCCGAATACTGATGATATTCGAACATAATAGTTTTCACCTTTTACAATGTTGTAATCAATGTGTTCCCTCACACTTCCAGATAAAATCTCTTTCGGTGTGGGTGGATTACTGGTATCTATGGGGTCCAAGGAGCAATAGTATCGTTGTTCCGCTGGCGCTCCCTCTAAATCCCATGTTGACTTTAAACTGGACATTAATCGATATACTCCACAGCAAGATTAATTGGTTCGCCTGATTGATCTGTTACTTCAACATTAAGATTTAATGGCTCGCTAAAGTAATCAGAAAGTCTAACCTTGTGCACAAATGCATTTAGACATGTGTATCCGAGCCTCATCGTTTTTAAAATGAGCCTTATATCTTGGGTTAATGGATTGATCTCAGATATTGGATGAACATATTCATTCAAATGTGTTACTTCGAAAGTATTTGAAGCCAATTCTTCACCTGTTTCACTCAACTCTGTGAAGGTCAGAAAAGTTTGCACATCACTTTCGAGATTTACACCTTGATCAAACCACCCCAAAATTTCCCCACCAGTTTGCTGCACTCTATTACGATTCACCCATGTTAAAGTTAAACCCTCAGCTAACATCTTTGGCCAATACACCCCATTTACTTTGACGTTAGCTGGCGGATAAGGACGAATAGCACGTGCTTGGATTTCGACTTGCTGTGCATCTACATCATCCAGATCTAGAATTCCACTTGGTGTGGTAGTCAGGGTTTTTACGTTGATGATTTCCCCTGTGACATATTCAGTCGGATCTACCGTAATAAAATCATCCGCAAAATACAGTACACTGCCAGCCAAATGATTTTGAGGGATTGTATCGAGTGCTCCTCGTTTTACTGTGAGCAATCCAGTTTCATCATCATAAGATTGATACACCATGATCTCGTTATTCACAGTGATCTGCATGCCCTTATTAATCAGGTCAATATCGCCTACTTTTTTTACAATGAAAGCAGTATGGGTTTGAGAAATATTTTGATCAAGCTCAGCAGTCTCACTGTACTGGACTGAAGCTACATGCTCGTAGTCATTCCCTACATCCGTATACATTAATGCACTCAATGAATTACTTTGCGGACGCTTAGCAATAACTGCGACATAACCAGCATCAGGATTGTAGGTCAAAGCATCCTCAACATATTTCTGTCCATGCAACTGCACAGCTTCAAAATATGACAACTCAAAAGACTTAAACAACGCAGGCTGCGGAGGTTTTGGGGTGGTATCTACAGGCGTATCAATCACAATGCTTGAACTAAGATTACTTGAGTATGGAACGATTTCTACAAAATCAATCGATACATCTGTACCAGTGCCTAAATTGATTTTCATGATTCGAACTAAAATGCTACCTACCCAACGTCTTGGCCATTCCAATTTAAGTAGGTCATACCTGTTCCACTTTCGGGCCTGATAGAATCCAGTAGTAAAGGTCCCTTGCCAAACTGGTGTAGACATTTGCTTGAGCTTCCATTGGGCGACCACCGCTGCATTACGCTGACTCATAAAATATGGAAATTTAACTTCTTCTACATTCTCATGACCATTTAGGTTTCGGATTGCTGCAGTTTCTGCAACAGAGAATGATGAATTTTTAAGTGCTTCACGATTGTAATAACTCACATTCAGCTTATTTATCAACTCATCTGCGGAAGTCGCCCCATCAAGTTGCATACTCTTAATTTTATTGAACGGCAGTGTATGGATTTCTGCTTCTTCAAACCAATCATCACGAAACAGCACTATTTCATATAGTCCTGTTTGTCGATTAATTCTTATCCCTGCTTCAATGTGACCACAAAGCTCATTAATTGCCTCAAGACATGACTTTTCTGTCACCGACCAAGATACACCTAACCCCTCATCCCAAATTTTGTCAGCAGCTTTCATAAAATTCTGTTCATTTACATCTGACTCTGGCTTACTCATCGCAGTATCATCTGTCAAAATTTCTCGAATTTTATGAATTGGATTTATATCCGCAGCAGTGGTTGAACTATCAATAAAAGAAAATACTTTAAGTGAGGTTGGGCTTAAAACTGCTAATTCAGCAACTTTTACGTTTGGATCATATTGATCCTCTACACTTTCTATCCGAAGTGCGAAACTAACTGTTAAATTATCGACTGGGTTCAATATTTCAACATGCCATTTCTTAACATTCCAATAATCAGAAGATTGTATTAACTCATCCCTAACAATTTTTGCCTTTTGATTGCTGATTGATACATTAGCAATTAGATTCTCAATGTTATAACCAGACCTTACTTCTAGTACAAAGACCAGACGACCTGGTGTGGTAACAATAAAGTTCTTCTCTGCTGATAAATAGCCTTGCTGTGTACCTCCAGCTCCAGAAAACAGGCCGAGTGTTTGAATTTCTTCACCTGGTTCATATGCATTTTTCTCTATAACCTCAGACGATTCTTGCTGTCCTCCAAGAATGTCATTCAGAATTCTAGTCATTGCCGTGATACTAAAATTAGTCTTTGGCTGAATATGACCGACTCCACCAAACTCACCATATGCAATTTCACAGACAGCAATGCCATCCTCACGAACGGCATACCATTGTGGGCGCCCATCATTGCGAACTCTAATACGCTGCGGCCAAAGCAACATCTCTTTCATGTAACCTGAGTTGCCATGATAAAACGAGTTGTTATAGTGCTTAGGTGAACCCCGTGTAAATTGGCCTATTCCTCCGCTTGTTGCGGGCTTTTTTCCAAGACCACGGAACAATAAATAAGACTGAAAGGGATAACCCGACACCTTTGGAAAGTCAGCGCTATAAGTGGTATTAGGCATTTGATCTGCGGTGCCTGTATGAATATCGATAAACCCAGCAACGCCGCCCTCTTTATCCCCGTATAGATTTGGGCTTTCGACACGCAGAAAGGCATCCCCATTATCTGGTTTAAAAATCCAACCACGGTTATCAAAGTTAATCCCAACCAACTTTTCAATGGGATTGCCAATAAAGGTCGTGAGTTTGGCGAAGTATCTTTGACCTATTGTTTGACTACTGCTTCCGCCCATTTTTTACATACTCCACAACTTGCTGCGCCATGGCATCATTGGTTTGTTCAACAATTTCGATATCGATGCCGTTTTCAAGAAAGGCTGACCAGTCCCAACCCTGAGACAAAAAAAATGCCCGCGATCCGCGAGCACACATTCCTGCTTTTCGTATATCGGACATGTAAATTCTCACTTGCCACCTTTTTGTTTGATATCTGTCGTTGTATGCCCCCAAATATGGGTGATGTTCCCATACATGTGTGGGCTACCTGCAACGTCTGAGAAAGAAACACCTTCATCAGCAATGGTGCCGTCTAATTGATTGGCGGTTTGCTGGTTTTTCTTTTGGGCTTTGCGCATGGCGTAGTAGCTATAGGCGGCTGTGACCACCATCAGCGCCAGCATGGCGTAAATCACCCAGGGTGCAATTACCATTCGACACCTCGCTTACTTAATCAATTGGGTAAAGATTGGATTGCTGTTCGGGATGAATTGATGCCCGGCATAACGGGCCCAATTGTTAAACTTTTCATCGCACATTTTTTTAGATTGGTCGCACCCAGGCACAACAGGAAACACATCACCCACCGCTAAACCGAGATGCTGACGATACAACGTGAAAGTATTTGTGGTGCTGGTCGTGATTAAGGTATGCACACCACCTTTCAGCATCAACCCCAAATTCAGCCATTGATCCGGGTAACTCTTGGTTTCCATTATGGGTAGTCCCTCTTCATCAAACATTGGATTGCCTTGTTCATCTAAAACCTGAGTGGGCACCACATCAAAAGAAACCTTTAAGCCATCGATAGCAGTCACTTCAACCTCAAAGGACCAATCCCCAAACTTAAGTCCACACCAACGGTCATAGATTGAGTTTGGACAGGAATACTGAAACTTACGTGTCAAAATATTGCGGTTTAAATAAGATTCACCCGTTTCACACACCAAGGTCAATGTGTCAGCATCTTCATCATATTTTGGCTGCATCACTCGGCCTTTATGCAGAACCAGTGTTTCGCCCTGGTAAAGTTCAAGGATGGTAATGGTCACACCACCATAGAAGATCTTGCCTGCAAAGATGGCGGCCAAATCTTCACCCTCAGCATTGAGTAAATGCATTTGCGGGAATGTTACTTCGGTATCGCATTTATCAATACTTTCATCTTCAATAGCGGTGCGTTGTAGGCCACGAACTGGTAAATATTCAATACTGTTATGAACCATAGCATTACGTGCACTGGTAAAGTTCCAAACTTTATCCCCATGCTTAAGCTGATACAGCTCGACACGTGCTTTCATGATGATAGCTCCACAATGGGCACCGTCACTTGTGTAATCTGTGCACCTAAAAACTGAAATTCGATTTGATCCGCATCAAAACGGTGTAAGCCCAAATAGCAAATGGTTTGGATGTCGTTGCTGTGTGCATTGATTGCAGGTGACACCGTTAAAGAGCCACCCGTTTTGGCCGTAATCTCATGCGCGGTCCACGCTCCATTTTTACGCTTTACCGCAATATGCTTGCGATCAGCTTCAAGCAAGTACTTGGTATTGGTACTTAATGAGGTGGTGATGTTCGCTGTATTTAATATATTGAGATGTTTCTCATATAAAGGCATCCAAAAGGCTTGATAGCGTCCCATGCGTCGAAATAAAAATCGGCGGTATTCACTATATTGATCCCATCCCTTCAACACAGACTTAAATGGTTTTAGGTAGCGTGGTTTCTTCCAGTGCGTGAATTGTTGAAACCCACCCACATCAGCATCCACAATGTTTTGGTGTTGCATCAGCGTCATTTCTAAAGCGCTGCCATCCAAAAGCAATGGTTTGAAATAGATATCCTCGCCCTGGTACTGCGCAGGTACGTCACCGCTATGCTCAGGTGAATCTTCGGCCAGTACGCGAAAAACCACTGATGAGCTTGACCAAAATCCGCCTGTGCTGATCGATGTATCACCATCGACGATACAGATCCGCAGCGGCATGATTGAAGCATTTGATACAGTGACATTCTGGACCAATCGAAACCCATCCTGATATTCAGTTTCTAAGGCTTGAAGAATCTCATCTGTTTCAGGATCTCGGATTTCTTCCTGAGTAATGATGTATCGACCGACTGCAGTAATCTCAACAACCTGAAAGCCTGTAGCTGATTCAATTAAAGCAAAGCCGACTCTGAGGTCGGCTGAATGTGCTTTCGTGTCCATGATAATAAAATCACTGTCCACCATATCTGAAATGCGCTTTCGAAACTGTGGCAGCGGTATACCCCATTGCTTGCGTAAATTCGCATAGAGCATATGGAAGATATCGCCCATCGCTTTCTGCATATTCACGTAATTGAAGCTCAAAACCTGTCTTGGAGCATCTCGCTGGATGTAGCGGTCTTCGCTACTGTCATAAGCCTCATGAACTTCAGTTTTAAACTCCAATCGCTCAGTTGAATTTAATAAAGGGCAATTTGTTAATACATGCACCTCACCATATTGGGTTTGTATTTTCATTTTGTCCTCAAATTACAGGTATAAAAAAACCGACCTCTTAAGGCCGGTTATCTCTTAGCATATCCAGTTCGTTTCATATGATAAAGGAAAGCCTTCTCCCCATCAGCGCTATAAAGCATATCTTTGGCTTCATCCTCATCTTTGACCATGATTACCCTGAGGCTATTTTCGATAGGCTGAGATTGCTGATGATTTGGCTTATTAGCAAGATAATTAGTTAAATCCTTGTTCTGCTGAGGGTTTAACACTCGCTCACCACCATCCAATAACCATGTGCCTTCTTTTGGAATGTTATCAATACCATTATGAGCCATACCATCAATTCCAATAGATGAAATTGTTGCAATCGCTGGCATTAATGCACCCATTACAGCTGTACCACCCGCAAACTTTTGAGGCAAAGTCATTGCACTCGGGTCTGCAAAAGCCTGCGTATATGCAGTCCATGCGGCAACCAGTGACGAAGCAATAGAAAATGCTTGTTGACCAGCAAATGCTATACGATATGCCGTTGATTGCTCCCCAGCGTTGTTTTTAACTGACTGAGTTAATTGTGCAAAAGTAGTCTGCCCACTTGAAAAAATACCTTGCCACATATCTAACTGTTGAAGCATTTGGCTTTGGGCCAAATCTTTAACACTTTGATCATACTGAAGATCAATTGCATACAACCCATCACGGTATTCTTGATGTGCCTGCAAAAGTGCCTCATAACGTTCATCATCTGTCGAGTAAGCATCACTCGTCATAATGTCTCTTTCAACACCAACACGTTGATTGTTTAATGAATCTTGTGCCTTTGAACGATTACTCTCCAAAGCCCACTGAGAATATTCTTGCGGAGTCATCGTAGATTTCGCAAAAATATCATCAGCGCCACCAGAAAGACCTATGATTGAATCTTCTAAGGTTTGACGCATTTCAAGTGCATGCCACTGAGTTTTTCTCAGCTCAATCGCATGTTGTTCATCTAAAGCTTTCAGCTTTAACTCTTTAAGTTCGTTATTATATTTCCCCGATTCACTAATCATAATGCGCTGTGTTTCAAACGCATATTTAAGCTTTTCCTCTTCAGACCACTTAAAGGTATTAATTTCCTCAGTAATCTGACGAAGGTACATTTCTTCAGCAAATTCATAACGGCTTTTGGCTTTAGCAATATATGAAGCCTCTTCAGCACCAAAGTTTGCTTTACCGATTTCCGTCACCTGACGTTTATAGTCTTCGGCAAACTTTGCGAAATCATCCAAATACTCATATGCTATGGAATCTCGCGCCTGTGCTTGCTGTTCTTTTAAGGCCTTAGTTGCAGCATTTGTTGCATTTGCAGCTAGGTTTTGTTTTTTAATCCACTCATCTGAACCTTTAATCACACCAGCTTGGCCACTTTGGTTTTTCACCATCGCAGCTGTGGCTTCATTAACAGTATTGGTGAATAAAGTTGTAATTGAAGTGCCTATATCATCCATAACTTTAGCATTGTCCGCTGCCGCCATAGAGATACCACTATTCGGTGCTCTTGCTACTGTTGCACCAGTGATTAAGGTTTTTGCGAGTCTAAGACCAGGTAATTTATCTACCCAAGTGCTACCTTCAGCAGCTAAATCCACATTTTTTTTAGCATTAAGTGCATCGAAAGAAAGGCCTGCAATTGCATTGGAGAGTAGCTTAATAACTGCATAAACCCCCATTCCTGTTGCTGCTACTCCCTTAAAGACGCCTCCTAAAGCCTCACCTGCATCAGACATTAAATCCGTCTCAGCTGTTGCACCAGACATAGCATCACCAACAGATACAAGTGCTGGCATTAAGCCTTGGATGAACTGATTTTTTGCCCCTTGTACCTGCATATCTAAAAGCTTTAACTGAACTTTAAACTCTGCTGCTTTTTGGATCGCAGATTCATCCATGATTAAGCCATAACGCTCTGCGGCATCTGCCCAGAACTTAAACCCTTCCCCACCATTTTTAAGTAATGGAATCAGGTTAGTGGTATCTGAAGCCATGGATTCCAAATAGAAAGACATTTGCTGTTGTGAAACGCCTGCCTCCTCAAGCTTATCGACATAAAGCTGCAGTGCTTGTGGGCCTGATAAGTTCTGCATCTCAAGTGCAAGTTTTCGCGCCCCCTCAGCACTACCTTCCGTTTGAATAGCGATTTGTTCAAAGAAGTCGACGGCACCACCCGAACCGATGGTAATAAACTCTCCGAGCTTTTCATTAAAGTCTTTTAATTGGTCTGCCAATTTGTCTGGGTTAATATCTACCGATTGAGCCGCTGCAGACATTGCCTGAAATTCTTGCGTTGTCGCATTAGAAATGGCTGCAAATGTTTTTAGCTCTTGCGCTGCGTCTGCATAGGTTTTTGCCATAGCAAATACTGCAGCACCTGCTGCCGTCGCACCAGATACTGCTATAGCTCCATACGCAAGCACGTCCTTTTGCATACTGGCAAAGCTAGTCTTGACTTGTTTTTCACTTTCCTTAATTGGTCCTACAAAGTTGCCAATTTTGGTGACTAGATCTAGCGTTAATGTTCCAAGCTTGGCACTCATATAAAACCTCAAGGCATAAAAAAAGCCTCCTCTGCATAGGTGGCTATAATCAACTAATAGTTTGAAACGTACTGAATTTATCTAACCAGATTTTCTCTTAATCGCTTTCAAACGTTCTTCTTCAAAAGTTGTCACGGGAGCATCTTCATGTGGCATATAGGTCAGAGCGGAGACTGATTCAGGATCTTTCACTTTAAACATTGTGTGATGGGCCATTAAATTACCGAAGCCCTGCTCAACCCTTCGCCCTATGAAGAGTGAGCCTCTTTTTTCTCTATACGCTCTCCAGATTGCAAACTCGCGCGGACTGATCGCTTTTTTTGCTTTTTCGATGGTTCTTCCACCAATCCCGTTGATGACGAGTTCGCACCAGAACTCTTCTTCTTCCAGATCCACTCCTTTCCCGAAAAATCATTAACCTCATCGGCTACGCGATACATCACATCCACAATTTCAGATGAAACTTCACCTGTGCTTTGAACCGTTGGGAAAAATGGCTCATCTGCCGAACTATAAATTGCTTTAAAAATAATGGCCTTAGTAATTTGATCAATCGTTGCCGTCTTCCGATCTTCCAAATCCCATGCATCAACAGCAGTAATTGTTTCATCATGCGACAAGCGCTTTACAAGAATTTCACCTTCAAATTCTGCCCCTTTCGAATCACGAAACTTAATTGTCTTTTCGGCGAAAGCACCAGTCCCAACAGCAGCTTTTGCAGCTTTTAATGTAAGTTTTGCCATTATGGAGTCACCTTAAACTGATCAATTACTTCTGATTGGCGTTTCATTGGAATGGTGTGATTAACCATGGCATCTAGTGCAAACACTGGAGAACCTTTCCTTAAAATAGCTTCAAAGCTAGACCATGTACGTGTTTCTGGTAGCTCAATATCACTGCCTGTTAATGTTGGCTCTGCAATTCCATCAGACCATCCAACATATACTTCAACTTTTTCTTTATTCGCTGCAAGTTGCAGTAACGTCATATGCGATTGGTTTTTAGGGTCGGTATCGATTTGCACTGAACCTTCGCCAGGAGTAACAAGCCCATATTCTGTAGTCGCAGTGCTAGTTTCTTCTAAGCATGTTGTATTAATTTCAGCTGCACTGTCATCTCCTAATGCCAATGCTTTAATACAACCCATCTTTGTTAATGTGGGCACAGCACCGTGGACAATCCATACGGCGGTACCATTAGATAAAACACCTTTTTTTGTTGCCATGAGTTACTTCTCCTCAAATTTTAGGCATAAAAAAACACCTCTAAAGGTGCTCAGTAAAAATTACACTGTGTATTAACGATCAAGCCACCAACTACCTGAGAACCCACGAGCAAAGAGCTTTGTATTTGTCTCATAGTGTCCGATACGTTGTTCGATCATGCTGTGTTCTTGAAGCACATTACATACAGCTGTTCGAATATCTGAAGCTGTCTTTTGGTTTGGGCTATAGATCATCACCTGATACAAAACATTATCTTGATTAGTGATGTTATCCAGTGAGGTATTTGGGGTGCCCGATAAGTCAGACCAAACCAAATACGGCGTAGGTGTCTTTTCAGGTGCCACATCTTCATAAATGTGTTCACCCAACATTCCAAATACTTGAGCATCAGCATTCAAGATTCGGTAGATAGGTAATTGCTTCATTCGATTTTTCCCTTTTGGATTGCGGATTCAATCGACTTCATAAACGCCTTGTTAAATTCAGCTGTTACTACATTAACGTTTTGAGCTAATGCTGGTCTTAAAAATGGAACTGGTGGTGATGATGATGTACCAAACTCAATAAAGCGCCAGTAAAAAGTATCTCCACCTGGGTTCTTACTACTTCCGTCAGTGGTGTATTGCTTACCTGCGCGCCCCTTACGAACATTGTCCTTAGTGTTGGCATAGTTTTTTGCGCCACCAAGCACACCAACTTTCATTCGGACAGTATTTATATCTCGACTTTTACCATTACGAATCACAAGATTTTCTTGAATGCTTTCCCGCGTATCAGGATCATCAATACGTGAAGCGCCAACCTTGGCAGCAAAGAGCACTAGTTGCATAGCTTTACGTGCAGCGGAGCGAGCACGGCGGTTAACAGCTTTGCCATCTGTCAAAGTTTGGAGTTTTTTTGAAAGTTCATCCATACCCTCAATCTTAAATTCGACAGACATAAGCGCTTCCTTATTTCTCTACACCATGACTGAGCATCAAAGTGCAGTAGACTTTACCATTTTCAGCATCAGGCAATGGCTCACCCGTGATGCTATAAATTTTTCCATCGTATACAACACGCATGGTTGTATCGATATCGGATCGCTTACGAATTTTGCAACGTGCGACAATTTCAGAATTATTGGCCTGAGCAACCAACGTGTCTTTGACTGAAAGCCATGAGACCTTCGCCCAAAGATTTACATGTGTGGTCCATAAAGGATCTTGGATGTTGCCATCGTCATCACGCGGTGAAGTTAACTTTTCAATGCGGATGCGGTGGCAGAGTTCACTTGCTCGTTGTCCCATACATCACCTATATAACTGTCGGATTACGATATGGATAAAGTAAAGACTGTACTGGCATAGGTAAAAAGTTGGCATTTACAGATGCTTCACTTTCAGCATTTCGAAATTGATCCCAATAGCCAATTAATAGTAACGCTGCCTGTTTAATAGCAGCGGGATAATCAGCTTCAAAAGTGTCTGTGATGTAATTCTTAATGACAGACTCAGCTGCAGCAATGTATCCATTTAAGGAGGTGTCATTACTGTCATCGTCGTACCGTAAGTGATGTTTTACTTCCTCTAAATCAACGATACTCATGTTTCTCCCCATTTTTTCTGAGCCAGCTTGAAGTTTGCATGGTCAAACTCACCTGAATGCCCCTTTTCACAGTGCCACAAAGCCCCTTTATGAGTAACAAAACAACCTTTTTCATATCGATTTTCAGACTTAAATACTCCCTTATACAGCGATTTCTCACTACTCTTTTCAGGTAAATCAGGTGGTTTCTGGTCAGTCTTAGTAGTTGAACTTGTATTAAAAGGATCTTCCCGCTGATCACGCTTAGAAAGTGCTTCCAGTGAGAAGTTTTGCTGTTGCATATAAACCGTGTCACCACCAACAATCGGCAATAGCCCAACCTCCACACGCGCCTCATTAGGTGTCAGGATTGCAGCACCTACACCTTCTTTTAAGCGTGCCATTTGTGATGTTGAGTCCATACGGATAAGCACATTAATATCTAAAAACGCTTCCAAACCACTATATTTAAGACCTAAACCATCATCGAGTAAGTTTTCACGCGCTTCAATTGCACTCTGTAAACAATCTGAATAGTAAATTTCATTTAAATCTGAAATCTTTCCTGTTGGAATTGGCCCCAAACCCACTTTAAACAATGGCACGTGGAAAACTGAACAAATAACCTCAGCTGTCATTTTCAACTGCTCAATGAGTTGAGCATCATCAGCATTTACAGTGATCGTACTAAACGTCATACCATCACCAAGGATGGCTGTTTTACCTAAATTACTTCCAGAATAATTTGCATTCCAGCGCGCTTGCGCATCCTCTGCTTTTTCTTTGGTGATTGGCCCAGGTGCAGTCAATAATCCAGAAGGTCGGCTATTATTTCTAAACAAACTGCGAGAGCTCTTTTGAATTTCAATACCCACACCAGCTGCTAGTGAGCACGCCACAATTGGAGTTAGTCCCACAAGTGGGTGGTAAAAACAGTTAATACGATCATGAATGATTTCGGATGCTGGTATTACTACCGAATCAGTCTGTGTAAGTCGGTCGTTACCCAATTGGTAAAAGACGTTTCCGTTGTCATCAATCAACGGTCTACAAAGATCAGGATTAAGTACAACAAGCTCCGTCACTTCACCAAAAATATCTCTGCGCTTCAGCACATAGGTATTGCCACGTAATAACAATGAAGTTGTCCAGTGTTCACTAAATTGCTGCCAAATTTGAAAACGGTTAGGCTTTTTTAAAACGCGAAATTTGCTTGGTATATCTGCATTGACCAAAACGCCTTTTTCATGGCGCTTCAATTGAATCGGCATTTTGCCAATATCTTGAGAAATCAGAGATACGCAAGCGAATACAGCATGATGTGCAGTAACGTCTTCACGTGTTAATTCATCATTTTTTTGCCATGCGCCTGAATAAGGCTCATGGACAAACATCGAGTGCCATCCACCGCCTGAATGAACACCTTGAAGCGATTTTTTCTTAAATAAATTGCCAAAAATGCCCATTATTTACCGCCTTATTTTGCTTTGCTTACACGTTTTTGTTTGGATTTGGCTGGCTTTTCTTCTTGCACCGCTTGTTGAATATTCTCTAATTGATACTCAACCATCAAAGGCAATTCAACCAAACTGCCAAAATCATCAACAGCTAGGGTTCCATTTAAGTTCTTCAAGAACTCAATCGAAAGTTCGCCATCTATAGGCTCTGCAAACTTCAACTTAATTAAGATATGGGCTTGTAGATCCGGAACTTCAGCAACATCACCAGGCATTCCTTGCGGTGCCTTTCTTAAATATTTAATTTTCATAGACTGTTCTCATAGCTAAACAACTTTGATGCTTAGATATAAAAACAGCCCCAATAAAGGAGCTGTTTTTTCAAATTTAGAAACTATTAGGTGTATTGAATGTATGCCGCTGCAATTGCACGACGTTTAGCCCAAGTGATGAACTTTTCTACACGAATAGCAAATTTGTTTTCTTGCCATAAGTTATGTGTTGTCGCACCATCAATAAGAGTTGCTTGGTCACTGTAGGCGACATCCACACCACCATCCTGAGCAACTAAAATTTCGCTCATTTTCACCAGCTCAATACGTTCAATAACTGCTTGGGATGTGATAACAGGAATACCAAGAAGAGAGCGCGCACCACCAGCAAAGCTCATCCCATTAAAGTAGGTGTTGCCTAATGCATCACGAAGCAAGGCGATACGCATAGCACGTGTTTCGCTCATTAAGAAGTATGCACCATCTGTACTTAAATTCGCCTCAACAAACTTTTCAATCAACTTCAATAAGTCGGCTTCAATTGCTTCTGCGGTTTCACCAGTTGCTGGAACTGCAGCAACGCCATTAAGGATACCTGCTGGAGTAATATCTGTTTGTGCTTGGGTACCAAGGAATGTTTCATCAATAAGCGTTTTAGATGCTGCAATCAAATCATTTAACACTAACTGATCAACTGCTGGATCAGAACGACGCAGCAACTCTTGGGTATACACCGTAATAGCCGCAAGCTTATGCTCTTTAATTTCTACGCTATCAAACGTTGGATTAGTTAAAGGTTTTTTAGCTCCTTCACCAACCCATGAAGCTGTCCCACCAGTAGCCTGACCATTAATTTTAATATTAAATGGCACCGCTCGATAACCTTGCAACTTGTCAAAGATGGTTGCGTTACGAAGCAACTCTAAAAAATCACCTTTATATGTATCTTGCTGAACTAATGGTGCAGCAAAGCCAGCATCAGTCGTAGTTCCAAGTACTGCTTTTTCAATGTATTGAACAGTGTCTTGTCCATAACCAAGTTGCTTTGCTGCATCCACTACCGTCAATGGACTACCCTGCTTTTGAACATGGCATGCCAACATTTTTGCACGAACAAATTGAGTAAAACCAATACCCTTTGGCAAATTAGATTCAGTTGTGACCACTGTTTTCTTTTTATCTGGTTCAGGATCACCTTTAGCAGATGCTTCTGCTTCCGCTTCATTATCACCAGCAACCGATGTTCCTGTTTCTTTTGCATGTCTTGCAGCTTCGATTTGTTTTTTTACACGTTCGATATTCTTTTCGATCGCTGCAATTTCTGCTTCAACAGTTTGAATTGCCGCTTCAGTTTCATCGTCTGGTGTAGAGCCACCATCTAATGACTTGGTAATATGCCCTTGAAGCTCTAAATTTTTTGCAGCTAAAGCATCAAGCAACTGTTTTAAATATTTGTTCATACCAATTTCACTCCACCCTTTGTTGGGCTATTTAATTTGACAACAACGTGTTTTTGTTCAGATGAAACGCCATCTGTAACAGTCTGAGGTTTTTTGCCCAACGCGGCTTTGTGTTCCTCAAAAGCTTTTTTAAAATCTGTTCCGCTATCACGGTTATCTGGAATCGTAACAAGTGAAAGCTCATACCATTCCCAATCTTCAAACTTAATACCGCCGCCTTTAATCATCTCGGCGGTATCCCAGTTCGGCAGAAAGCCAACAGATAATCCTTTTACAAGGTCGTACTTCAGAGATTGGTATGCTTCATCTACACGATCTTTCAGCTTCCCTTCTTCCTTGATTTCAGGAATATGGATTTCTACTTCAATACCTTTGTTTGTTACTTTCGCGCTGGTTACATGACCAATCGGGCTTCGCATATCGTGATGAAATAGCAATGGCATAGGTAATTTGAACTTCGCACCCTTTGGCACCATGATGTCTTTCGATCGATCTTGATTCGGTGTGCTTGCTGTACCAGTAAATGTTCGCTTTTCCTCATCAACGCTTTTAATCTCAAAAGAGCCGAATGACTTATGTAGAGCAGACATAGCCCCTCCAAAATGTAAAAACCGCCAATTAAGGCGGTTATATGAAATGTATTTCGTAATCTTTATTTGTAGGTTCAGGGTTCAAACTCATCAATGCCACGGCATTAAAGGTGGCAATTAATGGATCAATTTTCCCAATTCCCGAGTCTTGCTTTGTAATCCGCATTCCATTGCCGACCATCACGACCCGGGCATTGCCAGCACACCAGGTCATCAAGTCTTGTCCTGCATGGTAAAGATTGCCTTCTGCAAGTTTTCGCTCGGTTGTCATGATATAGCCCATCAACTTATGACCCTGAGGAACAGCGAACATACTTTCTTGTGGGATTCCAACATCAAGAAGACCATCTAAAAGACCACCGAGCCCTAACGGATCCAGCCCAATTCTGTTGAGCTTGCCGCTGTCATAAACCTGCTTTGCAATTAAGGCTAAGTCATCAATATCTTCACCCACTTTTTCAACAATTGTTAAGCTTCCCTCATCCTCAAAGTCTTGGTATTTAGGAATGTTTTCTTTTCGGCGTTCTAAGGCAACTTTATTTGCCCATGCATGATTCCAAAGCCACCAAATACGTGGATCTGCTTTCAAACGACCAAGAGCCGAAAAGCCCAACAAATCATCAAGTCCACCACCATCAATACCTAAGGTAATCACTTCTGAATGCTCTATTAATTGTTCAAGCTTGATTTCTTTAGACTGGTCTAACCAATACTCAGCACCTGCCCAACGGTTTGCTCGCAAGTTCATGCCGATTTCAATGTTTAGATGCTTGGCCAAGAAGTCTCTAAGCGACTCTTCACCTGCATCTTTAACTTTATTGAACTCTGAAATCAGGTATTCAAGGTCAACTGATGCACCTAAATTTGGGTTTGTGATGTAAAAATTTTCAGGCTTAAGATGTTCTCCAGCCTCTATCAGATGCTTAGGGAACTCATAAATGAGTGGTAAAAAGGCTTTATCCTCTTTGATTCCATCCCTTACATCACGTGCGTAATCCAATAATTGCTTGAATACACCACAAGGCACTTCGTCTGACATGGTAGAAAGGTAAATCACGCACCCTTCGGGACGCGATGCCAAGCCGCCTTTCGCTTCACGGAACATTGATTCAGCGTTGGCACGTTTACCAAATAACCAAACTTCATCAATCAAAATGATTGAGGCTTTCTTGCCGGCTGCTGCATTTGATTCAGCTGCAATAACTTTGAGCGTTGCACCAGTACCTAAATGAGTAACAGTTTTCGTATGCTCAGAAATATTAATCATTGAACTGAGTTCTTCATCTGCTTTGATGAAGTCTCTAATCGGGTTAAAGCTGTTGTCTGCGACCTCCTTGGTTGGTGCAAGTATTATCAACTCTGCTGAAAGTCGATCATTTAACAAAAGCAATGTCAGCATGATTCCTGCAGCGATCGTAGACTTAGTATTTTTCTTAGAAATCAGAAGAAAAAACTCACGAATCAAACGACGCTTAGTTTCAGGGTTATATGCCCCTGCAATTGCTCTTACAAATTCAATCACCCACTCCAAGGTGACATCGCCCATCTTCGGACTATCCATCACATCAACAAGAATGAGTTCCTTAAAAATTCGCTCTGCAACATCTGCAACCTGAGGAAACAATGGTGCACATGGCATGAGCGATTGCTTTTTGACAATACGCTCCTCCCAGTCTGGGCAAGCGGTTGTCCATTCTGGGAGCATTGCAGTCATGTTTTAACTCGGTAATTGATTATTCAAGGTGCCAAATTTTCCGCTTTGGGCTGCTTTCTTAGCTTCATCCGTTTTAGATTCTTTCTTGCCTTTATCAGCAACCTTGCCATGAAAATAAGGCAGAGCTGCTTTTGCCGCATCCATTCTTAATTTCATGTCTTCAACTGGATCTGTCCAGATTTCTTCTAAAAATTTAAGCGGGTCAGCTTGGCTGCCAACATTGTCGATATCATTTTTTGTGACTATTGGCTTTGGATTGGGTTTAACATCACTGTTAACATCTTTAACATTTTTAAGTCGCTCAAGCTGAGCAATCACATCAGAATCTTTCGCCATTCTAGAGCCAGCTTGTGAAGCTGTTTCAGGGCTACAACCCGCGAAAATAGCGGCTTCTTTGTTATTTGCACCGTCAAACTTAGCTTGGGAAAATGCCTTCTTTTTTGCTGTTAAAGCCATATGCCCTCCTTTAACATTTTTCTGAAAATGAAAATTTTTTTATACGTGAGAGGAGGGGTGGTGTCCGAGGGCAAAAGGTTTTGAACTTTTGACCTCCCGCCCTACCCACTACACTTTCATTCACAGTCTGCTCTCTTTTATGGTTTTGTCTTTATGACACGGCGGGCACAACGATTGCAGGTTCGAATCATCATCTGTGCCACCCTGTGCAACATTAACAATATGGTCCAGTTCTAATTGTGTTGTAACACGGCGGCAGTGCTGGCATGTCCAGTTATCCCGTAGATGGATCTTTTCTTTAAGTCTGCGCCATGGTCTACCACCACGTCCTGATCCCCAATTCTTTGGTGGTTTAGGTTGCTTAGGTGTGAGGGCATCTAACCTGCTCTGCAATCGTTGTAGCTTTGGCATGATTAATCATCCATATATCTAGTACTGTCTAACTCTTCCTGCTCCTCTAGCATTAACAACAATTCGTTATTTAAGTTCGTTTGTACTTGCAACTGACAGATCAACTGATTGTTCTGCTTTACTACCTCAGTGAGTAGGGTTAGTAATTGCTTTGATGACGGATTCTTTTGACTGCTCATACATTACCTTTAGCTACTGTCGACGTTGATCATATGAGTTACAAAACATGTCTTTTCTCCACACATTAAAAAACCACCCGAAGGTGGTTTGTTCAAAACAACATTGACATCTGACCAAACTCATAAATGATTAAAGTAAGGACAAAAGCCGAAACCGAGATTACAAGCACATCTTGCGAAGCCATACTTATCTCCCTTTATTGTTCTTTTTCTATACTCTCACAACTAGAAATATTTTCAACACTGAAAGAATACATTTCTCACAATTTACAGGGATAGACATGTAAAGAATTATAATAGACAGCACACTCATAAAATTGATTTATAGTCATATTCTCAAATATGAACATTTATATTCAGATACTCGGGAAACTCAATTATCGCCATTAAAAAATAGTCGAAATCATTTAAGAGCGTTATAGTAATTACGCCAATCTTTTTTTAATTTAATTAACTGACGTTGAGTGAGTTTCCCTAGACCATACAATATATAAATTGTTTGACCTTCGAAGATCGAATGCTGAAGACTAAAAGTTCCCTTTTTGGATTCAAATGTATGATCAGGAGCATAACAATTTGGAAATGAAGTTTGCGTGAATTTAAATTTGTTAAATTCATCTAACTCAGCAGTAAATGAGATTAACTTTTGCATAAACTGTACTCCACAGATATTTTTTATAACTTTTAGCGAAGTTAAATCCGATTCATCAAAAAAAACTTTGAAATTTATTATAGAAAGAGAATCATTAAATTCCCTTTTGACCTCTACATTATTTCAATACTATTAATTTTCAGTTGGCATAATCTTCTAGTCATTAGGACTTCATGTTGTCCAACGCCGTTCCAGAAAAACGATTCTAGTCTTATGTGGATGAGAAAAAACCGTATAAAAGTTAATTAAAATATCTATTTAGTAAATATTGTAATTCATGGTTACACAAAAAGTTATATGCTTATCAAAACTAAATCTTTATGTGTTCCATTCCTTAGAAATAAAATTCACCTGATCAATGACAAGTTCTTTTAATTCCTTTTAAGCACTCTCGACAGACTAAGATTTCATCACCATCAATCGTATAATCGATTTCAGGCGTGCCATGAAAACCAATTAAACATCTCAATAATTTGATCATGATTTTTCTCTATTAAAAAAAAACCTCCTTAGCATAGGAGGTTGACTACAGCTTATAGTCCAGAAGTGTAGTATATAGACAATTACACAAATTCAATTTGCGAAATATTACATTAAATTACTATATTTTGTGTTTTGCATCACAAAATACAAAGAGAAATTGTCTTAATAATTAAAAATAAAGTCCTTTCAATTCAGCTCTAAATTTAGTCCGACCCTTTTCATTAACTATCGTAATTTCAACATTGGAATCTTTGAAATGGCCTTTAATATATTCCAAAGCTCCAACCTCCAAATATCTTGTTTGTACTTCAAAGTTAAATGGGTTACTGACTTCAAAAATACCTACCTTTATTTGTTGCTCTAAATATATAGCCTTAACACACATAGGTGTTGATACTCCCATAAGTTAAGCCTCACATTAATGGTCAGACCGACTTTAACATATGAGAATTTTTAATTCATACACACCTTAAATACTAATTCTTAATCAAAGGTGGCTATTTATTTAGCTAAATGGATTAATTGAGCATTATTTAGGCATCAATACTATTACGAATAAAGTTAATCCACCATTAAAAACCCCACCAATAGGCCATATTGAGTGGGGTTTCATTTTGTCATAAGACATTCATCTATTTACTTAATATCTTTTACTTTAAGGCAATTTCGGCAAACCTCTAACTCACCATCTTTACAATGATGAATTTCCACTACGCCATGTAGTCCGAATAAGCATTTCAATAATTGAAACATTCAATATCACTCTCAGTTAATATCCATGTACATCGAATATTTAGGGAAAAAAAACCTGCACCTTGGGGAAGGTGCAGGCAGAAAACTGATATTAACTATTCATGGAGAAGCTAATACCGAGCATTCTAGTCGGATTTATGTGAATTGTCTTGTAACTATTGGTAACACTATGTAAGTTTAGATTAATACAAAATTTAAAATCCCACATTGCCTATTTCTAAGCATACCAATAGTTAAATTAATAACTTTAGAATATATTCAACCGTAAATTCTGAATCATATTGGGTCTTTATAATTTTAAATAACTCACCAAACATACGCTGATATTCTTCAGCTATATCATTGGCTTACTCTATCCTTTATGTCACATGGGTAACAATGAGTAAAAGTCTTTCATTTTCATTTATTGAGCATTAAAAAAGCCCATCAAATGATGAGCTTAATTTTCTTAAATGACGTTTAAGTACAAAATTCGTCAAGTTATCACGAATATGCCATATCCTGTGTACACACGCAATTACTTTTGAAGTAAATCTGATTTTAAATTTGGATATCTACCAGTTATAAATGCTAAAGCACATTTCATATCTTGGCGTATTTGAATAGTTGATGTTTCATACATCTCAGCAACTTCACGCAGTTTCTTATTCTCTACACAAATCTGCCAAACAGCATCCATCCATTCTTGCAATGGTTCACTATCAATTTGACGGATATCCAAGACAATGCGCTGAAATGCACGTGCTTCATTATCTGTGATTTGACACACCACACCTTTTCTTAAGCGTTGCTCTCGAAAGCCTTCATCACTCATATATTTAGCAATAAGCTCTTCACGCTGATGTTGAGTGAGCTTACGTGTTGGTAGTGATTTATACACCAGCTTCTTTGTCTCAGTATCGCCATTCATCCACGCACCAAATTGACGAAACCAGTCCTCAGTACTGAACTTAGTCCAATCCATCGCTTGCATAATCGTTACTGCTGCACTCATCCTCTTTCCCTCAAAACTTCGCAATTCGTTGAAACACCAACATGGCTGCATCGCGTGCATGTTCATTGGTACGACCTTTCCAACCTGTCATACGGAAAAAGTCCGTGGCTTTCTTTTTAGTGGCATTGGCTGCAGGATGGATCATCTTGTACAGATAGCCTTGTTCCTTACACCAGTCCTCCCATATTTGGCCATCACGTTTGACCGATCCAACGCCCTGTGCCTTTTCACGACCACCGGTAAACCAAGTACGTTGCCGAGCATCTTCGATATATAAGCAGACGTTTTGGGCACCCCATGTTTGTACCGAGTCATTAACTTTGGTCATAGCTTGAGTGATAGATAAACTCTCGACCTGTTCTAGCTCTCCACCCTTGCCACGGTCTGCTGCAACAGCAAAACCTGTCTTCACCCCTGTATCAATTCCAATCATGATTTTCATGCGTACATCGTCCCCAATTCGTTTTTGTTGTTCATAAATATTGCGTTGACCCCACCGACATATCCGCACCATCCAAAGCGTTCTTTCCAGTAATACCAACGTCCGTTGATGCATTTCCAAAATGTTCCATCGGTTTCGATGTGTGTTGCGCCGTGTGGAATCATGCTGCCCCCTGCAAACTGCCAGTGAAGCCCACTTGCTTGAGGTATGGTTCCCATTTCTTCGCTTGGGCTGGGTTCATGAGTTTGATAGCAATGCGTGATGCCAGTTGTTCGTATGAATCACCCGGTGCGCTTTGCTTGCTCGCAAACTCTGGGTGATGGGCAAGTTTTTGTGCAAACGTCGAGATCTGTTTGTCAGTGAGCTGCTTCGGTTCTGCTGCAGGTGTTTTGCCGTATCCCGTTTTGGTTTCTTGGGAATACTTGGTTCGGTATGCATGCAGCAGCCAATCAGCAAAGTAGAAATTCAGAAGTTCATCGCAAATGGTTTTGTCTTGGTTGTAAATTTCAAAGGCGCGTTTTTCTCGTTCCACCCATTTCGCTGTCATGAGGGTCTCTGGTTCGATGCTGTCATCGGCCAAAGTAATTTCTTCACGAAGTTTTTTTGAGCAAAGCCAGTCTTTTTTATTTTTAGATTCTATTGGAAGATTCCTTGGGAGATTCTGTGTCCCAATTTCGGTACTGGTCTCGGTACCGTTTTTGGGACTGGTACTTGTTCCGTTTTCGGTACTAGTACCAATATTGGAACCTGTACCTAAATTGGAACTAGTCCCGTTTTTACCACTAGTCCCTTTTTTGGTACTGGTTGGATGATCTTCCCGACCGACCACGCCCAGCAGTTGATAGACTTTTACGCCGTTGCCAACGATCTTCCCTGTATATTTAATCAGGGCTTTTTTCTCTAGGTCGTCTAAAACTTTGATGATGGTTTTGCGGTTCATTTTAGTGTCTTTAACCATACGCATAATGCTTGGGTAGCATTTGTGGTCTTCCCCTGCGCGGTCTGCCAGTGAAAGTAATATGAGGCGTTGTGTAGAACTGTCTACATCCGCTCTCCAAGCCCAAATCGTTGCATCTAAACTCATATGGGTTACCTCTATTTGTCGTCTACGCACTGGTGTATTTGTGCATCCAGTTCGGCCAGTATTTCGTGTAGTCGGTGAATGACCTTAGACATGTCTATGGCTTCTCCGCGTGTGATGCGTCCGTCTGCCATCATTTCTTTAAATAGCGTGTAGACGTTTCCGCCTTTCATCCCAAAGCTCAGCACTAAGTCTGTGAGTGCTGTATCTCTGCATTCGGGTATGTCAGGCAGATTGATTGCGACTTTGCCGTGCTGGGCATTGAGGCTTTGCAGTATTCGGTAGTCGTTGGTTAGCGCCATCAGCTTGGTTGCTTCTACTAGCGTCAAGTGATGGGTGTCTGTATTTGGATTGACTTTGCTATTGAGCACGGCGGGACTTTTGATACCCATTCGGGGTGCAAGTGCATTTGCTCCACCTTTGTAGTCGTGCACGGTGTGATAAGCAGCATCTAATATGTTCATAACGGCTTCCTTTGAACGTGTTTATTAGATGGCTTACCTAATAATATTACTAGCTCTGGTCGGTTCTCTTAATTCAATCCAAATATCAACATATGTAACTGGAAAGATTTCTTTACGAGTACTAATTCCATTTTCTTCGGCAATTACAGCCAAACGAATTTTTCGGTCAGTAGGAATCGCCTTCCAACCACTAACTGAAGAAGGCTTTATTCCCAATAAACGAGCAACGGCATTACATCCACCCAAAGCTTCAATGAGTTGGTTATCTGTCATATCAAGCTCCTAATTTTCTAAACCAATTATTAGGTATTCCTTATTTTAAATCAATAGGAATACCTAATTTAATTCATGTTAGGATTACCTAACTATTTGGATCAGATTATGAAAACATTAGCTGAACGTCTCAGATATGCAATGGAAATTTTACCGCCTAAAAAAATAAAGGGGGTAGATCTTGCTCGTGCAGTTGGTGTTAAACCCCCATCAGTAAGTGATTGGCTTAGTGGTAAATCGAAAACTATGGAAGGGGAAAATTTATTAAGAGTAGCAAAATATTTAAATGTAAATCCTGTTTGGCTTGCAACAGGTAAAGACGATGTTAATTCAAATAATATCTTACTTAAATGTCAATCTGAGAACCTAAAATCATCATCACGTAGTCAATCACTTGAGAAACTAATAAATACACTTGATGAGTTAGAGCAAAAAAATTCTTTAAATCCTGAAACTATTGAAGTATTGCTAAGCATAGCCTTAATTCTAAGTCAAAATAAATCTAAATCGTAATTTATAAATATTTCATGAGAGCACTACAATCAATAAAAAAGCCTCCAAAAAACGAATAAATGGCGGCCTTTAATTTTTTACATTAATTTAGATGAAGTTATATTTTTTACTTTAATCTAAAAATCCACAATCAAACAAAATACTATCAACCCATTGATTTCGAATTTATAAATTCAAAAGTTAGATAATTAGCTCCTTTTGCATTCATACACTTAGTTACTATTTTTTCATCTAAATCAAAATCATCCAAATCATCAATAAAAATTTTATTCCTTTGAGTTTTTTGAATGTATTTTAAAAGCTTTGAATCTTTCTCCTCCAAAAGTAGAGTCAATATAATATGATATATATCAACATTACGAGGCATGACTTCCACCTCAGAAATATAATCCTTAAGGATTTTATTTAAATATTCTCCATGAGATATTCCATTTTCAGCTTTAGGATCATTTGAAATTTTAAGTATTTTAAAAACATTTTCAATTAATCTTTTTTTGTCTTTTGGTAAAGAGTCTTCTTGCCAATAGGTAGAAATCACATCAAAAATTTCTTTCAAATAATCAAATTCTATATGACTTTTCTGAATTTTTTCTGTATTTTCTAGCATTTGGGTAACATTATGAATTGTCAATTCTGCATTTTCTAATAGAGCTCTAGTTTGATAAGCAATTCTGGATGCTCCCCAATCTAAAAAATCTCCTTTATATATTAAATCATGAGTCGCAATTCCCCAAGCATGTTGTAGAAAAGTTTTTATTTGAACTTCAAACTCCAACCCTTCAAATTTATGATATTTTTCTTGTAAATGCTCAGGAATTTTAAGAGAACAATATAATCTTAGATCATCAAAAGAAAAATCATATGGTTGCAAGTGGGTAGAACCATCTAATTTTGGTTTTCTACGATTAATAGTCAAAAAACTCTCAATAGCTTGAATAGCTAAATTAATACTAGCGTAGTTCTCTACAACAAGTGTACATGCAAAAAAATCTTCTAAAATAAACTCTTTATGATTTCCACTCTCTAACTTTAAGCAGAAGGACTCTTCTGCTTTTAACCTTGACAAATAATGCCAACTCTTTTTTTTATGCTCTAGCATCCTCACATCTACTAATTTTCCTAACTCAGAAAATAATGCTAAATTTATTTCATATAATGATCTAATATTTCTTGATATTTTCATAGAAAATTAGCCCAAGTAACCGCTTAAGGCTTCTAGGCGGCCTCTCCTTTGATTAAGCTCTGTACTTGCACCTGTACTATTATCTTGATAGGACTTGATAAAGTTTATTTTATCATTATTGATATCACCTGAATTATCCTTTTGAACTTTTTCCATGAACTCGAGATATTGCTCAGAAAAATCAATCACATTTAAACTATCAAAATCTTTATTAATTAAATAATTCCAAATTGTATAAAAATTATTATTCGTAAAATATAATTTAATACAACCATTATGATTATTCACTTTAAATATAAAATCCCTAATTTTCGAAAATAATATAGAGAAGTCATCTTCACTGAAAACAATATTATTTTCCTCGAGAGAGCTTAAATCATCATAAAGAGCATAATATTCATCAATTTGATCTTGACTAAATCCTTGCGTATTTTTAGATATGGTCATAATCATTAGTTCAGAAATGAATTGAGTATCCATCATTCGCTTATTACGAGAAACACTTGATACTCCAAGGGAGTTCCAAACATCTCTAATTTCACCGATATTAGTCTGATCTTCTGAGAATTTATTAAACCATCCTGAATATTTAGCGTGCCTTAGCTCTTGAGAATTAAGTTTCTTAGAGTTTCTATTTAGTCGATCAAAGATATCATTAACAATAACAGTATCATCATCATTGAAATCTAATTGTTCTACAGAGAAACTATAATCCCAAAAATCAGCTCTGATTTTAGAGTCACTAATATCCATCCAACGCTTATTATCTAAACGATCATTACTATAGCTATCATCTAATCTAATTTTATTACTAATAAACTCAAATATAGTTAAAAGTCTTTGTTTTCCATCTATAACATTGTAGATAGCTTTACCATTTTCATCCGTGTTTTTATGCAAAAAAATTGGAGGACATGGATAGTTATTTAATACGGTATTTAAAAAATATTTTCTATCTTTTGAAGTCCACACACTTCTTCTTTGATATGGTGGTTCTAGATTTAGAAGATTTCTGTTGTAGAGATCATAAAACCAGGATAGATCTTGCGCATTTATCTTTCTATTCATACTCATTTTCCTTTAATAAATTAATTATGTGGCCCCAAAAACCTATCGCCATTGAAATGAATCATATGATCAGGATTATCTGCAATCCAAACTTCAGTCTCCCATGCAATATCAGCTGCATTTTTTCTAAACTCTGCTCTATGCGGAAATGCTGTTACATATACTTTTCCAACTATACAAGTCGATAACGCAGCCTCTAATTCCAACCATCTTTTTGGTGAGACTGGACCATGACTAGTAACAGCTTCAATTAAGAATAACCATTTTCTTTTATTATCATATACGACTACGTCGGGTAATTTATCATGAGACATAGGAGGAACTCCTAATTCTGCTAATCTTGCGGTTTCCAAAATCATGAGTTTACCACCCTCGGCTCGACTACTAGCAGTATCTCCAATATAAAGAACCTCTCCACCCTCACCTATAAATCTTGGACAAAATTCATGAACTATATCAGCATGAAGTTGATTATGTTTTCCTGGCGAGAGTTTGATTTCTATTCCATTAGGTAATTTAATTGGAATTTTTTCTTTATCTAAAACCTTGCTATATAAGACTTGTAAGTTTGGTAAATCCTTTTGGTATTCCTTAATTTTTTCTTGCCAATCACCATTAGGATATACATTCAAAATATCT
This sequence comes from Acinetobacter sp. MYb191, assembly GCF_037572605.1. Lineage (NCBI taxonomy): Bacteria > Pseudomonadati > Pseudomonadota > Gammaproteobacteria > Moraxellales > Moraxellaceae > Acinetobacter > Acinetobacter sp. MYb191. Next base: position 111,156 of record NZ_JBBGZP010000016.1, on the reverse strand, counting down.
AAAATGGATTCATTTAGTGAGTAGTTATTATCTTTACTATTTGTAGCTCTAGTCGGATCATCTCGATTCCGATCAACAATTCGAGCCTGTTCAAATTGATGTAAAGTTTGACGTCGAATGGTTTCACGAGAATTAGGTTTATAATCTTGACCATAAAATTGTCGGATGAACTGCATAATTTCAACAGTAGGTAGAAGCGGTGCCTTAGCTTGTGCCCAATCATCTTCTGGCCTCAAAGAAGCTAATGCCAGAAATACCCAAGCAGATCTATTATTATATTGAGCAGGCGGTAAACCTAAAGCTTCTAATAATGCCTTTGTTTGCTCTAATTTTTGTGCACCGCTATTTTCCATATCGTTTTAGGCCTTCAAAATATCTCTGATTACTTTATCTATTGTTTCTTGTGTAGGGTTCAGATTGCCTGTTTCCAAGAATACAGCACCTAATTGATTTATCACTTCTCGATTTGGCATTTTAATTAACCGAATCTCAGTAGCATTTACTTGGGTATTTCCAGATAAGCATCTAAAATATCGATCAAGTAATGTCGAGTTAAAGAATACAGCTACACCGAAAATTTCAGCTACTGTAAGGTGCTCTGCTTTATGGCCAATATAATTAACATGATTTTCTAAAGCCATGTACTGTGAGTTATCTTTAGGTATGTATACCCCACCTACAAGTCTTCTTTTTTCATCTTTAGAGCTAAATCTTTTAAGTAAAAAATAGTTTTGGTTAATAATTAAATGCTTTTCAGACCCAGCTTTTAACTTAAAAGTTTCATCTTTTTTGTGGTCACCATTCCAGATAGCTTCAATACATTTAATATTGTGCATTCTCCATAGTGGAATAGTTGGCACAGGTTCTTCACAAACTATATATTCTTGTGTTCTATGCTCTACTACAGGACCAGTAGAAATAAAATACCTATTATCTTCAAAACTTGAAGGAAGATTTTCAATAAAATTGATTATTTTTGCATCTTCTCTGTCAGCAGGTATCCGTATTATTTGCTGCTCATTAGAGTAATCAATAATCATCTCCGAAGAATAGCTTTCAAAATTTAAATGATCAAAGTCTTCATATCCTTCCGAAGAGGATATTTGTATTTGTTCTTGTTGGTGAGTCTTTATGTAGCTACAGATAATATTTTCTTGTAATACGGAAAGCTCTTTAAAGAGCTGATTACGTGAATGAAAAATGTGTAGTCGATTTAGATTTAAATTTTTATTTAAATAATGACGAAAACCTTTAAAATACAAACCATTAGTAAAACTTCTTGGTACAATTGCAATCAATTGTCCATTAGGCTTTAAAGATGCACTGGCAATTCCCATGAAAGAAGCATATATATTAGGATTTCCTTTAAATAAATTAGAGGTAGCATCTGCATACGGAGAAGTTTTGGAGTTATATTTAAAGTACGGCGGATTGATAATGGCTAAATCAAAACTCGGATCCAACATGTCAGGTCCAGACAATACAAAATCATGAGTAAGAATCTCATAGCTAAAGGAAGCCTGTTCCTCTATAAATAAAGCCTCGAGTTCTTTTAAGTTTTTTTCTAAATGAGTGAGGAGCTCCAAATCAATTTCATATACAACAACATGAACTTTCTTAACCCCTATTTCTAATAATTTTAGTGATGCAGCAATCGCTAAAATACCAAAACCACCACCCGCATCTAAAATTTTTACTTCTTCCTGCAATGAATTACTTATTACTAAAGATGCCATAAATTTTGCAATAGCACTTCCAGTAAAATATTGTCCCAATTCTTTACGACTTGCCTCTGATTTTTCAAGCAAGTATTCAGTTTGAGCAATCGCAATAATATCAAGCATGAATTAAACATTTTTCTAAAAAAGAGATGTTAGGTTATATAAAACATAAAAGCAATTAAGACTAAGCTTAGTTGAAGTACAACTACACGAATTCCAGAAATTATTCTTGATGCCATAAAATTTATCTTTTGTTCAACTCGATATAAAATCCAAAAAATTAGGTAAACCTATTGACTATTTAATTAGGCATACCTAATATTGAACTTACAGACAATAAAAAGCCCCGTGCTCTTGGCGGATGAACGGGGCTTTGGATTAAAGCGAGATAAGTATGAAACAAAAGCCTATATCTAGTCAAACGACGCCTATCCTTTTCCAACATCCTGCAACTGCGGAATTACGCCCTGCACTTCGCTCTATCATTTGGGTGAACGTACGTGACTTTGCCCTTTTCCTTGGCCTAGCTTTTATATGCTGGTTAGTCATTACTGCAATTTTAATGTTAGTTGGAGGGTAAGACATGGAAGTTAAAGAAGTCCGAACTCACCATATTCCTGCTCAAACAGGTATTGATCCAATTGATCTTTTTATTGTTTGGTATGGTGAACATAAGTCACAAATTACGATTAGATGCTGGGATAGTGCTTGGACTGGATATCGCGGCAGTCATTGGACAGAAAAAGCTGAAAATCATTTAATTGAATGTATTGATGAAGGTATGACAGACCACTTAGTTCAATTATTTTCGAGAACACGTAGCCCTAGAGAAACAAAGTGGCTAACTCAAATTTTGGGAAGCATTCATAAGTATTTAAAAGAACTTGATAAGGAGGAAACTCCAAATGGCCGCTAATATCCAACGCCTCAAGCTCAGCGTATTTGCTGAACGCTATTGGCAAGATGAAGAATCCCGTCCATGCCGCGACACACTAGTGAGCCATATAAAACGTGGCTGGCTCAGTGGTAAAAAAATTGGTAAACAATGGTATGTCGAATGTACCAGTTGGGGTGCGCCGTTGTTCTATACAGATGAAGTGCCTAAGGTCGAGCTTAAGTCTCCACCTAAAACAGGTAACTCCATTGCAGACCGAATTTTAGCGGAGATTTAATATGGCTCCTCGAGGTCGCAAGTCGGGGAACTTGGACTTACCTCCCCATGTCGAAGTCGACAAAAAGCCCAATGGCACTATGTACTTCCGCTACCTTCTACCGAACGGACAGCGTAAGTCACTCGGTAAAGACCGTAATGAAGCTATTAAGGCAGCTCAGGCACTGAACACCGTGCTTGAGCGTAACCCAGACATTGTGTCTAAAATTCTATCTTCAGTAGAAAAAGCACATAAGCAAAGTAATATTCCAAACTTTGGCCAAGCATTGGATGAATATGAAAAGCTGCATTTACCCAAGAAGAAACTTGCCAAAAACACCTTGGTGAATGTCACGGCGAACATTGGTAAATATCAGGATATGTGGGGGCAGTTCTATTGCACCGACATTACCCTACTTATGATTTCTGAATACCTGAAACAGCAGACCGACTTTCAGGCAGAAAAGCACCGTTCACAGCTTATCGACATTTGGAAATACTTTGTGGCCAACGGCTGGGCACCTGAAAATATTGCAGAGAAAACCTTAAAGCCAATACGACCAGAAAAAGTCAGAACGCGACACTCCAACGAATCGCTTGAAATTGTAAAAGCTGTTTGTCCGCCTTGGTTAAAACTGGCGATTGATCTGGCATTACATTCTATTCAACGGCGTGCCGATCTGGTGGTGATGGAACGTTCAAGCATTAACATTAAAGACAACACCATGACCGTACTACAGCATAAATCGCTGAATTACGACAAGCCCGTGTTTATTGAAGTGGATATGCATCCTGAGCTACGAGAAGTCGTATTGCAATGTATAGAGCATTCTATGCGACTACGTTGCCCTTACCTGATTGCAACGCGACCAGACCGTATTAACGAGCAAATCCGTAATGCGAAACTGCATCCTTTTGCTGTAACGGAGGATCATATTACCAAGCAGTTTAAAAAGTATCGGGACTTGTCAGGCGCGTATGATCATTTGGAACCAAACCAACGACCATCGTTACATGACTTACGCGCTTTGGGTATTTATAACATTACACAGAAGTATGGGAAAAAGTACGCACAAGCACTGGCAGGACATGCAACTGTGAAGATGACCGACCACTATTTAGAAGGACATGAAGCACCTAAACCAGAGCGGATTAGCTACCGTTAGTCTTGCCAATAAAGCTGATGCTTCCATTTCATGGATCATCAGCTTTTGATTTCATATAAGCGCCAATATCTTAAATATAGATTCTTTACCAGTTTTAAGTAATATTGGATAAACTCATCCAGCTCTCATTTTTTATAAGATTTATTAATATGAATTACCAAAAAAATATTTTTTTATTCTTAATATTAGCATTTTCATTTAGTTATTCATTCGCTCAAGTTCCTAATTTTGACAAAACACTAGCATCAGCGGCTCAAGGGAATCCATCTGCACAAAGAATCCTTGGGCTAATGTATGTCAACGGTCAGGGCGTACAGAAAGATGATGCCAAAGCGGTTGCATGGTTTTTAAAAGCAGCAGCTCAAGGGGATGTAGATGCGCAATTTAACCTTGGGGGAATGTATGCTAATGGTCAGGGCGTAAAAAAAGATGATACAAAACTGGTTGAATGGTATAGCAAGGCAGCTGCTCAAGGATATGCACCAGCGCAAAATAATCTTGGAGGAATGTATGAGTACGGTCGAGGTGTACAGAAAGACGATGTCAAAGCATTTGAATGGTATAGCAAGGCAGCCGCTCAAGGCGATCCATCTGCGCAATTTAACCTTGGGGAAATGTATGAGTATGGTCGAGGTGTACAAAAAGATGATGTCAAAGCATTTGAATGGTATAGCAAGGCAGCCGCTCAAGGAGATGTAGATGCGCAATTTAACCTTGCGGTAATGTATCTCAATGGTCAGGGTGTACAGAAAGATGATGTCAAAGCATTTGAATGGTATAGCAAGGCAGCCGCTCAAGGAGATCTATCTGCGCAAAGAGCCCTTGGGCTAATGTATCTCAATGGTCGAGGTGTACAGAAAGATAATGTCAAAGCATTTGAATGGTATAGCAAGGCAGCAGCTCAGGGTGATCCATCTGCGCAAAATAACCTTGGGCTAATGTATGAGTACGGTCGAGGTATACAGAAAGATGATACCAAAGCAGTTGAATGGTATTTTAAAGCGGCAAATAATGGTAACGCAACGGCTCAGTTCAATATTGGTCAAAGTTACTTAAATGGGAGTAATGGGTTATCGAAGAATCGAGTAGAGGCATTAAACTGGCTTAGAAAATCAGCAAATAATGGACATGTCCAAGCTAAGTTAATACTTGCTGAACTTCAGTAATTTTAATTTTTCCTAAAATTAACATAATACGCGCCATACGTAATTCAATTTTTTATTTCATATAATTCAATGTATTAAATGACTTGAAAATCCCAATTCAGATGTATTGGGATTTTTTAATAGTTTATCGTGTTCCACGATTATTTATTAAACAATGTTCCATGGTTTTGTGTAGTCACATTTAACCCTAAAACAGAAAAAAGTGTCCAGATGAAATAAGAATAGATGTCCATGTTGTTATTGATTTAGCTACCGTTAGTCATCGTTTTTAAGTTTAAATGAACGAGTTTTCCACATTGGGGAATTACGCCATACCCCGAAAATACCCCGAATATTCCCCGAAAACAAAAAGCCCACTTTTTAAGTGGGCTTTAATGTGTTGATATATCAACGAATTTTGGTAGGTATATCCAGACTCGAACTGGAGACCTCTACGATGTCAACGTAGCGCTCTAACCAACTGAGCTATACACCTGAAGTAAAAGCATAATATTCACTTTTAAAAAGTATGACAAGCGCTATTTCTTGTTTTTTAAAGCAGATGCACAAGTTTTAAGCATTCGTTTAAATTGTTGAATATTTTTTGAATTCAACGTATTGGAATAACGCATTTGTTGATAATAATCAGCTGCCTGATGAAATAAAACTTGCTGTTCAGGTTTAACGTCTTGAGCTAAGCACAACAACCATTGATTTACCGTTTCGGCATCTTGCTTACGCTGCTCAGCCGTTAAGCTTCGCGAAAAAGACTGAATGACTACGTCATATTCAGAAGTTTGAGCACGTTTATGCCAAGATATAACACACCAGTATAGTAAAACTAATCCACCAATGCTAATCATAATCAGCAATACCAATGAATAACTGGATTGGAGTCCTAGCTTCTGTAACCAACCTCGTTGAGTCTCTGCATTATAACCAACCACCTTACTTTGCCATTGGTAACTTGCATAGTCGCTCCAAATGCGCATTTTGTTTAATACCGAATAGCGTTGTACATTCCATCGACTACTCTCCCCCCAAACACTGGCATCTTGGCTCATTAAATCTTGCATACCTTGTTCAATACGCTGTGGTGCAATCATCGCTGTTGGGTCATAGCGTTTCCAGCGCCCATCCACAAAGACTTCCGTCCATGCATGCGCATCTAACTGTCGAACTTCCCAACTTTTTGCATCTGGTGAAGGCTGGCCACCTTGATACCCAACCACAATACGCGCTGGAATTCCCGCATAACGCATCAGCATCACGAAGCTAGAAGCATAATGTTCACAAAAGCCTTGTTTGGATTGAAACAAAAACTCATCAATACGATGCTGTCCCAACAAGCCCGGTTGCAAGGTATAGCTAAAGCCATTGTTGCGATACCATTGCAAAACATTTTGGATATAACGTTTCGGGTTCTCGTCACTTTGCTTAAACAGCTGCTGTGCCAATTGCTGCGCTTTCAAGTCCATGTGCTCAGGCGCTTTTAAGTTTATGCTTCGTTGTATCTTAGATAATTCACTCTGGGAAAATTGAACATTTCCCATCCATTGCAATGCAATAGGTTCAACACGCTGCACTTGACGATAAGCCTGAATACTCCAATCCTGACGTAGCTGATAACGTCGCTCTAAGGGTTTTGAATATTCCAATGCCATAATCCACGGAATCGCGACATCAGCGGGTAAATATTGATAGTTCCATTTTTTGGATGTAGCGATTTGCGTTAATGTATCATCCGCAATGCTTTGTTGGTTAATAAAACTACTGGTCCACTTTTGCCCATCATATTGATCTAAGACCATCGCGCGCCAATAAAGCTCTGAACGATTGGGGAGCTGAGTGACATCACCGATAATACGAAAAGCCAAATGACTGGACTGGGATAATTGCGCAATATCTCCAGGTGACATACTGTCACTCATGCCTGTCACTGCTTTATTTTCAGGAATTGGAATATGCCAAAGTGGGGGTAACCGTGGAAAAAAGATAAACAACAGCACAAAAAAAGGCAGTGCAAGACCTACAAATTTAATGATGTGTTTTGCATCTTGCCTTAATGCCATACGATTCGAATTTTCAGATGCAAAAGAATGGGTTTGCACTCGATACAGCCCCAACAAACAACTCAATAAACAGAGTAAAACCATCACGGCCGTCATAAATGACTGACTATGTAGAAACATACTCGCCGCAACAAATAAAGCAAAGTTAAACAGAATAATCACATCACGCTGCGTTTTTGTTTCTAAGGCTTTAGCAAAGAGAAAGATACTTAAAACAGCTACGCCCGCTTCCACCCCTAAAAAGCTTTGATAGCTCCAAAAAGTGACAACTAAAGCAGCAAAGGTCAAAATGTAAATTGCCCATTTCGGGAAATGGTTTCCCGTGGATTTCATGAAATACCATAGACAGCCGATACAAATGGCGAAAATGACACTCAATAGCACAGGACTAAAACTTAGTTGTGTGATCCAAATCAAACTCAGTGTCAGTACAATGGCAATACGAATAGAAGAATGCATACTGTGCTCGCTATGCCTGCGCCAAAAGTAATTTGGCTTGAAGGTAGTGTTCTCGCCCTATCCCTTTGGCTAGTTCAGCATGGGGTAAATACAGTGCATAGGCATACTGCAACTGCTCACATTGTTCAACCAAGCCCATCATTAAGCTCAATTTTTCTTCATGTGAAGGGCTCGGCATATGTGCATAGTGGATGTCTAAACTGTGTTGATCCTGATGTTGTTCAAAGACTTTAATAAATAAACCTTGACCTTGTGCCACTTGTTTCCATGAAACAGCCTGTAAAGAGTCACCCTCTTTAAAATTTCGCAATTCTCGAAATTCATCCATGTCCGGTTCAAAACTGTGCTGTTGCTGTTTATTTTCTGCCGCTAAAGGCTTAGTTTTAGGCGCGATCCACAGGCTTTTCTGAATGAAAAAATAACTCCAAGCGCGAACAAGACCAAATGGATAAGTCGAATATATTTTAATCTCTGTAAAACTAAACTGTCCGCGCGCTTTTGGAAAAAAATTTAAATCGACCACCTGATGGGTATCTTGAATAAACAACTGTTCTATATGATCAGCATAAGTGAGCCAAAGGTATCGAGGCTGTGAATGATGTTGTTTGAAATGTATTTGTAATTGCAATGCACTCTCAACTTGCCCTATTTCAGGTAATACAAGGTCAATACTTAACCCATGTAGCTGTTTAAAGGTCAAATAAAAACTCAAACATAGTACGGCACTGATTAAAAAACAAAACGCTAAAATTAAGTTATTGGCATAATTCACCCCTGCAATAAAGGTGATTAAAATCAGCACCACATATAGATATCCTTGCTGATAAATAAAAACCAGTACATCTTTTTGGGTCAGTTGTTTTTCAGCCTTAAATTGAAAGCGTTTATTTATCCAGTTTTGCCACAGCATGTGTCAGCTTATCCTATCAGTGAACTTTGACTTGCTTCATGAGCTGCTCAGTTTCGGCTTCACCCAGCCCTATTCGATGCGCGGTCACTGCGACAAATACAGCCTGTACATCATCGGGTGTAACAAATGCACGGGCTTTAACCAAAGCATATGCTTGAGCTGCTTTCTTCAAAGCCAGTACGCCACGTGTAGATAACCCATGTCGACCTTTACGGGTCTCAGCCGCCAAATCTAGAATATAATCCAAAACTTCCTCAGACAGATAAATCTGTGGCACCAAAGTTTGTAAGGTAAGGATATCTTGCTCTGAAAATACCGTCATCAACTGCTGAATCAAGTCATGACGGGATTGTTGCTGCAATAAAGCCTTTTCTGCCTGACGGGATGGATAACCCAAAGATAAACGCATAAGAAAACGGTCGAGCTGTGACTCTGGTAGTGCATAAGTTCCACTTTGAAAAAGTGGGTTTTGCGTTGCAATTACCCAAAAAGGCTGCGGTAGTACATAACGACTTGCATCGATTGTCACCACACCCTCTTCCATCGCCTCTAAGAGCGCACTCTGCGTTTTCGGACTACAGCGGTTAATTTCATCTGCGAGTAAAATTTGAGTAAAAATTGGCCCTTGCTTAAACTCAAACAGATGTTCTTTTTGGTTAAACATATTCACCCCAATCACATCACTTGCCAGCATGTCATTGGTAAACTGAATCCGTTTAAATTGAAGACCCGCCAAATGCGCCAAGCTACTGGCCAAAGTGGTTTTGCCTAAACCGGGCAAGTCTTCAAACAAGATATGCCCACCTGCTAACAGGCTGCATAAAGCCAACTGGGTTTGTTTATTTTTATCTAAAACGATTTGATTGACTTGATTGAGGAATTCTTGGACTTTTGGATAAAAAACACTTAACTGTGATTCATCGAGCATGGCAAGTTGCTGCGTTTCTACCGTTTTTTCTTTTCCCCAAAGCACCTTATTCTCCCCAATCAAAATATAAATCAAGGTTTAACATACAGGTTTTTCAAACATACTCAAAGACGATCCTTATAAATCTTCAATGATTTGCGTATGAATGATTTCCCTCGCCTCAAACTATTGTTTCGCTGCAGATTTCAACTGATCTTTTAAAGCATCTGCACTCATTGAAAATGAAGGAGATGATTTCTCTGCTTGCTTAATCAATTCTATGAGTCGTGCATTGATTGGAGCCTGTCTACCACATTGCTCTGCGAGTTTTAGAACCTCACCATTAATCCAGTCGACCTCTGTGGGGCGACCTGCAATTAAATCATCTTGCATAGATGACCGAGCCAATGGATCGATTGCCAACATTTTACGGCTTAATAATTTAAATAATGGACTGGGTAAACTCAGCAATTTGGGAATCAAATGAGTCGGAACTGCAGTTAATTTTGCAGGTGTAATTTGTGCGTAATCAAGCAGTGCTAAAGCTTCTTGCTGCGCCATTGCCACACATTGGCGATATTTACGAATCGACAATTGTTCCTTTAACGGTTTTTTTGACAATGCATTGATTGAATTATTTAAATTGAGTAAAAGCTTGGCCCACTGCACAGCCAGCATATCTTTTTCAAAAACAATCTCTAAACCTGCTTTTTGAAATGCATTCTCAAGCAAATTTTGATTTGGATATTGCTTAACACTTAATGCACCTGATGTGCCTTGATGATAATGCCCAGCTTCTTGCGTGGCGACGTTAAAAGGAACCATTCCCTCTAAAATCATCGGCCCTTGCAAAACTCTTTTTAAAATAGGGACATTGCTTAAGCCATTTTGAAAGCTGATGATCAGCGGTGTTTTAGCCCCTAAATATTCTTTGATTTCATGCGCAACTTGTTCGGTTGCCGCCGATTTCACACAAATTAAAATAACATCGGCATCCACAACCTGAGTAGGATCGATCGTTAGTTTTAGTTGATGAGGTGTAAGTTTGATATTTTTGCCTAAATAATCGGTTAAGACTAAGCCCCATTGGGAAAGCTCTGCATGAATACGTGGACGCGTGATAAAAGTAACATCACTACCTGCTGCAGCCAAACTTCCGCCTAAATAACATCCAATGCTTCCAGCACCATAAATATATATTTTCATTCAATTTCCCTTTGCAAACATTCCAGTATTTTAAGAGCTATAACAATCAAAAGCTGTCAAATATACAACATGAACCTTTTATGCCTCACACTCTGTGATCGTTATGATTTAATCTACGATGCAACCACTTGCTTCATGTAAAAAAGTACACTGTCGAATCTAACACGTGCAACCGCATTAAATTGAATATTTTCACTCTATTTTTCACAAAAAAAACGACACCGAAGTGCCGTCTTTCAACTGATTAATTACATTAACAAGGGCACTTTTTCATGCCATTCGTTGCAGATGGATAACGCGCATCCACACAATGACGATAAAAAGTTTTAGCATCCATCGCTTCTAAATCAGGATGGTGCTTTTTCATATGCTCCAAATAGTTTGGATAATCAGGCACCCCCACCATCAAGCGGAAACTTTGCTGCAAACGTTGCCACAGCGTCGCAATTCGAGACCAATTTTTAGGGTTCAGAATCAAATCTTTCTGCGACATCACGGTCATTTTAATGATTTTATAAATCATCGTTTTTCCACTTTTAGCAAATTTTAGATTCATCTGATTCTCCTTAATGTCCAGCTTTTGATGGCTGAATGTCCTCAGGATCACGATAAATGGCTTCTGCCTCATGCACAGTCGGAACTGGGCTTGCCAATGCACGACGAATTACTCTAATCGCAGCAAAGAGCATCACAATCGCCACAATCATAAAGAATCCACACAGTGCAGCATTGATCTGATTCGACATCGCAACAGTTTGCATTTCAGCAACCGTTTTTGCTGGTGCTAAAATTTCATTGTTTGCAATTGCATTGTTAAAGCGTTCAGCTTGTGCCAAGAAACCAATTTTTGGATTTTCGTGGAAAATTTTCTGCCAGCCTGCGGTCATACAGGTTACCAACAAGAATACTGTCGGGATAATCGTGACCCATACATATTTCTCTTTCTTCATTTTGAAGAGGATAACCGTACCTAAGATCAATGCCATTGCCGCAAGCATCTGGTTACCTACACCAAACAGTGGCCATAAGCTATTAATGCCCCCGAGCGGATCAACGACACCTTGGTAAACAAAGAAGCCCCACCCTGAAACCGCAACTGCTGTACCCAACAAGTTTCCGAAGAAGTTATGTGAGTTTTTCACCGCAGGAATCACAATCCCAACTGTATCTTGCACCATGAAACGACATGCACGCGTACCCGCATCAACTGCTGTTAAAATAAATAGTGCTTCGAATAAAATGGCAAAGTGATACCAAAACGCCATCATTTCACGGCTATTGAAAATTTCCGTAATGATGTGAGCCATACCAATAGCAAAAGTTGGCGCACCGCCAGTACGTGAAAGAATGGTACTTTCACCCACTTCTTGAGCCAGTAAAGTTAATGTTTCTGGAGTAACAACAAAACCTAAGTTACGAACAGCTTCAGCTGCGGTGTCGACACTTGTACCCAGTAAAGCGGCTGGTGAGTTAATCGCAAAATATACACCCGGATCAAGCACTGCTGCACAGATCAAGGCCATGATTGCAACAAATGACTCCATGAGCATACCGCCATATCCGATCATACGAATATCACGCTCATTGTTCACAAGTTTCGGCGTGGTTCCAGACGACACTAAAGCGTGGAAACCTGAAATTGCGCCACAGGCAATGGTAATAAATAAGAATGGGAACATTGAACCTGCAAATACAGGGCCAGTACCATCAATAAACTGCGTGAATGCTGGCAACTTCATTTCTGGCATTGCGAAAATAATACCGACTGCCAAACCTGCAATAACCCCAATCTTTAGGAAGGTTGATAAGTAATCGCGTGGCGCAAGCAATAACCACACAGGCAGTGCCGAAGCCACGAAACCATAAATAATCAGCGCCCAAGTCAATTGAGTGCCCGACAGTGTAAAGAACGCCCCCCAATATGGATGCTGTGCAATATTTTCACCGTAGACAATGCCGAGCATCATCAAAACGAAACCAATAATAGATACTTCTGCAATTTTACCCGGACGGATAAAACGCATGTAAATCCCCATAAAGAGTGCAATTGGAATCGTTGCCGCAATACTAAATACGCCCCATGGGCTGTGTGCAAGTGCTTTGACCACGACCAGTGCCAAAACAGCAAGGATAATAATCATTACCCCCAACGCACCAAGCATAACCACAATACCTGCAAAAGTTCCAAGCTCTTGTTTTGCCATTTCACCGAGTGAACGTCCATCACGACGGGTAGAAATAAACAACACCAAAAAGTCTTGTACTGCACCTGCAAGCACTACACCGACAAGTAACCAAATCGTGCCAGGTAAATAGCCCATTTGCGCTGCTAAAATAGGCCCTACTAATGGACCTGCACCTGCAATCGCTGCAAAGTGATGTCCAAATAGAACACTTTTGTTGGTTGGAACATAGTCCAGACCATCATTCAAACGATGCGCGGGAGTTAAGCGACGTTCATCAAGCTCAAAAACTTTATTTGCAATAAATAAACTATAGAAGCGATAAGCAATACTATAAATACAGCCCGCAGCAAGTACGAGCCAGATGGCATTGACATGCTCACCACGACTCAGTGCCAATATCCCAAAAGAGACTGCACCGACGATGGCTACCAGTAGCCAGATGATTTTTGAAGTCAGGGTTGACTTCGGCTGAACAGATTCCATTTCAATCCCTCATATTTGTTGCATTCAATCAGCGTCTTTAATTATTCGAGGTACTGCTGTTTTCCTTTGCGACTTTACTCTGCATCTCCTTGTTTTGATCTAATACTTTGGCATAAAAAAAGGGATGATTTTCATCATCCCTTCCGATAATAGTCTATTTTTAAACCATTATGCACGTTCTAAATAATCGCCAGTACGAGTATCTACACGAACGCTTTCTTCTTGCTGTACAAACAATGGAACACGTACTACAGCACCTGTTTCCAATTTTGCAGGTTTACCACCACCGCCAGAAGTATCACCACGTACACCCGGATCAGTTTCAACAATTTTCAAAACTACGAAGTTTGGTGGGTTTACTGTTAATGGCACGCCATTGAACAACATAATGGTACATTTTTCATTTGAATCGTCTTTTAACCATTTTGCAGCATCGCCCATTGCTGTTTTGTCAGCAGCGATCTGTTCAAATGATACAGGATCCATGAAGTTCCACATTTCACCGTCGTTGTACAAGTATTCCATTTCTACTTCTACAATGTCAGCCGCTTCTAAAGAATCACCAGACTTAAATGTTTTTTCTAAAACTTTACCAGAACGTAAATTACGTAGTTTTACGCGGTTAAATGCTTGACCTTTACCTGGCTTTACATATTCATTTTCCATGATTGAACATGGGTTACCATCAAGCATAACCTTAAGGCCTGACTTGAAATCATTCGTAGAATAATAGGCCATGACTGGCGCACTCCAAACTAACTAACTTAAATATTTATGTCTTTATCTTAGACACCAAAGCTTTGAAAAGCAGGGCCATAAAGATAGGGCATCTTTTTTGATGCCTCGTATTGTAAATGAGCAAGGTGTTATGAAGCAATGAAAATCCACTGCCTATAAGCCGAAGATCTTGATAAAATAGCCCCGTTCCGCATGTTTTTGTGTATTGAAAAAGCCTTTTTAGACCGCACACATCCGAACAACTCGTTTCGACATCACCCGATTTGATGACCTAACTTTCTTTTGACCTAGTATTTGACCCCTTATTGCATGACTCATTATTTGTACCAAGAGCAAAATTGGCAAGCTCAACTCAGTGATTTAATTACTGACCCTTTAGAATTACTTAATATTCTAGAGCTTTCTCCTGAGCAACTGCTGTCAGGCGCACTGCTTGCATCAACCCAATTTAAACTCCGTGTTCCCCGTGCTTTTGTGACAAGAATGCAAAAAGGTAATCCGCTTGATCCTTTACTCCTTCAAGTCCTGCCCCATCATCTTGAGCTTGAAGAACATCCCGACTTCGTGACCGACCCCTTGGGTGAGGAACAAGCCAACCAACAACCTGGTGTTTTGCACAAATATAAAACTCGTTTCTTACTTACGCTGACTGGGGCATGTGCCGTTCATTGTCGTTACTGTTTTCGTCGACATTTCCCCTATCAAGAGAACCTACCAAAGTCAGAAGATTGGATCAATATTCAACACTATATTCAGTCACAACCCGACATTAATGAAGTCATTTTGAGTGGCGGAGACCCCTTAACGCTGTCCAATCGTAAAATAAAATTATGGATTGAACGCTTAGAAAGTATACCCCAACTTAAATTTTTGAGAATTCACTCACGAGTTCCTATCGTAATGCCTAACCGTGTCGATGATGAGCTAATTTCCATCTTAAAAAACAGTAGGCTGCGCATTATTCTAGTGGTACACTCAAATCATGCATCGGAATTGGATGATCTTACCTGCCGTCAATTACAGCAATTAGTCGCAGAAAAAATCACCGTTTTCAATCAGGCGGTTTTATTGAAAGGGGTCAATGATCACGTTCAAATTTTGACAGATTTGAGCTACCGTTTATTCGATGCAGGTGTATTGCCATACTATTTACATGTTTTAGATAAAGTAAAAGGGGCTCACCATTTTGATTTAAACCCGCAAGACATTGATTTCTTATATCAAGGATTATTGGCGAATCTACCCGGCTATCTGGTTCCCAAGCTGGTCAGGGAAATTGCGGGAGAAAAGAATAAGACACCACTTTTCGGGGTTTCAACTTTTTGAGTTAAATAATAACGATGATGACGACGAGTACTTCAGATATCTTCCAAAAACCAACCGAATTAAAGTTGGATAAGCTTAGTTTTTGCCCAAGCACAGTCAAAGGCTTACAAGAATGGTTAGCAAACTTATCCATTTTACAATTGGGTGACTCTTCTCGTTCCTTATTTCAAGCTTTACTTGAAGTCTCCGAGCTCCAAGTCAGCGAAACACTTCGCTTTGATTTAGTTCAAGTACTGCATCCAAATTTGGAAAATGTGCTTACCAGTTTAGAGAAACATTTTTTTAATCAGGGCCTCATCACCACTGATCGAAATGACCATATTATTGAGCTTGCCTTATTAATGCGTAGCCATTTTGCAAAAGTCTATATCGACATTGCAAAACGTGTTTCTCAGCAAATCACTCAAAATAAGTTTTCTTTATTTGCTTTTAATCAAAAAAAGAACTTACAAACGGCTCGAACCGTATCGAGTTATTATGCTTTACAACAACTGTCCCTGTTGTTGTACCAACAACACTTGCTCTATAGTTCACCGATTCCAGGTCAGTGGCTAGCAGCTCATCAGCTCTTAGATTCTGCTATCCAAAATAACTTCTATTTGACCAACATTAATCAAATACAAGGCACGCAGCATCAACTGAACAATATTAGCCAAGCCTATGCGCAGCTCATTCTATTGGATATTTTTAATACCCACCAAATCCGTCCGGGTGAAATTCAAGGGCTGTTTTTGTGTAGCTTTGATTGGGCGAAACTAATTCAAATTTTACCTAAAGAAACCACCTTATCTCGCTATATTGTCGATGCATCAAAAGACTATCCACCGACCTATAATTCTCAAAAAAACAGTCACATTCAACCGAATATTTTTATATCAACACAAACCCTTCTTGATCATCTCTCAGAGATGCAAACCAAACGTGCTGAGCCACTGTCGCGCGATGAGAAAATTTTCCTTACCCCTGCTCTGCATTTTCACATTCATAACTTATTGACCAATAATATTGAACGTAAGCATGAGCGTTATGAATACTCTGCTCAATTACAAATTTGTTTTGGCCTGTCAGTCGCACATTTCTACTTGTCTAAAGGCAAGAACTTTAATGAAACTTTAGAGCTAGAAGGTAACTACAACTTTCAAAATGAAAGTCACCTGATCAACTCCATGAACAGTAATATTCCTGTAGAAACAAGTTCTGCTCGTATGATTGATCGTGAATCGAAACAAATCTACCCTGCCGAAGTTTTAGATATTAGTGTGAATGGTTACCGTATTCGTTGGACTGGACCAACACCTGCACATTTAAAAACAGGTGAGTTTATTTTGGTCCAAGAAAATGCGCATAGCCAATGGCGCGGTGGTGTGATTCGCTGGATTAAACAATCAAGTGAAAAAAGCTTGGAACTAGGGTTAGAAATCTTAGCGCAAGATCTTTTCCCATGTGCTGTTATGGTAAAAACAGACCGAACCACTCAGAACTATCAACCTGCGTTATTGGTACAAACGTCCCAGCTAGATGAAGTACAGACCAGTCTCATTGTGCCAGGTTCGAATATGTACCGAGAAAAACAAACCATCCACTTACGTTTAGGTGATGAAGATCTTAAAATTTATTTAGTAAAAGCACATTTAATTACACAAAGTTTTATTCGTTTTGATTATGAATTGTTGAATGACCAACAAGAACCATTGGTTCAAAGTTTTATTCAAAAGCAAATGAATGCTATTAAGAATCACGATTTATGGGAAGCATTGAAGTGAGAAATCCATTATTATCTAAAAAGTTAAAACGTACGGAAACACGTTTACTCATTATTGATGATAATCAGATCCGTTATAACCAAATTCGTGACCTTTTAACTTCTAGCGATCATCAAGTTCATGCCACTTTACTGGATGACTTACAAAACTTTGAAAAACAGCTTCATCTACCTTGGGATGTGGTGATTTTTGGTCGCGCTTATGACCTAAAGTATGAACAAGCACTGACTTTGATTCGCAACTCTAACCAAGTCAATTTACCACTGATTTTATTAAAGCCCGATGAATATCAATCAACCCAATACGCAAGTTTTATTCGTAAAGGGATCTATGATATTTTGGACTTAGAAGAAGCGGATAGCTTTTACTTAGGTCTATTGCGTGCACTTTCATTAAGTCGTTTATTGCAAAGCCAACAACAACTCATGAATGAGCTTGAAACGGCTCAAAGCCAAGCACAGGCTTTAGTTGAAGAAAGTAATAAAGCCATTGCTTTAATTCAAGAAGGGATTCATGTTTCAGCTAATGCTGAATACTTACAACTGTTCGGCCTAAGCTCTGAAGATGATATTATTGGTCAACCGCTGCTTGATATTCTCCAGCCGAAAGATGTAAACGATTTCAAAATCCGTTTTAAGAAAATTTCACAAGGTCAGTTTGATTTAGGTGCTTTTGAAGTTGCTACTCTCAATAATAATGCCCAAACTCAAAATCCTTTAAAGGTTGAATTTTTAGCTGCACCTGAAGAGGATGCGCTCCAACTGACGATTGAAGTCGAATCTGAACGCCCTGCTGCTCCATCGGTCAACACTGAAAAACACGCGATAAAACCTAATACGTATCAACAAATTAACCGTGCTATGACCAAACAGCCTTCTGATCAGAATGCTTTGGTTAGCTTTGCACTCAGCTCTTGTCCAGATGAAATCTTTAAAGCCAACTGGGCAACCACACGTGATTATTTTAACAATATTTACAGCTTTTTAAATGAACAGACCCATATTCCTCTGTTTAAGGCGGGTGGGCAAACCATCGTTGGTTTATTCCAAGCAGAATCACAGGCTAAACTCGAATCTAAACTGATTGCGTTAAATGCGCTCACCAAACCACAGCTCATCACGGTAGAAAACAATAGCTATCCAGTAAATTTGCGCATTGGCTACACTTTACTGAAAGGTGAAATTTCAAATCAAGATCAGTTTGAAAACTTATTGTGCTCAGCCTTTAGAACCGCTTTACCGACCAATCAAGACGATTGCGAAATTGAGCAAAAAGCCAGTATTGACATGCCTGTGATTGAGTTGATCAACCCTACTGTCAGCGATACTTTAGACACTCAAAAAACAGCAAATGAGCCTACGGTACTTAAAGCTTTACATCTAGCTTTGGAGCGTGGTGAGATTCATCTTAAATATCAACAGCTTTACGACAAAGAAGACACTAATTTATACACCTATGAGGTTACCAGTGGCTTTATTTATGGTAATACGTGGAAAGATATATCAAGCCTCAAAGAGTTAAGTGAAGATCACGAACTGTCTATTAAACTTGACCGCTGGATTTTAGTTGAGTCGTGTAAACAACTACACAATTTTATCACTCAGTATCCTGAAGCAAAGTTGATTGTAAACTTAAACAAAGCCGTACTCTTGAATGACCGCTCTTTCCCTGAATTTATCGCCAAACTGATTACCATTGTACGCAGTAAGTTAAGTCATCCAATTATCCTTCAGTTCTCTGAGGATGATATCAGCCAAAACATTGCTGAAGCGCAAAAATATATTGCCCAGCTTCGCCAATATGGTGCTGAAGTTTCGATTCGTGACTTTGGTAATAGTATTTATAGTGAATCTATCTTACGTCAGCTCGATATCAACAATCTCACCTTACACGAAAACTTAACTCGCATGCTCAGTAGCGACGCCAACACGGAAGAGTTGCAAGAAAAAGTTGCGGTATATCATCAATTGAAAAACATTCAAATTATGCTGCGAGATCTGAATGATATGACGTCGTTTGCCAATGCATGGAATGTCGATGCCCGCTTTATTCAAGGCGATTATTTCCAGAAGAAACTCGATCATCTGATTGACGTGCAGGATCAGTAAAGGTTTGACCTTGGATACTAACTTCTAAATTTTAAGGCCTCTATATGGGGTCTTTTTATGTTGTCTAGCTATTTGGCCTATGACTCTGTATCCAAATCATAGGCATAAAAAAACGGGCAAATGCCCGTTTTTTCTTTTGCTATTAGTCGCGTTTGATAGAACGTGACATGCCAGCAAAACGTTGTTTGAACTTGTCGATACGACCGCCAGTGTCAACGTTCTTTTGCTTACCAGTGTAGAATGGGTGGCAAGCTGAACATACGTCTAGGTAAACAGTTTCTTTACCAAGTGCTGAACGAGTTTCGATTACGTTACCGCAAGAACATGTAGCAACTAAAGTTTGGTATTTTGGGTGAATATCGGCGCGCATGGTCGATTACTCCATAAAAATTAAAGAAGGTTTTGCCGTCATCGCAATTGATCACTCTCAAAATTGAGGAAAGGGCCACTTAATTAAATTAAGTTGCAGATCAACACCATAACAGACCATTCTTTTGGCCCACCGAGACGGATACCGTCAGAGCTAAGCACAACAAGTGGCAAATATTATACGAGATATAGTATCAGATAGCCAATTATTCTTTCGTTTCAATTTCAGATTGCTTGGCCCAATAGTTAGCAATAATCCCACACGCCATCAGCTGTATTTGATGAAAAATCATAATCGGTAAAACAATCATCCCCAAAGGTTGTCCAATAAAAAGAATCTGTGCCATTGGAACACCACTAGCCAAAGTCTTTTTAGAGCCACAGAAAAAAATGGTTTTCTGATCGGCACGGTTAAAGCCTAACCAACGTGGTAAAAACAACCCAAGCAACATAATAATCGTCAATAAGACCGAACACACAATAATCAATAGGATTAAAGTACCGACACTCACCTCTTGCCATAAACCCGCTACCACAGCACTGCTGAAAGCACCATACACCACCATTAATATCGAACCCTGATCGAATGCTTTGACGATGCTTGGCATTTTTTGCATATACGGAAAGACATATGGTCGAAGTAGCTGTCCAAGAACAAAGGGAACCAATAGCAATAAGGTGATTTGAAGTATAGACGAGGTCGGATCAAAACCATGCTCTGATTGCCCCAAAATGAAAAAGGCCACCATCACAGGGGTAATAAACATCCCGATCAAATTTGAGAATGACGCACTACATACCGCCCCAGCCACATTGCCTTGTGCGACCGAAGTAAACGCAATTGAAGACTGTACTGTCGATGGCAAAAAGCACATAAACAAAAAGCCCCAATACAGCTCCTGTCCAAGTAGTGGTACCAATACAGGTTTAGCAAGCAAACCTAAAACGGGAAAAAGGATGAAGGTAAATGCAAAAACCAACGCGTGGAGTTTCCAATGCATCATGCCCTGAATCACGGCTTCACGGGATAATTTAGCCCCATGCAAAAAGAATAATATCGCAATCGCGACCGTCGTCAGTACACCAAATACACTGGCCGCTTGACCTGAAACAGGGACAAAGCTGGCTAAGAGCACCATAACAAATAGCAATAACGTAAACCGATCGAGTGCCAATAATTTCAACATACCAACATCCTGTCATTCCTCTAAAAATGAAAAAGCCCAGTGACTAATTTACCTTTGGGTAAATTCATCTTACTGAGCTATATAAATAAAGCTAGCTTTTACAGGATATGTTCAATATTTTTTTAATTAATACTGTGCATACACGCTGCATATGGCCTAATAACGGCTTAGTTATTACGTGCATTATTATCTTGTTGAATCAGTTCAATTTTATAACCATCTGGATCTTCTACAAAGGCAATAACCGTTACACCACCCTTCATTGGTCCAGCTTCACGTACAACATTGCCACCGCGCGCTTTGATTTCCTCACAAGCTTTATATGCATCGTCTACTGCAATCGCTATATGACCATAAGCATTGCCCAGTTCATAACTGTCCGTATCCCAGTTATGTGTCAGCTCTAAAACCGTATGATTTTCTTCATCACCATAACCCACAAATGCCAAAGTAAAACGACCTTCTTCATAATCACGCTTACGAAGTAAAGTCATACCAAGCACTTCAGTATAGAACGCCAAAGATTGTTCTAAATTGCCTACACGTAGCATGGTATGTAGCATGCGCATTGGAATTTCCTCATGATTTATTCTCAGCCCCCAATATAGGCAAAGCCGTCCTATATTTCAAACCTCAACCATAAAAAAAGCAGCCACAAGGGCTACTTTTTTAATTCGAGACAAATCGATACTTTAACTTTGCTCAGCGGCATGCTCTCGTAGAAGTTTCGCTACCCAGACCACTAAGATTAAAATTGGGATTCCAATGAGTGTGGTCAGCAAGAAGAAATTTGGATAGCCAATATTGGACACAATTGTCCCTGAATATCCACCTAAAATTTTAGGTGTCAACGTCATCAATGAACTAAAAATCGCATACTGAACAGCAGTGAAAGATACGCTGGTCAAACTTGATAGAAATGCAATAAATGCAGCACCTGCTAAACCTGATGCCAAGTTGTCGACAATAATCGCAAAATACAGCCAGTTTGAACTATATTCCTTAATCACCTTCCCTTTAACCTCTAACTGTCCATCAACCGCTTTATTCAAGTTGATTGGCTGAAGATCAACATCTAGAGTTACAGATTTTGCAGCTGCGGGATCCACCTGATAATTCAGCGCAGTGTGTTGTTGCGCACGCTCATTTTGCATCAATATGGCATTCAGCTTTTTAGAGTTTGAATCAAGAAGCAGTTGAGCAGGGATTGCTGCGCTAAACACACCTTCTTTGTCTAACTTTGCATCAAAACTTTGACCATCTAAGCTCAATTGAATACTTTGGTTTTCAGCCAGTGTAGCAAGGTATTGACCTCGTACCACAATACTTCCGTCAGACTCTCGTTGATTAATCACATTATCAGCCGTGATCGGAAGCAACAGTAATGCCGTAGATGCACCCGTTTGACTGATATAAGGCAATGTGACCGAGACAGGCTGTGAAGTATCATTTTGAAAACTGGCCGTTGCAGTTAGACTTTCATGTGCCTGAAGCTGCTCAACAGGAACATTAATTGCCCATGCACCTGTCTCATCCGCTTGAGCTTTGAAACTTTGCTCACCAACATTGATCACAACATCATTTAAAGGTTGTCCTGATTTGACCAAACCAATAAAGATGAGATTGGTTGAACTGGCCAAGATTGCTCCGACAAACATCAACTTCATGATGTTCATGCGCTGCGCCAGCAGTCCACCTAAAAAACCACCAACCAAGCTAAAAATCACCCCATAAACTTTCACCGCTTCAGCAATCTGCTCTTTAGTAAAGTTTAAGTCTTGATAGAACACATTAGAGATCACACCTGCAATAATGTCGGAAATACGGTAAAAACCAATCAACAATAGTAATACCAACGCCAATTTCACGCCATAACGCTTAAAAAAGTCAGCAACAGGATTCACCCATGTTTCATAGGCCATTTGTTTGTTCACAGCGCCCATTTTGACTAGGCTTGAACCCACTAAAAATGCAACAGCACCAGAGCCAATAAAACGTAAAGCCTCAAAACAAAACAGTGCAAAACTATCTTTGATCGACCAGAGCTGAATTAGCATTTCAGTTAAGTTGCCTGAATAAATATAGCTCAGTACAAAACTCACCACAGACACAAAGAAAACGGCCACTAAACGATAATAATCTACTCGTTTATATTCTTTACGTACCCGATCAACTTGTGGCTCACGTATGCATAAAGTGGTTGCGATCCCGACCAACATGACCGTCGCCATTGCCAAATACGTCCACTTCCATGCCTCATAAATATAGTTGCCCTTGGCTGTACCCAAATAAGCCGCTAAAAATAATGCGCCTGCACCTGCAACGATCATCCCGATGCGGTAGCCTGCGTTATAGGTTGAAGCCAACACCGTTTGCATTTGCGTTTCTGCCAGTTCAATACGATAGGCATCAATCACAATATCTTGTGTCGCAGCAGAAAAACCTAAAAGCACTGCACCCGCAGCCATTTGGTAAAGATAGCTCTGACCAAGAGACGGATCTGAAAAAGCCATGATAGAAATGGCACAGATAATTAAGAGTTGTGCGATCAATAACCACGCACGGCGACGACCCAATAATTTGGTCAGCACTGGTACAGGTAATTCATCGACCAAAGGGGCCCAAACAAATTTGAATGAATAACCCAGAGCAGCCCAACTAAAAAAAGTCACAGCGCTCTTATCGATACCTGCCTCACCTAACCATAAAGATAAGCTCGAGAAAATTAACAGGATTGGGATACCTGCTGAGAAACCCAAAAACAGCATGATCAACGCACGGCGATCTAAAAATGCAGTAAAGGCGGATTTCCATCCTGAAGATTGTGTTGTCATTACGTTTTTGTTGTCTTAAAACCAATGCTGCTATTCAAACCCTTAATACAATTTGTTTCAACCTGATTTATAAAATCAATGTTCTATTTTTGTCGACAAACACTGCGACTTTGCTTGATCTTTTGCATTAAACCTGTATACCTTTAAGTTTCTAACGCAATCTTTAGTTTCGGATTTCAAAGTGACCCAAAAACACGATCAAATGAGCTCTTCTTTATCTGTACCGCCCGCATTAAATAGTCAAGAAAATCCAGAAAACAACCTTAGTTCAGCATTTGACCAACCCGAAATTCAAACGACCTTAGCAAAGACACAACTTCAAGCAGAGCAACTGACGCACACACCTGCTCTGGATAAGATTCCAGCCTCAACGCGTCGTATTAAACCGCTCAATAATTTTTTAGGGCAAGACCGCGCACGTGCTTCAGTTGAAGCAGGCATTTCCTTACCTTACTCTGGCTATAACATCTTTGCCGTAGGAACAGCTGGCTTGGGCAAGCGCACCATGGTCAAGCGTTTACTCCAGCAACACGCCAAAAATATGCCGACACCGAACGATTGGGTTTACGTTTATAATTTTAAAAGCCCACGTCAACCGATTGCTTTAGAATTACCTGCGGGTCAGGCGGTAAAATTTCAAACCATGTTACATCAAACATGGCAAACCACTTTAAAGCAACTTGAGCGCCGCTTTACTGCTGAAACCTACCACAACCGTATAGAAGCCATTCGCCAACAAACAGGTGATGTTCAGCAACAAGCATTGATTGAATTGACCCAAGAAGGTGAAGAACTCGACCTCAAACTAATCTCTCGTAATGATGAGCACTGCTTTATCCCCGTCCAGTATGTAGACGATAAAGTATTGGAAATGACGCAGGCCGACATCAATGCTTTAAGCTCTAAAGAGCGTTCTGAAATTAATGCCAATATACGCCATATGGACAAAAAACTTGAGCGTTTAGGCATGCATTTAGGCGACTTGGAGGAAGATGCCCGCGATAAAGTTCAAGTGTTGAATCGCGATATTGCCAAGCAAGTTTTATTACCTAAAGTCGAACAGTTACTGACTAAGTTTGCTGAGGTTGAAGGCTTAAAAGACTACTTAAAATATTATGCTGAAGACATTATTAACAATGTCGAGGTGGTACTCGAACAAGAAGAAGATGACTTCACGCCTGGCCTGTTTAGTCGTATCCCTTCGCGCTATCAAGCCAATGTGATTGTGTCGCATAAAACCAATGCTGGTGCACCAGTTATTTTTGAAGACTTCCCAACTCACTACAATTTGCTTGGCCACGTAGAGCAACTGACTCAACATGGCACCATTACTACAGACTTTACCTTAATCCGCCCAGGGACATTACATAAAGCCAATGGTGGTTTTTTAATGTTAGAAGCAGAACAACTGCTTGAACAGCCTTATGCATGGCAAGGCCTAAAACGCGCTTTAAAA
Organism: Acinetobacter sp. MYb191; assembly: GCF_037572605.1. Taxonomy (NCBI): domain Bacteria; kingdom Pseudomonadati; phylum Pseudomonadota; class Gammaproteobacteria; order Moraxellales; family Moraxellaceae; genus Acinetobacter; species Acinetobacter sp. MYb191. The sequence continues at coordinate 85,970 of NZ_JBBGZP010000016.1, read as the reverse complement.
TCAGGCCAGTTAAAACTTTCTTCACTTGAGCATATGTTGACACTGACAGGAAGTATCTCAATTGAACCTGAAGCAATCCCACTGAATTTGAAAGTGGTTTTACTGGCTGAGCCTGAAATTTATTATGAAATACTTGAAGTAGAACCTGAGCTTGGCAGTGTCTTTAAAATCCGTGCCGACTTTACTGATACGTTGCAGCGTAATGAAGTAAATGAACAAGCCTATATGCAACTGATTGCAGACTATGTACAGGCCGATAAACTACTTCCTTTTGATCGATCTGCCCTTTCTGCACTTTTGACTGATTCTAGCCGTCAAGCCGAAGACCAAAGCTCCTTATCTCTACATGCCCTCACATTGGGTGATTTGATTCGTGAGGCGCATCATCACGCCTTCCAATCAGGCGATAAAATGGTCTCGGATCAACACATTAATATGGCATTAGATCATCGCAAATATCGCTTAGGCTATTTACGTGAGCTCTATTGGCAGGATTTGTCACGTGGTACGCAGCTCATCGAAACGCGCGGACACCGTCTCGGTCAAATTAATGCACTTTCGGTCATTCACTATGCAGATGTTGAGTTTGGCTTACCATCACGTTTAACAGCCTCTGTGTATCAAGGCGGTGGTGATATTCTAGATATTGAGCGTAGTGTCGAGCTCGGTGGCTCTCTGCATGCGAAAGGTGTGCTGCTGATGTCATCGTTCTTAAAAGCACATTTCGGTCGTGAGCAAACCCTACACTTTTCTGCCGCACTTGCCTTTGAACAAAGCTATGGTCAAGTCGATGGTGACAGTGCTACGGTTGCAGAACTCTCTGCTTTAATCTCAGCGATTAGCCAACTTCCGATTGATCAGTCTTGGGCGATTACTGGCTCAATGAACCAATTAGGTCAAGTTCAACCAATTGGTGGTGTCAATGCGAAAATTGAAGGCTTCTTCGATGCATGTAAACTTCAAGGTTTAACTGGTAAACAAGGTGTGATTATTCCGCGTCAAAATATGCAGCATTTAATGTTACGTAAAGATGTGATTGATGCGGTTTCAAAGGGCCAGTTCCACATTCATGCTATTGATACGATTGATCAAGCGCTTGAACTACTTATGGCTCGACCAGTCGGTACTTTAGACAAAAAAGGACGCTACACCAAGAAGTCCATTTATGCGGCGGTGATGGATCAGCTAGATTATTGGCAAGCCATTGAAGATGGTGCTGAGTTTGAAGAAGAGCCGAAGAAAAAGAAAAAAAAGAAGAAGGACAAAAAAAAGGCAAAAGCTGAAAAGAAGACCGTTGCAACTGAAAATGCAGCGGAACACACTTCTGAAGCTGTAAGCACTGTAACTACAGCGTATTAACCCTTTCCCTCAAAAAAAAAAAAACGCCTCAATGGCGCTTTTTTTACAACTGAAGATTAAGCTTCAGGTGCTGGACTATGCTGCTCAACTAAAGGTTGTAATTCACCTTTTTGGAACATGTCTAGAATAATGTCACTACCACCAATCAACTCACCGTTGATCCATAACTGTGGGAATGTAGGCCAGTTTGCAATTTGTGGTAACAAAGCACGAATATCTGGATTTTCAAGAATATTCACATAAGCAAACGGACGACCAATTTGACTAAGCGCTTCTACAGCACGTGCAGAGAAACCACATTGTGGAAACTGTGGGGTGCCTTTCATATAAAGAAGTACAGCGTGTTTTGCAATTTGGTCACGAATTAACGCTTCGGTATCGCGTGCTTGTTCAGTCATTGATCAATCCTCAACTAATCTAACCCGCATTATACCCAAAACGTAGAAAAACAGTATGCCTAAAGCAATATTTCGACTTTTATTTAGATTTAGGCTTTAAAACTACAAGCATAATTGCTTAATATTGGATTTCACTTACCCTCTAACAGATAAGAGTTAGTCATGAATAACATTACCCTTGCTCCTGTACAAACTGATCAACCCTCACATTTGATGCCAGTATTTGGCCGTCAGCCGATCAGCTTTGTCCGAGGTCGAGGCTCTTATCTGTACACGGAGGACGGTACTGAATACTTTGATGCGCTAACGGGCATTGCAGTCTGTGGTTTAGGCCATGCACATCCTGTCATTGCAGAAGCGATTGCAGAACAAGCTATGACTCTCATTCATACCAGTAACTTGTTTGAAGTGCCTTGGCAAACGGCTGCAGCACAAAAACTTGCTGAAGTTGCTGGCATGGAAGAAGTGTTCTTCTCAAATAGTGGTGCAGAATCCAATGAGGGTGCAATCAAAATTGCCCGTAAATTTGGCTACATGCAAGGCATTGCCAATCCAAAAATCATTGTTGCAGAACACTCATTCCATGGTCGTACCATGGCAACGTTATCAGCAACAGGCAACAAAAAAGTCCAAGAAGGCTTTGGTCCATTGGTTGAAGGTTTTATTCGTGTTCCATTCGGTGACATTGAAGCTATTGAAGAAGCAGCAATTCATCATCCAGACATTGTCGCATTTTTTGTCGAACCAATTCAGGGCGAAGGTGGTGTCAACACTGCTCCACAAGGCTTTAGCTATTTGGAAGAGATTCGTCAAATCTGTAATCAACACAACTGGCTGATGATGTTGGACGAAGTTCAAACTGGTAATGGTCGTACGGGCGAATACTTTGCCTACCAACACACCAACATCATTCCTGATGTACTCACCACAGCCAAAGGTTTAGGCAATGGCTTCCCCATTGGTGCGGTGATGACTCAAGGTCGTGGTGTAGGCGTGCTGACCGCAGGTAACCACGGTTCAACATATAGTGGCTCAGCATTGGGTTCGCGTGTGGTGTATACCATCATCGACATTATGCAAAAAGAAAACATTGTACAAAATGCGGCTGAACAAGGCGCTTACATCGTAGAACAACTGCGTAACCAACTTGCCGATCAAAATGTGATTGTCCGTGGCTTTGGTTTGATGATTGGTGTTGAACTACCAAAAGCATGTGGTGACTTGGTGAACATTGCTCGTGATGAATACCACACCATTATTAACGTTACTGCGGGTTCTGTGGTGCGTTTACTGCCGACCTTGAATATTACCAAAGATCAGGCGGATCAACTGATTGAACGTCTAGTGAAAATGATTAAAGCGTACTTAGCTTAAGACAAAAAAGTCTGGTTCTAAAATTGCTTTTTGCATATTTAGGAACCAGACTTTTTGAAATGAATCGGCCAACTAAATATTAAAGTTTTGGATCACGCATTTGAACCAAACTTGCATTGGTTTTAGTTAAGGTTTCTATCACTTTATTCATGACTGCTGGTACCAAGGCATCTGCCATTTGCGCAGCTTGTAAGCCTAACTTCTCACCTAAAGTCGGTTTCTTACGCGTTGAGATGACATAAACATCATGATCGGTCAGTAAATTAAGTAAATAAGCATCTGAAGTTTGTAACTGATCGACCAAATTCAAATCTAAAGCATCTTGTCCATACCAGTGCTCACCTGTCGCCACTTTCTCAACATTGAGCTGTGGACGATATTTTTCAACAAAGTGTTTAAACAGCACATGTGTCTGTTGTAACTCTTCTTCAAACTTCGCCTTACCTTCTGCTGTATTTTCACCAAACATCGTCACTGTACGTTTATATTGGCCTGCTGTGTACAGTTCAAAATCGATATTGTGTTCTTTTAGCAGACGATTAAAATTAGGGACTTGCGCGACCACACCAATTGAACCGACAACCGCAAAAGGTGCAGCAATAATCTGATTGGCGATACATGCCATCATATAACCGCCACTCGCTGCAACTTTATCGACGCAGATAGTGAGATTGAAACCTGCATCACGTAAACGTACCAATTGTGCAGCAGCCAAACCATAACCATGCACCATACCACCTGGGCTTTCTAAACGCACCACAACACGATCACGCCCTGCTTTGGCTGTCGCTAAAATCAAAGTAATTTCTTCACGTAAGCTTTCTACCGCTGTTGCCGCAGTATCACCTTTAAAATCTAGAATATAAACTTTTTGATTGGCTTTTTTACGGTGACGAGACTCTTTCGCTAACTGCTGAGTCAGTTGCAATAGCTCCAATTTAGATGCTGTAGTTTGCGCAATTTTTTTACGTTGTTCATTGATACGCGCATTTAAATGTGTAATTCGAATTTCAGCGGGAAGTTTCGGTAAATGAAATAACATAGAAATTATATTCTCTAAAATAATACGTCGGTATATGACCTAGATTAGGTCAATGGCATTTTTTTTCAATAGCCATTTTTTGTTTTATTCTGTAATGCGTTACCTTTCACATTTAATCATTTACAAGATGAGTCTATATCTCAGACGGCACATCTTCGCATCTATTGTCCAATATAACGGCAATACACAATGCCCATTATCATGGCTGTTTTAGTCACCAGACTTAATATCTGCTTATAACAAAAAAACAGAGCACTTACGCTCTGTTTTTTCAAATATTTCAAGTTATGCGTATTAACCGAAACGACCTGTAATATAAGCTTCAGTTAGCTGATGATCTGGCTGAGTGAAGACTTTCTCGGTTGAGTTCACTTCAATCAAGTCACCTAAATGGAAGTAAGCGGTACGGTCTGATACACGTGCAGCCTGCTGCATTGAGTGCGTCACAATCGCAATCGTATACTGCGTTGAAAGCTCAGAAATAAGCTCTTCCACTTTCGCTGTCGCAATCGGGTCAAGCGCTGAACATGGCTCATCCATCAGAATCACTTCTGGGCTTACCGCAATGGTACGCGCAATACATAAACGCTGCTGCTGACCACCCGACAAGCCTGTGCCCGGTTGATTTAAACGGTCTTTGACTTCATCCCAAAGACCCGCTTTACGTAAGCTGTTTTCTACAATTTCTTCTAAGTCATACTTATCACGCGCCAAACCATGGAGTTTAGGGCCATAAGCCACGTTATCAAAAATTGACTTTGGGAATGGGTTTGGTTTCTGGAATACCATTCCTACTTGAGCGCGAAGCAGTACCACATCTAGGTTTGGGTCATAAATATCTTGATTATCCAACATCACTTTACCCGTCACACGACAGCTATCAATGGTGTCGTTCATACGGTTCAAAGTACGTAAGAAGGTCGATTTACCGCAGCCTGATGGCCCAATAAATGCAATCACTTCATTTTCGTAGATATTCAGATCAATCCCTTTAATCGCTTCAGCTTCGCCATAGTAAACATGTACATCTGAAGTGCTGAGTTTGACTTGTCCTTGTGCCTGATCTTTCTTAGCAGAAGTCTGTGTATCGAACTGCGACACAAAAGAAGTACCCTGCTGACCTGAGGTCGTATTCGGGTTTGTAAATTGAGTGTGTTCTTGATTCACTGTTTGATCCTGATCTAAGGAATTTTTAACAACGGTATTCATATTTTGCCCTCACTTACCAACGGACTTCAAATTTCTTACGTAACCAAATTGCAATACTGTTGAGTCCAATCATCATTGCAAGCAGAACAATAATCGCAGCTGCTGTACGTCCTTCGAAGAAGTTACGCAGCTCATTACCTTGCCACAAGAAAATCTGTACAGGTAAAGCACTCGATTGATCAAATGGAGTTGTAGGTACACTTGCAACAAATGCGCTCATACCAATTAATAACAGCGGTGCAGTCTCACCTAATGCTTGTGCTACACCAATAATTGCACCCGTTAGAATCCCTGGTAGTGCAAGTGGTAAAACGTGATGAAATACAGTTTGTACACGTGAAGCACCTAGCCCTAAAGCTGCCTGACGAATTGAAGGTGGTACAGCTTTCAACGATGCACGTGTTGTAATAATCACCGTTGGTAAAGTCATTAAGCTCAGCACTAAACCACCGACCAATGGCGCCGAAAGCGGTAAATGCATCCAGCCAATAAAGATCGCAGCACCGAGCAAACCAAAGACAATTGATGGTACAGCCGCAAGGTTGTTAATGTTGACTTCAATGACATCAGTGATCCAGTTTTTAGGCGCAAATTCTTCAAGATAAATCGCAGATGCCACACCAATTGGAATCGAAATAATGATCACGATCAGCATCATGAACAGTGACCCCATGAATGCCCCTGCTAAACCTGAAGTTGCAGGAGAACTACGCGAGTCTGGACTGACAAAGATGTTGGTATTAAAAGTATTTTCCATGACCCCGGAAGCTTTCATTTCATCGGCAAGTTGACGAACTTCTGGGCTCAACTGTTGCTGTTCATCAGGCAAACTACGGTCAATATTTCCTGCAAGCCAAACATCAACGTTTGCATCGGCAAGCACTTTAATGTCTTCTTTCTTACCGACTAATGATGGATCTTTCATCACCATATCACGTAAGCGATATGCTTCAGAACTGGTGTACAAAGAAGCTAAATCATCGCGTTTAGAAGCAAGTGCTGGGTCTTTTGCAATCATGGCATTCACGATTAAAGCATCCCAATCCACCATGCCCATTTCAGTTTGCCAAGCAATAAAACGCTCTTCAAACTGCGCTGGAGATTCGCCTGCACGCTGTACAGGTTTTGCACCTGTCGTAATAATGGCAGGGTCAAAGTACACGGGTAAACTCATGCTACTTTGCCAAAAAGCTGGTAAGCCTTTCGATAAAATACTGCCAAAAAGTAGCGCGACAAAGAATAAACCTGCAATCACTGCCGAGAAACCAAAGAAACGAAAGGTTTTTTCTTTACGGTGACGTTTTGCCAATGAATTACTGATCGTTTGCTTACGCTTTTCTCGTAATTCTGCCGCATGTTGTGGATCAAATACTTGATCTGCTGTGCTATTAGAAGTCGTCATTAGTCGTATTGCTCACGATATTTACGCACGATGTACAGTGCAACAATGTTCAAACCAAGCGTAATTACAAAGAGGGTCAGACCTAGTGCAAATGCCACCAAAGCTTGCGGGCTTGCAAAGTCAGTATCACCAGTCAATTGGTTTACGATGGTAATGGTCACAGTTGAAATGGCTTCAAGTGGATTGGCATGCAATAAAGGACTATTCCCTGCTGCAAGCACCACAATCATGGTCTCACCAATGGCACGTGATGCTGCAAGCAAGAACGCGCCGATAATGCCTGGAAGTGCTGCTGGTATCACTACCTGACGAATGGTTTCTGACTTTGTCGCGCCTAAACCTAATGAACCATCACGTAATGCACGTGGTACCTGCGTGATAATGTCGTCAGACAGCGATGAAACGAAAGGAATAATCATGATACCCATGACGAAGCCAGCAGTGAGTGCGCTGGTTGCGTTGATGTGTAAACCAACGGATTCGCCAAGCATTTTAAAGAATGGGCCAATGATCATCAGTGCAAATACACCGTAAACAATGGTTGGAATTCCTGCGAGCACTTCAATGGTTGGTTTTGCCCATGAGCGGAAACCAGAAGATGCATATTCAGCAAGATAGATCGCGATCATTAAACCCACTGGGACTGCAACTAAGAGTGCAATACCACTGACCATTAAGGTGCCCCAAAGTAGCGGAAGCAAACCATAACTGCCATCTGCACTACCTGAAGTACTAAAGCCGGGGTTCCATTCTGTACCGAAGAAAAAGTCGAGTGGACTCACGAAGTGGAAGAATCGCATCGCTTCGCTGAACATCGACATCACGATACCAATCGTGGTTAGAATCGCGACACCAGAACAGAGTGCAAGTGCAACATTAATGGTTTTTTCAACTTGGTTACGAGCGCGGAACTGAGTTGCAATGCGCTTTTTCGCAGCGACTAAACCTGCCAGTGCAGCACAAATCACCACTGCAATTTTTGCAAATGTTCCAATGCTTTGAAACTTCGCCAGTTGCTCCGCAGCAGCAAGCTCATACGCAGCTGGTGTATCTGTTACACCAAAACCTGAGGCAATCGCTTCTACACGGTTAATCAACACATCCGTACTAGCAGCATCTAAGGTTGCAGCGACTTGTGCTGGCACGTGATTTAACACCACATGATTCAAAACATTTGGTTCAACAATATTCCAAACAATCAAAATTAAAAAAGCAGGGATACCACACCACAAAGCCACTAACGCACCGTAATACCCCGGACGTGAGTGTAATTTTTCAGAATTATTTCCCTTACCTGCTAAGTTACGGCTCTGACTTAAGCCCATTTGATAGGCTATGGCGATCAGTGCCAATAACACACCTATAAGTAGCAGATTCATGTATTCTCCACGGTTCTTTCAATTTTCATTATTTGAAAAAACTTAATCCTAGTAAAAAACGTCAAAGGTAGGACTTGCCTACCGTTGACTGTTTCTACGCTTAATTACTTAACCGCTTTGCCTGCTTTGAAGTTCGCAAGAACTGCTGCACGCTCTTTGTCTGACATTGAGATCAAACCAGCACGCTCAAGCTTAGAACCTTTACCTGATACTTTCTTGCTGATGAAGTATTCAGTATATTCTTTTAAGCCTTTGATTGATTTCAAATGCTCGCCTTTTACGTAGAAGAATAATGGGCGAGAAACTGGGTATGAACCATTCAAAATTGTCTTTTCAGATGGTGCAACATTGTTCACTGTAGCTACGCGTAACTTGTCTCGGTTTTGGTCGTAGAAACCTAAACCAAACACACCTACTGCGCTAGGCGAGGTTTTTAAGCGCGCTAAAGTTTCAGTGTAGTCACCCGCAATCTCAATCACTTTGCCGTCTTTACGGAAAGTTGAACATGCTTTCTTTTGTGCATCTTTATCCATTGCTTTGATTGCTGCATAAGTTTCGCAGCCTGCATCAACCATTTTTTCTTGGAACACTTCACGTGTACCGTGGTTTGATGCTGGAATCACTAAAGTGATTGGTTCATTTGGAAGGCTTTTGTCAATTTGATTCCAACGTGTATATGGGTTTGCAACCATTTTACCGTTAGATGGTAACTGCGCTGCTAAAGCTGCATAGACGTGCTGTGGACGTAATTTGTATGCTGCTTTACTTGCATTTGAAGCGAACACAATACCGTCATAACCAATTTTGATTTCGATCACTTGGTTCACACCAGCTTTCTTACAAGCAGCTAATTCTGTATCTTTAATTTTACGAGATGCGTTCGCGATATCGATGGTGTTGTCACCTACACCATTACAGAACTGTTTTAAGCCACCTGAAGAACCGCCAGAACCAACAACTGGTGCTTTAAATTGTGGGAAAGTATTGCCAAACTCTTCAGCAACAATACTTGCATACGGTAAAACTGTTGAAGAACCCGCAATTTGAATTGTGTCACGAGCTGCGTTTGCCGTGGTTGCTACAGCTGCCCCAGAAACTACTACTGCAAGTGCGATATGGTTTAAGCGCATATTTGTTATCTCACATATTAAACATTTTGGAGTACGCCACTTTTTATTCAGTCTTGTACTTTTTTGGATAACTGCATTTTGATTTCAGAATATGACAAGCAAGTTACAGCATTGTGACACTTTCATGATGTTTATTTTTATTTGTCCATGATTCGTTACACTTTGTTCAATTTCACCCAGTTTAAACACGTAAAGAATTTTTCTTATTTTGATATAACACGAGTACGTAGTTCATTTTACACCAACTTTTTTTCAAACTTTTATAAGAAATAAAAACTTTTAAAATCAATGCATAAAATAAAAAAACTTCATCGGTTTTTTATTTCTTAAACATTTAATAGCCCTACTAATCTATAAAAATTTGCGTATACCCATATGCAGAATCCATATAAATTTTCGCCATTTGTCAGAATTTCATAACCCATAAATGACAAATGAGTGGTGTCATATTTAGAAAATTGAGCATCATTTAGGTCCTAATTTTTACCTTTTATCCCTTATTTATTACTGAAAAATAGCATGCTCATCTCAAATACGAGAGCCAATTTATGACTTTTAGACTCAGACACCTTTCTGATTTTTAGAAATATTTGTCCGAATAATGGGTATTTCTGACGAAACAGCTTTATCTTTTTTCTAAAAGATAGCTCTAAGAAGGAGATTTTGGACTTCTCCTCCCCTTACTGCCGCCTTAACCATTCATTTTTCGTAAGAAGCGTGACAAGTCATATGAGTGCGACATTTCCCATGACCACTAGCCAAACACATTTATTTCCCCCTAATTGCCATGATTATGACAAGGACTTGCCTGTCGTGCAGGTCATACCTTTAACTTGAAATTTCGTGAAGAAAATCATTTACCTGTTGAAAATCAAAAGCCCGAATATTTAGCTCTAGTCTTAAGCATTGAAGCACATTTTCCTGATAATCATAGTTCAAGCAGATATCGAAAACTACTTCATAGAAAAATAAAGCATCTCCAACATAATTAAAATTAGATGCTTAGCCAATAGATGTTATCCATTTTAATATTTCCAACACATAAAAAAAGGAGCTGATATCAGCTCCTTTTTTAACACAAACAATCGATTAAGCAATTGCAGGTGTATAGGTTCCATCTGCGATTGAACCTTTGATACGATCCGCTTCTGCAAGGACAAGACCAAGCAGGTTCTTCACGTTATCTAAAGTCGCAACTGGGCTTAAAGTCGTCATTTTCAAAGATTGATTTTGACCTACTTTAGTTACGCCAATATTCGCTTCACCACGTGCAAACAATTCGTCTGCAACGTTTTGGTTTAAGGTATCAAGCAATTCTACTGGATAGCCTTCTGGAACCACACGGAACAATACAGATGCAAATTGTGGATCAACCAACATCTCTAAACCGGCAGTTGCATTGATATAATCAGCAACGTCACGAGTTAAAGTAACGCCGTGGTCAATCATAGAACCATACAGTTCTTCACCAAGCGCTTCAACAGTCATCCAAAGCTTCAACGCATCGAAACGACGTGTTGTTTGAAGTGACTTAGACACGAGGTTAGGCACGCCATGCTCTTCGTCATAAGCAGAGTTTAAATACTCAGCTTCATAGTGCATGAAACGATAGTTCGCTTCGTCTTTTAACAAGAACGCACCACAAGAGATGGTTTGGAAGTAATGCTTATGGAAATCCAGCGTAATTGAGTCAGAAAGCTCAATACCATCCAACATATCGCGATGATTGTTCGATAAGATTAAAGCACCGCCCCACGCCGCATCGATGTGCATCCACGCGCCATATTTGTTGGTGATTTCACGAATTTGCTTCAGTGGATCAATCGCACCGGCATCGGTCGTACCTGCAGTTGCAACCACACATGCCACGATTTTACCTTCAGCTTGAAGGTGTGCCATGGTTTTTTCAAGTGCATCCACATCCATCTGTGCGTTCTCGTTCACAGGAACGGTTACGACTGATTGGAAGCCCATGCCCATCATCGCCATGTTCTTTTGCACAGAGAAGTGTGGATTTTAAGAACAAATGACTTTGACGTTACGCATCGCATCGCCTGGCACGCCATCACGCTGTACAGACCACGGATTACCGTTTTCGTCTTTCCAGTTTTTCGCGATACATGCATCACGTGCAAGCAATACACCCATCAAGTTTGACTGTGTACCACCAGAAGTGAACACACCAGCTTGACCTGCACCATAACCCACTTTTTGACGAAGCCAGTCAATCAACTGAACTTCCATCAATGAACCTGCAGGACTTTGGTCCCACGAATCCATCGATTGATTCGTTGCATTGATCAGCACTTCAGCAATTTGACTAGTCACCATAGTTGGGCAGTGCAAATGCGCGAGCGAGTGCGGGTGATGGACTTTTAAGCTTTTGTTTAAGAAAAGCTCAACCATACGTTCAAGTGACTTTTGTACACCCAAACCTTCTTTAGAAGGATTAAATGCAATCGCACTGCGGAGCTCTTTAATGCTACCGCCTGTGTACATTTTGTCGTTTTGCAACCATGCTGCAACTGCTTTAGTCGCTTGATCCATTGCTGACGAGTAGTCAGCAATAGATGCAGCATCATTGCAGAGTAACGCCTTACGGTGTTCTGCAAAATCAACCATGATTACGCGCCTCGAGTTGCAACAAGTGCTTCAGCAATTGCTTTCTTGAAGCGAGAAACCGCTTCAACACATTCATCATGAGTGATGATAAGTGGGCAAAGTAAACGAATGACTGTACCGTTACGGCCACCTTTTTCTAACAACAATTTGTTGTTAAAGCATGCCGCTTGAATCGCTGCTGCCAATTGACCATCTGCAGGTAAAGACCCCATATGATCTGCTGGTTTACGCTCATCAACAATTTCAACACCAATCATCAAACCACGGCCACGCACGTTACCGATACATGGGAACTCTTGAGCAAGCTTTTTAAACTCAGCTTGTAAGAAATCACCACGTTCTTGTGCATTTTGCGCAAGGTTTTGTTCTTTGATGGTTTTGATCGTTGCAAGACCAGTACCCATTGCCAATTGGTTACCACGGAAAGTACCCGTGTGACCTGCTGGCTGCCAAGCATCAAACTTACGTTTAATACCTAATACAGCAAGTGGTAAGCTACCACCAACGGCTTTAGACATCACCACTACGTCAGGTTCAATACCCGCATGTTCAAATGCGAACATTTTGCCTGAACGTGCAAAGCCTGCTTGAACTTCGTCAAGAATTAACACAATATTGTGTTTTTCAGTCACTTCGCGGATTTTTTTCAACCATTTGGTTGGCGCTGTGACCACACCGCCTTCACCTTGAATTGCTTCAAGAATAACAGCAGCTGGCTTGGTTACACCACTTTCAACATCTTCAATGAAGTTTTCAAAGAAATATGTCAAAGCATCCACACCCGCTTCGCCACCTAAACCAAGTGGGCAACGGTATTCATGCGGATACGGCATAAATTGAACGCCTGGCATTAAACCATTTACAGCATTTTTCGCAGACAGGTTACCTGTCATTGCAAGAGCGCCGTGCGTCATACCATGGTAACCACCAGAGAAACTAATCACTGTGCTACGACCGGTATACGTCTTCGCTAATTTAATTGCTGCTTCCGTGCCATCTGCACCAGATGGACCACAGAACTGTAGACAATACTCTTCCTTACCGCCTGGTAATTGTTCAAGTAATGCTTCAGTAAATGCATCTTTTAAAGGTGTCGTTAAATCCAAAGTATGTAAAGGAAGACCACTTGCAAGTGTGTCTTGAATACTTTGAATTACCGCAGGATGATTATGGCCCAAAGCCAATGTTCCTGCCCCAGCTAAACAATCGAGGTACTCTGTACCTTCAACATCAGTAACCCAGCAGCCTAATGCTTTGGCTATCGCTAACGGCAATTTCCGTGGATAGCTACGAACATTGGATTCCATCTGACTTTGGCGAGTCAAATAGTATTCGTTAGTAGTATTAGTGGCAGGGTTTACAGAAGAAACGCTCATATCGAATTACCATCTCTGATATGGGTTGAAAGAAATAAGTCGGGTGACTTTTGGTCCTTTGACTCGGCGCTTTATAAATCTAGTCAGATAGCGTTTGGATACTTCATAACTAGGAGGCGGATGATACAGAAATTTTCAATAAAATAAACAGCTTTTGGACATTATCTACCAGAAATTTACTAAAAAAATATATCATGCCAAACCATAGCTTAAATTATCCTCTTATAGTGTGACAACGTAAAGAAAAGCCGATGAATTTATTTATTTTTCAACTTCGCCACAAAATTTCAAAATACTCACCTTGGTCAAAAAATAAGTTTTTGAAATAAATAACTTTATCTAGTTTTTTCTGAAAAATATTTTGTACCTTTTTTTACAATCGAACCACAATATTTTCGCAAATTCACCACAAATTGGCTTTAAGCTTTTTACAAATGTTGCAAAACTCCTCCTAAATAAAAAAGGAATAAAAATGCGTCAATTCTTCATCCCAGCAATCGCTCTTAGTGCTTTATTTAGCTCAGCAGTTTTTGCTCAGTCTGAGAACCAATTGAACTACAATATTGTCAATGTTCAGGCTGAGGCAACACGCCAAGTATCTAATGATTTAATGAATGCAACGCTTTACATTGAACGTAGTAACAAACAACCTGCCGAACTCGCAACACAAGTTACGCAGCTGATGAATCAAGCAACAGCTTTAGCACGTAAATACCCAAGCGTAAAAGTCGAAACGGGTTCTCAATCCACCTACCCTATTTACAACGATGACAACCAAAAGTTAAAAGAATGGCGTGGTCGTGCTGAAATTAATTTAGAAAGTACCGATTTTAAAGCGGCGAGCCAGTTAATTGGTGAGCTACAGCAAAACTTCCAAACCCAGTCAATCGGCTTTAGTGTATCTGACACACAACGTAAGAAAGTGGAAAATGAGCTAATTATTGAAGCATCGAAAAACTTTCAACAGCGTGCGCAATCGTTAGCGCAAGCATGGAGTAAGTCAGGCTATAACTTGGTGAACTTAAACATTAATACCAGCAACTACTACCCTCGCCCAGTTATGATGCGTGCAGAAAGTGCAAAATTTGCAGCAGCTGATGCACCAATGCAAGATGTTGCAGGTGGTGAATCTAAAATCACTGTGAATGCAAATGGTACTGTTCAACTTAAATAACAGATTTCATTCAAATTCATCTAAAAAGCCATGTTAAACATGGCTTTTTTATTGTGTGCTCCATTAAGAATACTTTAATTCGCCTATTAATTTTAGCATTTTAATTGCAATAAGTGATAATGGTTATTATTTGATTTCAACAAGGTTCAGCATATGATAGCCGCGCTATTTATTATGGATTGCGCACAAAAGAATGATTTCATCACGTCTTCATCTGCAGGATCGCAGATTATTCAAAGCCAAACAACTCAGTATTGCGATTGGGCTTTCTATGAGCTGCTTGACCTATGCACAAGCAGAAGAACTCACTGAAGCAACGAGCAGCAATGTGCTTCCGACTATCAAACTTGAAGCACAAGGCAACTGGTTAGAAGATGCCAATGCAGAGAAAGTGCAAAAGCATGCAGGCGCTCGTACGATTATTAATCGCAATCGCTTAGATGAAGTTGCTGCGACTTCAATTAAAGATGCCCTGAAGCAAGTCCCAGGTGTTCAAGTTCAAGAAAATAATGGTACTGGTGGCAGTGATGTTTCACTCAATATTGGGGTGCGTGGTTTAGCCTCTCGTTTATCTCCTCGCTCTACAGTACTGCTTGATGGTGTCCCGCTATCATTTGCGCCTTATGGACAGCCTCAGCTTTCTCTAGCACCAGTATCATTAGGCAATATTGAATCTGTAGATGTGGTTCGTGGTGCAGGCTCTGTACGTTTTGGACCGCAGAACGTTGGCGGTATCATTAACTTTGCAACTCGCTCGATTCCTCAAGAGTTTGAAGGTAATGTCAGCCTAACGACCGAATATGCTTCGGGTACAGATCAAGTCAAATACAGCCCGAACTTATTTGTAGGCGGAACCTTAGATAACGGTTTAGGCCTTGCTTTACTGTATTCTGGCACAAAAGGTGATGGCTACCGTAAAGCCAATAATAAAACTGACATTGACGATGTCATGTTAAAAACGGCCTATCAAATTACAGATGCTGATGCGATTGCCTTAAACCTACATCACTATGAAGGTTATGGTGAAATGCCTGAAGGCTTAACTGCCGAAAAATATGCACAAAACCCTTATCAGTCAAATAAGTCACGTAATTATTTCTCTGGTCGCCGCTCAGATGTGTCATTCCGCTATATACATCAAGATGAAAAAAATAACTTTGAATTGCTGACCTATTATATTGACTCATTTCGCACAAGCGACTTAGAGACAGATGTTAGTGGGACCACTTCGCGTATGGATACCTCTCCACGCGACTATAAAGTTTTTGCCATTGAACCGCGCTGGTCTCGTGCATACCAATTAGGTAACTCAAATAGCGAATTTACTATCGGCTATCGTTATTTAGATGAAGATAGTTCTGAGTTCTCAGGTCGCTCATCGACATATGCATTGAATGCACCTGTGACCGAAATTAAAGCACGTACCACGAGTGAAGGTGGCACTAAAGCACATGCGATTTATGCAGATAACCGCTTCGATTTAGGTAACTGGGTCATCACACCGGGTCTACGTTTTGAATCAATTGAAACACATAACAATTTTACTGCCTATAACCAAGGCGTTGCAGTTAATACCGTTTCACCCAAAATTGATTCAGATGAGTTTTTACCCAGCCTATCGGTTATGTATAAAGCGACAGACAATTGGAACATTTTTGCCAATGCGGGCGTTTCATTCGGCCCACAGCAATACAACCAATTGGCACGTTTAGAAGGTGGGGTTGCGCAAAGCACAACTGATGGCTTGCATCCTGAAAAGTCCAATAACTATGAAATTGGGACGAAGTATTTAGGCAATGGTCTAAATGCAGAATTAACCGCGTTTTATTTAGACTTCAAAAAAGAGTTAATTTTAGAACGTGATGCCCAGAACAATGGCATTTGGACAGACTTAGGCGCAACCAGCCTCAAAGGTGTAGAACTTGGTCTGGCTTATGACTTTGCTTATTTGACCGATGCGCTTGAGGGCTTAAAACTCTATAGCAACTACACGTTCACCAAAGCTGTGGCTGAAGCAGGTGACTTTGAAGACAAAGACCTTCCTTTCTACTCACGCCATACAGCAAATGTTGGTTTAGGCTATAAAGTGAATCAATGGAGCGTCAATGCAGATATGTTTGCCCAATCTAAGCAGCATTCTCCAGGTTCGGGTGATACCTATCAAACTGACGAATCGGCTGATGGAAAATTAGGTGATATTCCAGGTTATTCCACTTTTGCCGTGCGTACAGCCTATGACTTTGGTGAGCAATTCCACGGTTTAAAAATCGCGGGTGGCGTTAAAAACGTGTTTGATAAACAATATTTCACACGTTCTACTGACTCAACAGGTGGAAAATATGTAGGGCAACCACGTACCTTCTACCTTCAAACGTCATTTGATTTCTAAACCAGAAAGCCAATTCGTTCAAGCACATTGAACTGTTAAAAAAGACTACATTTTTGTGGTCTTTTTTATTTTAACAATATGACAAAATTATGACTCTCTTTCGTACTTGATAAACACAATCCACTTTCATGACTCTTTCAGAACTTAATTTATCGCTTTTTTCATGGATTAATGCTTCTCCTGAAGCCAGTAATACCAGCATTCATTTTGCCATATTCATCGCCAATGACCTGCTCTATTGCATGATTTTACTGTTTGCTTGGTTTTGGCTACGTGGTAACTACGACACTAAAAAACAGATATTGAAGGCGTTTATTTTTACCAGCATTGCCATTTTGATCAGCCAATGTATTTCTCATGTGTATTATCACCCGCGGCCTTTTGTCATGGAGGTCGGACGCACTCTCATTTACCATGCACCCAATGGCTCTTTCCCAAGTGACCATATGTTGATTTTTAGCAGTATCGCCTTTTCTTATCTATTCTCTGCGCAGCGTAAACTGGGAATTTTTCTCTTGATTATGGCTTGGCTGGTTGCATGGTCACGTGTCTATCTTGGTGTGCACTTCCCTTTAGATATGCTCGGGGCTTTTCTATTGGCTTTTGCCTTAAACTTCTTTGGATTAAAGCTTTGGAATCTCTATAAAGATAAAATCATGCAATGGGCACTCACCCTTCACTTTTACTTATTTAAGCCCCTCATTCAAAAAGGCTATATCAAATAACTTTTGCTTCAAAACAAAAAATCCCGCTCGAAAGCGGGATTTTTTTAATGCATTTAAATCAGTAGATCGCCATATGATTGCGATGAATCATCTCAAGTGAACGTGCTTCACCTAGAACTTGGTGAACTTTATCTGACGCCAAGCCCTTTACCAGCTCCGCAGAACGCGAACTAAAGTTGACACGTCCGACCGCAACACGGCCACCTTGGATATCAACACATTCAACCACGTCACCGCGTTCAAAATGCCCTTCCACAGCTTTCACACCAACAGGAAGCAAACTACGATGATTGTCTTTAATCGCTTTGACAGCACCATCATCCAACACCAAACGCCCCGCAGTTTGTAAGTGAGCCGCCAACCACTGCTGATGAGCGGTAATGCGGTCATTGTCAGTAATAAACAATGTCCCAAGCATTTCACCATCCATCAAACGTGCAAGCACATTGTCACTTTCACCACTGGCAATCAGCGTTGGACAGCCAGACTTTGCAGCTAAACGTGCAGCACGGACTTTGGTCAACATACCACCACGCCCAAACTTACCGCCACCGCCAGCCATATCAAACAAACTCTCATCTAAAGCACGCACAGTATGGAACATTTTAGCGTTTGGATTTGAACGTGGGTCTGAGTCGAACATCCCCTGCTGGTCGGTCAAAATAATTAACAAATCAGCATGGACTTGTCCTGCAACCATCGCAGCCAACGTGTCATTGTCACCAAAGCGAATTTCATCGGTCGAAACCGTGTCATTCTCGTTGATTACAGGAATCACATACCATTCAATCAAGTTCTGTAAAGCATCACATGAGTTCAAAAAACGACGGCGGTCTGCCAAGTCATCATGGGTTAATAACACTTGCGCAGTCTGAATGTGATGTTTTTCAAGCACACTTGACCATGTATGAATAAGGCCCATCTGACCAATGGCAGCACACGCCTGAAGACTGGGTAGATCGGTGGGTCGGCTGTCTAGCTTCATACGAACCATACCTTCAGCCACAGCTCCTGACGACACAAGAATAATCTCATGTCCTGCATTGTGTAGATCTGCAATTTGTTTCGCCCAATGCGAAATTGCATCTATATCTAAACCTTGCCCATTTGCTGTGAGTAAAGATGATCCGATTTTAACAACGATTCGTTTACAAGCTTCGAGCTTACGTTGCCCATCTACCACTTCTATCATCTTGTCCTCAGTTACTCATTACGAGCTTAACGTACGTAAAACACTTCCATTTCGCCGTCATCTTCATCATCGTCTTCATCATCATCAGCCAACAGGCCTGCAAGACGTTGTTGGCGACGCATTTCACGATATGCTTCTTTAGCGGCAATAGTTTGTTCGCGTGTTTCAGCTTCAAGCTGCTCACGGAATGCTTTCACTTCTGCTGCATAATCAGGATCTTCAAGCTCACGTTCACGTTGTTGCTCAATTTGATCCATCAGGTAATACACAACTGGTTTTGTCCCTTCAGACATCAAACCTGAAGTTTTAAATACAGGGCCATCCCACTGCATTTCATCTAAAATATGCTGACACCATTCATCACGCGTATCGTCTGCAAGTTGGTCAACTTTGTTTAACACTAGAACGATAGGTAACTTTGAAAGTGTCGGAGAGAATTTCTCTAATTCACCCAAGATCGCTTTTGCATTGTATGCAGGATCAGAACCATCAATCGGCTGAACATCCACAATGTGAAGTAAAATACGCGTACGCGCCAAGTGCTTTAAGAAACGAATACCAAGACCCGCACCTTCAGAAGCCCCTTCGATCAAGCCAGGAATATCCGCCATTACAAATGAACGGTGACTGTCTGCATCAACCACACCAAGGTTTGGAACCATCGTAGTAAACGGATAGTCTGCAACCTTAGGTTTTGCTGCTGATACGGCACGAATAAACGTCGATTTACCTGCGTTTGGCATACCCAGTAAGCCAACATCGGCCAGTACTTTTAGCTCTAAGCGAATTTCACGGAATTCGCCTTTAAAACCGTGGGTACACTTACGTGGCGAACGGTTCGTCGATGATTTGAAGTGAGTATTACCCAAACCGCCATCACCACCCGCTGCGACAAGCACACGCTGACCACTTTCAACCAAGTCGCCAATAATGTCACCCGAGTCAGTATCAACAATGGTTGTACCTACAGGAACCTTTAATACAGTGTCTTCACCACCACGGCCTGCGCAGTTTGCACCACGACCATTTTTAGCTCGCTCCGCACGAAAGCGGCGCGTATAACGGAAGTCTACAAGGGTACTGGTATTATCATCAGCTTCGATAAATACGCTACCACCACGACCACCATCACCACCGTCTGGACCACCAAAAGGTACGAATTTTTCACGGCGAAAACTGGCTACGCCATTGCCACCGTCGCCAGCCTCTACGGTAATGACTGCTTCATCAACAAAGCGCATGCTGCCAATCCTCTAAATACTTTAAAACCGCATATTCTGCCATATTTTACAAAATTTCTCGAATAGAATTATTCAGCGAAACATGAAATTTAGTCACAAAAATACCAAAATCTAACTTTTCGACACTTTTCACCTGATTTTATTCATTTTTTAATTTAAATGTGCTGACCATTTAGTCGTTAGATCACTCTTCGACTCATTTTATTCAATCCTCCTCAACTTTTACTTTCAAAAAGGATTTTCACATCAAAATAGCGCACTAAAAGAATAGCTTGTTTGATAACAAGACTTTTTCACAGGCTGAAATTCTAATCAGCTCTAAACCACTTCCGCACGCCTGAGGAGTTCACTCTTAAAATGCAATTAAGGATTCTCACAACCAATCCACAATACTTGTCATCTTTTATTTTAAAGCTGCTACTCGCTCCTTGCTTTCTAGAATTTCAGGCAAACTTTTTTCAATCCAACCAATCAAATACATGGTTTTCTCAGCGGCTTGAGAACCCAAGATCGTCAATTGGTACTCTACTTTGGGCGGCACCACAGGATAGACCGTCCGTAGAATAAAGCCATCATGCTCAAGCGTTTTGAGCGTCTGAGAAAGCATTTTCTCACTCACTCCTTCTATACGCTGCTTGAGTTCACTAAAACGATGTACGCCATCACTTAAACAGCGCAACACCAATACCGACCATTTACTCGTAAGATGCTCCAAAATTTCACGAGACGGACACTCCGTGGATAAAACTTGACCTAACAATTTGCTTGTCGCATAGGTGTGCATCATTTCTCTCCATTTGGTTTATTACTTACTTTTTGGTACGTACTTACATTTAGTAAGTTAACAGATTAAGATACAACCATCAAGTATAGAAAACAACCAACATAGGTGAATTATGAAAATTGCAATCACAGGCGCAACAGGACAACTCGGCAACCTCGTTATAGAGCAACTTTTGCAGTTAACTGCTGCCCAGAATATTGTTGCGCTGGTTCGTAATGTAAATAAAGCTGAACATTTCAAAGCGCAAGGTATTGAGCTGCGTGAGTTTGATTATGACCGCCCTGAAACATTAGTTCCTGCTCTATTAGGAATAGATAAGTTATTACTCATTTCAGCCAATGAAATTGGTCGCCGTACACCTCAACACCAAGCAGTGATTGATGCTGCGAAAGTGGCTAGCGTACCTTATCTTGCTTATACCAGCTTACTTCGTGCAGATACGTCCCCACTCGGCTTAGCCCAAGAACACCGTGAAACCGAAAAACTAATTCAAGACAGTGGAATCACTTATACCTTCTTAAGAAATAACTGGTATAGCGAAAACTACCTTGCACGTGTTGCTCATACCATTGAAATTGGGACGCTTTTTGGCGCAGCTCAAGACGGTCGAATTAGCTCAGCATCGCGTATAGATTATGCTGAAGCTGCAGCCAAAGTCTTAACCTCAACAAATCATGAGAATAAAACCTATGAATTGGCAGGTTCTGAAAGTTTTAGCCTCTCAAACCTTGCAACTTTGATTGGCCAAGCAGCAAGTAAAGACATTATTTATCAGAACCTAAGTGCGGAAGAATACACTCAAGGCTTAACTCAAGCAGGCTTACTTGCTGGCTTAGTTGATGTAATCGTTGATGCAGACATCCAAAGTATTCAAGGTGCAATGTATAGTGACAGTAAAGACCTAGAACAATTGATTGGACATAAGACCACCAGTATTCAAGATGCGATTAAAGCCGCACTTTAAGCCAATAATTTAATCTTCACATTCAAACACCACCAATGGTTAGTGGTGTTTTTTATGGATGAATATTCTTCACCGGTAGTGTCATATTCATTTCCAAATTTGCGGTCGTGCTTCGCTCTATGTTGTGCATGGTGGCATTGAAGCTTGCTATTTTGCGCATAGTCATTGGGTCATTCAAATTTAACTGTGGTGCAAACTGATGTAACACATGCAGACGCAATTGCTCATCAAACTCAAAATAAACCAAGCCATTAAACATAATTTTGATCGGGACCTGATAATCTTGCTTTAAATGAAATGGCACAGCCAGTTTAATCGGAATATTTAAAGTGAGTGGAAATTTAGGCAACAGTTTATTTTGATAAATTAAATCCGTATTGGTCTCCAACGGCATGTTCTCATCAATGAGTACCTCGGTTTGATAATCAACAGATACTGAAACGGGTACTTCTACTTCAAACTCTAAATTTGCCAAATATTTCCCAGTCAAAGGCAGATTGATTTTTTGATCGATTTTCAGTTGCGTATCTAAAGTCCCAACGGATTGGGTTTCTAAATAATTACCCACTTGGATTTTTGTCGGTAAGGAGTCTGATAGTTGAATTTGGGCTTCACACGCAGACACTTGCATACTGGCTTGAATATTCAGGTACAACCAAAACAGCGCACCCACTAAAATTACAACACACACAAAACTCAATACAAGCCGCTTCGCAGACTGGAATATCCACATACTCCCTCCTATCGCTTCACGTGTTCTTGAGGTTGAGGTTTTTCACGCAGTAATTGCAAGCTATTGAGTGGAATTTTCAACTCACCCTGCTTGATTTCAATTGGTAATGTATTTTGCACATCCACCGAAGCTTTCAATGCCGTTTTAATTGGAACGTTTAAATGTCCCTGTATTGGAATATTAGTTTTAACCACTGTATTGACTGGAATATGCAGGTTTTCTTTCAGTACGGTTTTTACAGGCGCATCAAATTTGAGGTGTACTTGCTGTTCAAGTGGCACATCGATATGAATCGGCACATCCAACTGAATGGGAATATTTCCTTTTAAAGGCAAAGTCACATCTCGCCCCATGACTTTCACTTGTACCTTAGTATCCACAGACATGCTCTGATTAATTTTCAAGGTTTCACGCACTGGAATGGTAGTTTTAATCGGAACCTGATTATCAAAATACACCCGTGGAGTCAGAGTTTGGGTCAGGGGAATATTCAGGTTTTCACGAATCGGAATTTCTGCATTGACACGCCCTGTCACATCCACATCTAAGGCATCATGAATTTTAACCTCAGCTTGTAAAGGCTCTTGCAGATCAATACTGACTTTTTGGTTTTCTAAGGGAATATAAATATTAAAGTGTTTAAACATCCAAATAGCGATAAGCGCACCGCATACAGATGCCAACACAATGAATGCCAATCCACTTAGCACATGCTTCACTTGCAAATTCAAATTCCTTTTGTTTTATTTTCTTTTATCTGACAAATATCATCCTTTTTGTCAGCTTAGAAAGTCTAAGGGGACGGTATACCAACCAGACTCTTTAATTTTTATCGTCCTATTTTACACAGTACATTTTGATTATTCTAAGTAAATTAGTAGGGGTTAAACATTGGCAACTCTTACCACTCAAGCGAATACTTATGTCACCCCCAATGCACCTGATCAGCCTCACCCCACAACAACAGCGCAAAAAAAAGAGCCTCAATTGAGGCTCTTTTTAGTCGCTATTACAAATTATGCATTTGTTTCAGCTGGAATTTTTGGATAGCTTACGCCGCCCATTTGCTCTGCAATACGTAAAACTTGGCAGCTATAACCAACTTCGTTATCGTACCAAACATATGCAGTTAAACGGTTGCCCGAAGTGATTGTTGCTTGCGCATCAAATACACCTGCTGTACGCGAACCGATAAAATCAGATGATACAACTTCAGTCGAGTTGGTATAACCAATTTGACCTTGAAGGCTAGAGCTGATTGAGATTTTACGAATGTATTCGTTCACTTCATCACGATCAACTTCTTTATCTAAAGTTAAGTTCAAAATCGCAAGTGAAACGTTTGGTGTTGGAACACGTACAGAGTTACCTGTCAGTTTACCTTGAAGTGCTGGAAGTGCTTTCGCAACTGCTTTAGCCGCACCTGTTTCAGTAATTACCATGTTCAACGTTGCAGCACGACCACGACGGTCTGCTTTATGGTAGTTGTCGATTAAGTTTTGGTCGTTTGTGAACGAGTGAACTGTTTCAACGTGACCATTCAACACTGTGTATTTGTCATGCAATACTTTAAGTGTTGGTGTAATTGCGTTGGTTGTACAGCTTGCAGCAGAGATAATGGTATCTTCATCAAGAATGTCAGCTTGGTTTACACCAAATACAACGTTCTTCATGTCGCCTTTACCAGGTGCAGTCAAGATCACACGTGCAGCGCCTGGGCACTTAAGGTGTTGAGCAAGACCTTCAGCATCACGCCATTTACCCGTGTTGTCGATCACTAACGCATTGCTAATACCATAATCGGTATAATCAACTTCAGTTGGGTTCGACGCATAAATCACTTTGATGAATTGGCCGTTGGCAATGATTGCTTCGTTTTCTTCATCAACAGAAATCGTACCAGAGAATGGACCATGGATTGAGTCACGGCGTAATAAAGATGCACGTTTTTCCAAATCACCATCAGATGATTTACGAACCACAATCGCTTTTAGGTTCAAGCCACGGCCAAGACCAGACTGACCAATCATTAAACGTGCAAGAATACGACCGATACGACCAAAACCGTAAAGAACAACGTCACGACCTTCTACTGAAGTCGCACGACCTTCTACAGATTTAACAGCTGCTGCAACAAATGCGTCAACATCGCCACCTTGCTCTTTAAACGCAACGGCTAATTTGCCTAGATCAATTTCAGCAGTACCGATATTTTCAATTTTAGCCAACGCTTCAAGAATTGGGAACGTGTGTACAACTGAAAGCTCAACGTCCATCATACGAGTGAAACGGTGCGCTTTTAAAATTTGGATAACTGAACGGTTAACTAAAGAACGTCCAAACACTGAAACCACAATATTTTTTTCACGGTAAAGCTGACCGATCAAAGCGATCATTTGTTCCGCGATTTCTTCACGGTTTTTCCAGCGACCTTGGTGTTCTGCGTGTAGGGCGATGATAGTCTCTTTGCTCACAGATACGTCCTCTAATTAATTTAATCTAAGCGTAAATTTTAAAACCCAACAATTGTAAAGGATTTAGCGCCAAGTTTGAATCGAAAGCTGTAAATGCATGATGTTTTTTGTCGTATATCCATTATTAATTTAAGAAATGATTGCATTTAGTCTTATGATTTTGCAGTATAAAAATTAAAAAAATATTTTTTTAGATAAAAAATAAACAGTTACACAAATGATGTTTTATCAAACAGTCAACTATTCTAAAAGGGCAAGAAACAAATCAGAAACTTGCTTATCGCCCAAATTCCAGCGCAATGACAGCTCCGAATATCATCAAATTAGTCTGAATGTTGCTGTTTTTCAAAATTCTTAATATTTCGTTCGAGCTGTTTTTTATTTTGTTGCTGCTTATATAAATGCAACACACCTTCAATAATAAGCAATAAGACTGCGAACCAAATTGGAATATAAGTAAACCACTCACCTGCCTCTATACGCTCCCCCATGGCAACTGATGCTCCTGCTAATAAAACAGGCTCCAAATAACTCAGCAAACCAAAGATCACAAAAGGTAAATAACGACTCGCAAGTATATAACTTCCAAGTCCCATCGCACTTAAGAAACCCAGTCCGATGACCGCCAAAATCAGGTGTGGAAACTGTTTTATCAAAGCCAAACTATCGCTATGCACAAAGCCCAAATAGAACGCGACAGGTAAAATTAAAAACAGATCCCACCAGAAGCCACCCAAATGATCCGTTTTACAAACACGGCGCAGGAAGAAATACAAAGGATAAGCCAAAGCGATATAGACTGTTTCCCATGCCATGCTACCAATACGCCAAATTTCATGTCCTACCCCAAGCACAGCAAAGGCTACCGCGGCCATTTGCCAGCGGGATAGTTTTTCCTTGTAAAGGATGCAACCAACCAACACCATGACCAAAGGCAGTAAAAAATAGCCGAGCGACACTTGTAGACCGCGACCATTCATGGGTCCCCATAAAAATAGCCACAACTGCGTGGTACATAAAACCGAACTAAACAATAACCAAGCAATCATCCAAGGTTGTTTAAAGATACGCTTAAACAACTCCGAAATGAGTTTTAAATCACCACTCCACCACATGAATGCGGTTAAAAAGGGTAAGGTCGAGAGCATACGCCAAGCAAAAGTTTGCTCACTATCTAAGGGCTTTAAAAAAAAGGTATAAAAATACAAAACCCCAAAAGTGACGGATGCTAAAACCGATAGTGCAACACCTTTATACATCCTTCACTCCACATTGATTTACACGATTTTAATAGACGCCGATTATAAAGCGTTCGACTGTATAAAGCTTTATTATTCAAGTTTTAAAATACGTATATGAAACTAAAAAAGCCATGCTTCAGCATGGCTTTCAAGACTTAATAAATTTTACTTTTGCAATTGTTTGGTATGAATCAGATCATTCAAGTCATAACCCACTGACTTTGCATATTCTAAGTATTCATTAATGACTTTTTGGTCTGGTTGAGGCGAGCGAGAAAGTACCCACATATATTTACGGCGTGGCTCACCCACTAAAACCGTTTCATAGTCATCATCAATTTTTAAAATCCAATAATCCCCGCGTGCCACAGGTAACCAACGCACCGCCTCAGGTAAAAAACTCACTTTCAACTTACTATTAAAAGGTGGGTTTTGTACAAATGCTTCACCTATAGACTGCATCAGCTTACCATCTTGAGCATAACAGCGGTTATCTACTGTCACATTGCCATTTTCATTCAGGGTATAAGTAGCCGAGACATTACTTCCGCATTTATTTTGGAAGTACATGGGCTTACGTGCAATTTCGTACCAAACACCCAAATAACGGTCTAATTCAACCTTATCCACCACAGCTAAGGGTTTGCTCTGGGCGTAAGCCATGGTTGCCATGCCTAACCCGACTAAAACAGCACCACCTACAGCAATTTTGGCAAGCGTAAAACCCGCCTTTGGAAGATTTGCAGACATAAACTGTACCTTTTAATATTTCAGAATTTATGATCTAAAAATAAACATCTCTTTAAAAAATAATGCTTTCTGCCCAAATTACTGTAGCGTTATGTAAATGCAACTTAGGTTAGAAGTTGTGCTTTTAAGCGCAAAATTTCATCTCGCAGACGCGCAGCTTGCTCAAATTGTAACTCTTTAGAAGCTTTTAACATTTCTTTTTCCAACTTGCTTAAATGCTTGGCAAGAAGTTTCGGATCGGACAGCAAGTGCTGCTCATCTGCACTGAGCGTTTGGTGTTGATCTGTGATACCACTTTCAACTTGATCATCTGTCAGCACTTCGCCTGTATCAATATCCTTTTTATTTTGTCTGATAGTGCTACGCGGAATAATGCCATGCAGCTCATTAAAGGCCATTTGTTTTTCACGACGACGGGCTGTTTCATCGATGGCTTTTTGCATCGAATCGGTAATCCGATCACCATATAAAATCGCTTTGCCTTTTACATTACGTGCTGCACGACCAATGGTTTGAATCAAAGAGCGCTCAGAACGCAAGAAACCCTCTTTGTCCGCATCTAAAATAGCCACTAAAGACACTTCAGGCATGTCCAAGCCTTCACGTAGTAAGTTGATCCCGACGAGAACATCGTAGACACCTGAACGTAAGTCATGAATAATTTTCACTCGTTCAACGGTATCAATATCTGAGTGTAGATAGGCAACTTTGACGCCATACTCTTTTAAATACGAGCTTAAATCTTCTGCCATACGTTTGGTTAAGGTGGTAACCAAGACACGCTCGTCTAAATCTTTACGGATATTGATCTCAGACAAGACATCATCAACTTGAGTCAATACCGGACGTACTTCAATTTCGGGGTCAATCAACCCTGTAGGACGAACCACCTGCTCAGCTATTTGCTCGGCTTTTTCAAGCTCGTATTTGGCTGGTGTAGCACTGACATAAATCGTTGCTGGCGTAATCCGTTCCCATTCTTCAAACTGCATTGGGCGGTTATCTAAAGCACTAGGAAGACGGAAACCATAATTCACCAAGTTTTCTTTACGCGAACGGTCACCTTTATACATCGCGCCAATTTGCGGCACAGTGACGTGTGACTCATCAATAATCAGTAAGGCATCGTCAGGAACATAATCAAATAAGGTTGGCGGCGCTTCGCCCGCGGGACGACCGGATAAATGACGTGAATAGTTTTCAATACCGTTGGTATAGCCCAACTGCTGCATCATTTCTAAATCATAACGGGTACGTTGCTCAATTCGCTGTGCTTCAAGCAATTTGTCATGTGCACGAAAGAAACCTAAACGCTCTTTTAACTCTTCACGAATCGTGCCGATGGCGCGCTCTAGATTATCTTTAGGTGTTACATAGTGACTTTTTGGGTAAATGGTTACACGCGGAACTTTACGTACCAGTTTGCCTGTCAGTGGATCAAACCAACGAATCGAATCGACTTCATCATCAAACAACTCAATTCGAATCGCATGCTGGTCTGACTCCGCAGGGAAAATATCGATAATTTCACCGCGGATACGATAGGTACCGCGTAAAAACTCAAGCTCATTACGGCTATATTGCATTTCCACCAAACGACGAATGATGTCATCACGTGCAATACGATCGCCCTGTACAATATGCAGCAACATGCTCATATAGGCATTGGGATCACCCAAACCATAAATAGCAGAAACTGAAGCAACAATAATTGCATCGCGACGTTCTAAGAGAGATCGTGTTGCAGATAAACGCATTTGGTCAATGTGGTCATTGATCGCTGAATCTTTTTCAATGAATGTGTCTGAAGATGGCACATAGGCTTCAGGTTGGTAATAATCATAATAGCTAACAAAATATTCGACGGCATTGTTCGGAAAGAAAGATTTGAACTCACCATAAAGCTGTGCAGCTAAGGTTTTATTATGTGCCATGACAATGGTCGGACGTTGCGTCCGTGCAATCACGTTGGCCATGGTATAGGTTTTACCAGAACCCGTAACCCCAAGTAACAACTGGTCGTGATAGCCCTTTTCTATTCCAGCAACAAGCTTTTCGATGGCTTGCGGCTGATCACCTGCGGGTTGGTAATTGGTGACTAAATCAAAAGGTTGTTTCTCACTCACAGACATATCCCAAGATTTGCTTCTTCAACCGCCTATTTTAACAGATTCAATCCCGAGCAATTCTTGCTTTTAGATTTTTAATGTAATTTACTGAAAATATTACAAAGATTTTTCACTTGACCCCCCCGTATTTCAAGGGCAACATGAAGTTAAGAAGAGCGAAAAATCAGAGCCTATGACATACCAATATCATGACGAAAGCATCGTCAAAAACCTAGATGGACATACCGTATTTGTGTTTGGTAGTAACATGGCAGGTCAACATGCGGATGGTGCTGCCCGAACTGCACTTGAACACTTTGGCGCAATAAAAGGCGTCGGACGTGGTTGGTCAGGGCAAAGTTATGCCATTCCCACTATGAACGAACACTTACAACAAATGCCGCTCTCGCAAATTCAACACTATATTGATGACTTTAAAATCTATACCAAAAATCATCCTAAAATGACTTACTTTCTAACCTCTATAGGCTGCGGTATTGCGGGATATAAAGTTGAAGAAATTGCTCCGATGTTTAAAGGCATTTCTCATAATGTTATTTTCCCTGCATCATTTCGCCCATTTGTGGAAAGAACACTGCCACGTCTAAGTAAAAAGTTTTTGCATACCATTTTTAACGATGCTGTGATTTTCAGCACTCAAAATGATGACATGCTGATTCAACATTTGGCCTTAACCGATAATGAAAAAAGCTTAGCCAAAATTATCCTCAACACACGCATGTATCCAACTGACAGTAATGGTCGCGATCGTGTGTTTGAAATTGAAGATATTTTACATGCGCTGTCTGGGAAAATATTTGATTTTGAGACCAACGCTGAGGGGCGCATGCTTTTTGGTGGTGCCATTCTAGCGCTGTTGGAGCTTTATAATATCAATGAACAAGACTTCATTGAGGTTTGGCAAGGCACACGAGAAATTTCACCACCGAAGCCCGAACATCGTGCGCGAAAAGCCTTACGTTAAGCCCCAATCTTTTCAAAAAGCCAATCCATCAGATTGGCTTTTTACTTAAAAATAATACAGTTATTGAAATCTCCCCAATCGCCAACTACTACAAAAAAAATGTGGCGGTACTGTTTCCGCTTTTCTCTTTTTGATCTTTAAAAGTTCACTTACACTCTGAATCATAATCATACTTTTCAAAATTTAAAAAAATCATGAGAACAAATAGACAGCTTGAAGCCTTAAAATCCAGAAGAAACAAGCATGCCGTTTTTAGTATGGTGGTTGCCGTTGTCATGCTTATTGCATTTTATCAACTGCCTCAGTTTCAAGATTTTAATTTTATAAATCTATCCCCTGTATATTTTATCTTTGTTATTTGCTTATCCTTCCTCAAAAAGACAAAGAACGAACAACCAAAAAAGAACAACCTCCTCTTAAATATTTTATTCATGACGGCACCCTTCTTCATCATTAATGTTTTTGCACTTTCCAGTCTCAGCAAATTTACTGACTATTCGGCTGTACGTATTGCAAAACATATACCTAACCCACAACACATCGAGGGCCAAATTCGGTTAAATAGCTACACTGTAGGCTCTGGGCGAAATAAATCACATTATGAAGATGTTGTATTAAATGAACCTTCTCAGCAGCAACCACTAAGACTGGTCTGTAATTTCATGGATCGCTTTAAAAGCTGCCCGCTCTTAGAAGACTTTCAACAACAAAAAGTCAGTATCCGTTATTACACAGACAGCCGTCAGTTTATCTACCCAGAAGTTTTAGTGTTATCGGTCACAACAGACAACACAACCATCAGTAGCCAAGACTTCATGCAGATCTACAACGACAACGCAGCAGTTTTTTGATTTATTTATTCTTCATGGTATTGATTCCAAACCTGTTGGTGATCAATTTATTTTGGCGTGACCATCAATATCAACAATTTCAAACTTTTCGCTATCGACCTCAAAGCATTTAGCGCTTATCACTATCAGCATACACACTCTTTTCAGTTCCAAAACCATTTGAGCTTATGCACTTTCTATGCGCAATAAATATGCATTTTTTGACTAAATCCCCCATAAACTCACATAAATTTTAAAAATAACTTTTTTTATCACATTATTTTAAAAAGTTTTTTTAGCGCTTATACTGCTTGAAATTCCAACATAAAAACGAGATATAAATGCAATTATTGGACTCTCCTATTTTTGAATTATCTCCCATTGCCATGTGGTTAGAAGACTTTAGCGAAGTACAAAAACAATTCGATCTTTGGCGGAGTGAAGGTGTTGAAGATATTGCGTCGTTTCTGTTGGAAGACAAATCACGTATTTTAAGTTGTGCGCATAAAATTAAAGTCCTGCATGTCAACCCGCAAACCTTAAAACAATTTGAAGCCCAAAGTTTTGAAGACTTAACCGCAAACCTTGCGCAAATTTTTAAAGCAGATATGTCAAGCACTCATTTAAATGAGCTGGTCGCACTTTGGAATGGTGAGACCTTATTTGAAAATACTGCTGTAAACTATACGCTTACAGGTCATCGCCTTGACATTCGCCTGCGAGGGACAGTGCTCCCTGGTCATGAACACGATCTTTCATTGGTTTTGATCACCACGGAAGACATCACGCCTTATGCCAATGCACAACGTTTAGAAGAAAAAAGTCGTTTAATTGCTGAAGCACGTTTTCAATACTCGCCTACTTCGCTTTGGGTTGAGGACTTTAGCCGAGTCAAAGCTCGATTAGATCATTTACGTCGTTTGGGGATCAGTGACTTTAAAACTTTCCTTGATGTCCACAATGACTTTATTAATGAATGCCTTAGAGACATCATGGTTACCGATGTCAACCAAGCCACACTCGATTTGTTTGCTGCGCGTGACAAAGACCATTTACTTAAAAATTTGCATAAAGTCTTTCAGAACGAAACCCAACAGACCTTTCGACATCAGCTGCTCGAACTGTGGGATGGCAATATTCAACATAACTGCGAAGCAGTCAACTACGCGCTCGATGGAAGTATTCGCCATGTGCTGTTACATTTTGCCGTGTTTCCAGGCTTCGAAGACGATTGGGGTATGGTTCAACTGGCGCTCACCGATATTACTGCACGCAAAAAAGCCGAAAATTATCTTGAGTACTTAGGCAAACATGATGTCTTAACCAAACTTTATAACCGCTCTTTCTATAGCACAGAAATCAACCGACTTGAACGCAATAACCTGCGCCCTGTGTCTTGTATTTTCCTAGATATGAATGGCTTAAAAGCTATCAATGACAACCTTGGTCATGATCAAGGCGATAGCTTATTACGCCGTATGGGTAATACCTTGAATCAGTTAATTGAAAATACGCAATACTCTGCTTCAAGAATCGGTGGTGATGAATTCGTGGTGCTATTACCTGCCGCCGATGAAGCCGCATTGAACCACTGTATTGAAAGTTTGCATGAACTTTTAATGGTGGATAATCAATTTAATAATCATCAACCGATTAGTGTGTCAGTTGGCACTGCGACCAGCCATCCAAATGAGCGGGTTGAAGATATGCTTAAACGTGCCGACACTGCGATGTATGAACACAAAAAAACCTACTATGCAGAAAATGATCGACGGGTTAGCAATTACAACCCAGCGAATGATCAATAAAAAAGCGCCCTAAATAGGGCGCTTTTTTATCTCAATGGCGAATCAACGTTTACCCATTGAACGACGGGTGCCACGTGGTGGCATCCAAGTACGATCTGCATATTGTTCAGGTTTTGGACGAACCTGATTATGTGCAACATCGTCAGCACTTTGTTCTGCATTTGGCATTGGGAATGGGAGATTCACCAAAGGTTTTTTTGAAGTAGGCTGTTGCTTACTCATGACCATCACTCTCATCAAATTGCGCTTATTTTAAAGTTTTTTTCATAAAGATGCGAGAAACTTCCTAATTCTGTACATTTTTGAAATCATTACTTCAAAATTGAATTTTTTTTATGTTTTTTGCAGAAAATCTGTGTTTTTAAACGCCTTGCTTGAGTTTTTTAAGCTAAGATAGTGTGCTTTTTATTTTTTAAACCCTATAAGAAGGAATACTGCCGTGGACGTACGTCTCTCTGATCGTGTGAATGCCATCAAACCGTCCCCAACTCTTGCTGTTACCAACAAAGCTGCTGAATTAAAAGCGGCTGGCAAGAACGTTATTGGCTTGGGCGCAGGTGAACCTGACTTCGACACCCCACAACACATCAAAGATGCAGCAATTGCAGCGATTAACAACGGTTTCACAAAGTACACCGCTGTAGATGGTACGCCTGGCCTTAAAAAAGCGATTATTGCAAAATTCAAGCGTGACAATAACCTTGATTATGCTGCAAACCAAATTTTGGTTTCTTGTGGCGGCAAGCAGTCATTCTTTAACTTAGCATTAGCTTTGTTAAACAAAGGTGATGAAGTGATCATCCCTGCACCATTTTGGGTAAGCTACCCAGATATGGTGATTATCGCTGAAGGTGTTCCTGTTATTGTAAAATGTGGTGAAGAACAACGTTTCAAAATCACACCTGCTCAACTTGAAGCAGCGATCACAGACAAAACTCGTTTAGTGGTTTTAAACAGTCCATCAAACCCGACAGGTATGATCTACACCAAAGCTGAATTAGAAGCTTTGGCTGACGTTCTTCGTAAATACCCAGAAGTTTATATCGCTTCTGACGACATGTACGAACCAATCCGTTGGGATGACGAATTCTATAACATCGCAACTGTTGCACCAGACCTTTATGACCGCACAATCGTGTTAAACGGTGTGTCTAAAGCGTATGCAATGACTGGCTGGCGTATTGGCTATGCAGCGGGCCCTGTTAAGCTGATTGGCGCAATGAAAAAAATCCAATCCCAATCAACTTCAAACCCAACTTCAATTTCCCAAGTTGCTGCTGAAGCTGCGTTGAATGGTCCTCAAGACGTTCTTGAGCCAATGATTGAAGCATTCAAACGCCGTCATGACTTAGTTGTTAGCGGTTTGAACGACATCAACGGTATTTCTTGCTTACCTGCTGATGGTGCATTCTATGCATATGCAAACATCCGTCCATTAATTCGTGCGAAAGGCTTAAAATCTTGCACAGAATTCTCTGAATGGTTATTGGAAGAAACTGGCGTTGCCGTAGTTCCTGGTGATGCATTCGGCTTAGGCGGTTTCATGCGTATTTCTTATGCAACTGCTGATGAAGTACTTGTAGATGCGCTTGCACGTATCAAGAAAGCGGCTGATTCAATCGAAGGCGTAGATGCTGCGATTGCTTCAATTGCTGCTGAAAAATAATTTAACCCTTTAAAGTTAGATTAGAGAAACCCGCGAACTTCGCGGGTTTTTTATTTTTAAACAAAATCTGAAAAATTTGCTCTTAAGCCTGTTTAAATAATTTTAGAGCCGTGTAGTACCAGCAGAATCTATTGTATCTACGTCTTTATTGCTAGATGACGCCGAGATCACCAAGGCAATGCCTGCCAGAATAATCGTCGCAGAAATAATGATTCGAAAGCTCAACGTTTCACCAATAAACAATGCCCCACCCAGAATCGCCAAACAAGGCACGGACAATTGCACACTACTGGCCGTGACCCGGTCAATTTTTTTCACTATGGCATACCAAAGTACATATGCCCCACTCGATGCTAAACCACCAGATAAGAGTGCCAACAGCATACCTTTTGGGTTAATAAAACTCTGTGTGTAAAACAACAAATAGACCAAGACAACAAAAGGAATCGCCACTACAAAATTTGCCAAGCTACTGGCCAGTGGATTATGCATCTTTTTACCTGCGATGCTATACATCGCCCAACCTATGCCTGAAAGCACCATCAATGCAGCATAACCCAAAGGAGGTGCCGAAGCCCCTGGCAGCAATAAAATCAAAAGACCTAAAATAGCAATCGACAGCCCCAACCTGCGTCGCAAATTGATTTTTTCACCATGACACAGGCCATAACTGACCATACTTAACTGCACTGTCCCAAACAGTAGTAATGCACCTACACCCGCATCGATATGCAAATAGGCCAGTGAAAAAGCCACAATATATAAGGCAAGAAAAAATCCGTTTTTTATACTCCACTCTATTTTGGCCTTATGAGTAGAGAGCATATACAGTAGAAATAACACCATTGCACCGCTACAGACCCGAAGTAAGCTAAAACTCATCGGGTCAATCTGCTGCTCAGCCAACGCTAAACGACATAGCACTGAATTGGCTGCAAAGGCCAACATCGCAATGGAAATTTTAAGCAGCATGTTTGAGCATCCTTATTCAACAGCCTGCTTTAGATATATCGAATATATCTTATTAAATCTAGAGAGTTTTGCTCATGCAATTTATCAGCAATATCAATGTGCAACTCAGATGATTCAACCTGAATACCTTATTTTTTAGCATCATCTGGTGAAAATAAAGCAATCACATCAGCTTCCGTGAGCTGCTCGGTAGAATACTTGAATTGGTAAAAATCAGGCTTATTATCAATATAAATTTCTGTTGTAAGCTTTAAATCTTTTGGCTGTTCTTCCATCGCAAATACATTGATATTGCAATAACTGCCGTCCTGTGTTCGCCAAAAAAGCGACGTGCCACATTCGCTACAAAAACCACGCTCCCCCCAATCCGACGACTTAAATAATTTTAAATATTCTTGATTGTCAAACTTTAAACTACTGGGTTCGACATCAATACTCATGAGCACCCCGCTCGACTGCTGGCGGCACATCGAACAATGACAAGCATGGACATCATGATTTTTGAGTGCGGCTTGGAACTTGGTTTTACCGCATAAACAGGACACGTTCATTGTGAGTTCCTTCTTCATGTGAAGACTGTGTAAAATTACTAAAACTTTGTTTATCTTATATATAAATAAAAAACAAAAGAGTGTATAAATTTTGTGCGCCACATCAAAACAATAATCACGTCTAGGCTGCTCCGTTCTATCAACACTCAACTCATCAAAATGAATACGCTTACACCATTTGCGCACAATATGTTCACAGCATGAGCTCCATCCGTGATTACGATTTCGTTGATTTTGTACTGATCAATCCAAAGCTATATATTGACGAAAAGACTGAATTTTGTTTAATTGGTTAACAAGTTCCAAAAAGGAACTCATAGATAAATATAGGAATGAACAAGATGAATCCCAAAGAAATGACAGGACTACAACTCTTAGAAGCCATGTGTACAGGAAAAATTCCACCTGCAAGTATCAGTGAAACCATTCCCATGCAGCCTTTTGAAGTTTCTGAAGGGAAAATTAGCTTTAAAGCAAAAGCAGATCATCGCCATTTAAACCCGCTTGGTGGCGTGCATGGTGGCTTTGCAGCAACAGTACTCGACTCAGTGACGGGTTGTGCCGTACATACTATGCTTGAAGCTGGTGTTGGCTATGGCACCATTGATCTGAATATTAAAATGTGCCGACCGATTCCAAGAGACAAAGAACTACTTGCCATCGGCAGCGTGATCAACATCAGTAAGAACTTAGGCATTTCTGAAGGTAAAATTGTAGATGAAGACGGTAAACTCTACGCCCGTGCCACAGCCACCTGTATGATTATTCGTCCCTAAAAACGAAAGGCACTGATAAATTTCAGTGCCTTTTTTACGCCAAAGCAAACTTTACTTCAGCATGACAGATCAAATTGCGGTTTTAAACGTC
Organism: Acinetobacter sp. MYb191; assembly: GCF_037572605.1. Classification (NCBI taxonomy): domain Bacteria; kingdom Pseudomonadati; phylum Pseudomonadota; class Gammaproteobacteria; order Moraxellales; family Moraxellaceae; genus Acinetobacter; species Acinetobacter sp. MYb191. The sequence continues at coordinate 49,225 of NZ_JBBGZP010000016.1, read as the reverse complement.
TTCAGCGTCTGCAATTTTGAGGCATCAGGACGCTCAACTCCTTTATAAATACAATAGTATTTAAACGCGCTGTCTAAACTTACGTCTAAGCTTTTACCTTCAGCAGCGGACCAGACTTTTGAACGATTATTACCTGATAAAGCACTGCCTGACAACTGATACAAATACAGATCATGTTCTCGCTGCACAGTCTTTTTAAGAGTAGTCGTCGACTGTGTTGAAAGCAACTGACAAGGACTGTTGACCAGCCAACGCTCACTAAACCAAAGTTGTAATAAATCACCCAAATACAAGTCTGTACAACCGACTGGCCAAACATCAATATAGGCAGACTCTACAGGGGTATAGTATTGTTCAGGGTTTGAAATAATAAAGAGATACTGATCTTGATAATCAGCTAGGTTTGCAAAAATATCGGAAATGGTAAGCGTATTCATTCGCTTTCTCCTGTTTAGCCATTTTAGTGCTGGCAAGTTGGTTATAAATCCACACTGTTTAAGTTTTCACTTAAACGCTCTGTTGTTGAAATCAGACTATCAACGACTTTTCAACATTGCAAGCACTTCAATACGATTTTTTTGAAAATGATTTTTTTTGTTCAAATAAAAAGCATCCAATATAAAAATGACAGCAACATGACATTTTAGACTTGACCCACTATGAAATGTCCTTATAATCGCATGCAGATTCTCCAATAGCTCAGTCGGTAGAGCGACGGACTGTTAATCCGCAGGTCCCTGGTTCGAGCCCAGGTTGGAGAGCCAAATTCAAAAAGCCCACTATATGTTGTGGGCTTTCTTCTTTTCTACGTCTTAAAAGTTTCGCTGCTTAAGATGTAAATCTTCCAGCTAAACCCAACAGAAAGCCAGAACTAAAGCATTCTCGAAAAATAACTTATCTTAGAAACACTAAAAAATGATTCACAAGAAAAATCATGAGCATATTTAAAATACATATGGATGTTCGTTCAGATCACTTCCCGATCACAGCAATTGAAATGAAAAAATGAGAGGAGCAAATTTTTGGTGAATTTTTAGCCCAACATCTTGCTAAACAACTCAATCAACAACAACTCGAAATCTCTACAATTCACAATGAAGATTGAGGATACTTACTTAGTTTTAGTCATCCCATTTTATTAGATGTAATCGTTATGAGAAAAATGACAACTTATTTTTAATTTTTATTCACCCATCACAACCAATCATTAAAAAATATTTTTTTAAGAAAATAGATCTTTCAACCCAATTAAGTCATGTCTCTGAGACTTTGTGAAATACTCTTTCTGATGCAACAATTTTTCATGACGTGCAATGGTGGAACATTGAAGATATAAAAAAGTACAATAAATCATCGTCAAAATTCTAAGCACACCTACTCAAATAACTCATTCCACTGACTCATATTTCGCGATTTTATTGAAAGAAATTACAGCTCTCAATACATCATATCTACCCTTCTTTAATAAAAAAGCCCAATCGATAAAGATTGGGCTTTTTAAAATTAGTCAGGACCATCTACACTGAAAATCTGCAACGTCGAACAGTCTATAAACTGTAGCATTCACCCACTTTATTCCTAAGCCGCTTCCACAGGCACACCACTATGGAAACGGAACACATCATCAGGTGTACTAATTAGCTCTTTTTCGACATTACGGATATGATCAATACGGGCTTGAATATCTTCTTTCGGATTTTTCAATTTCCCCGTTTGCGCAACCTCTAAAGCCAAAGCCAAGTAGTCTTCATAATGGCGTGATTCAGACTTTAGCAAGTAGCGATAGTAACGACCTAATTCTTCATCCACCAAAGGTGCTAACGCGTAGAAACGCTCACATGAACGTGCTTCTACAAAAGCACCAATGATTAAAATATCAATTAAAGCCTCGGGCTCATAAGTCCGCACTTCTTTACGTAAACCACCCGCATAGCGCCCAGCACTCAGATTGCTCCACTCTAGCCCGCGCTTTTTCATAAATTCAAGCACTTGCTCATAATGCAGCATTTCTTCACGAACCAGTTGTGCAAGCTTGACTTGCAAATCGGTAAAAAAACTATAGCGAAACATCAGGTTCATCGCTGTACCTGCAGCTTTCTTCTCACAATTCGCGTGGTCTTGCATCAGCACATCAAGATTATTCAGTGCTTCAGTCAACCAAGCTTTAGGTGTTTCACAACCCAAGAAGTCCATGACGGGCTTCATGAGTTCATCATAATTGATATTCGACATATTCAAATCTTAAAAACTTTAAAATTAACGTGCAGCTTTGATCACTGCTTTCATTTCGCGTACAGCTTGTTCCAAGCCCACAAAAATAGCATCGGCAATTAGTGAGTGTCCGATGTTTAATTCGTGGATCTGTGGAATTTGTGCAATTGGGGTCACATTTTCAAGGTTGAGCCCATGCCCAGCATTCACCACTAAACCTTTTGATGCTGCATACTCAGCACCTTTTACAATACGTTCAAGCTCATGTTGCTGAGCTTCAGGTGTTTCTGCATCAGCATAAGCGCCTGTATGAATTTCAATGGTTGGTGCACCACAAGCAACTGCTGCATCAATTTGTGCAAAGTCAGCATCAATAAACAAGGACACATCACAGCCAATCTCAGACAAGGCTTGAGTCGCCGCTTTGACATCGTCAAAATGTCCAACCACATCTAAACCACCTTCAGTCGTCACTTATTGGCGCTTTTCAGGAACAAAACATACATGGTGCGGTTTAATTTCTTTGGCAAATGCAATCATTTCATCTGTAACTGCAAGTTCCAAATTCATACGTGTTTTAAGCGCTGGCCGCATACGACGTACATCATCGTCCTGAATATGACGACGGTCTTCACGTAAATGCAAGGTAATCCCTTCCGCCCCTGCTTGCTCACAGATCAGTGCTGCATTGACTGGATCTGGATAAGACGTTCCACGCGCTTGTCGTAAAGTTGCCACGTGGTCAATATTTACACCAAGTAATGCAGCCATATTCATTTCCTAATTACGATTGAGTTTGAGTGTTCTGAATCCACAACTGACGACTTTTTAACGGGCGATCGCCCAACAATGAACTGATCATTTGTCGATACAACTTGGTCAGCAATTGTAACTGTTCCAAACCAAAATCCCTACCCTTTTCATATTGGCACATGCTTAAAATTTGCTGTCCATTTAAGGTCGCTCGCGAAGCTTGTGCAGTAGGAATAAAGCCTTCATTCAGCTGGAATATATAGTTGAGTGATGCTTGAATTTCTAGTTGATTGGCATCGGTCGAAAAATCTAAGGCATAACCTAAATCTTCCAGCAGTTCATGCTCAAACTGTCTTAGAATTTGTTTTAAAAACTGATTAGGATCGGCTTGCTGCGCCAGTTGTTGTAATTGCGTTAGCGTATGCGCATATTGAGCAAAACTTTGCTCCATTTGTACTTCGAGAGGACACAGCCTGAGTAGGATCTCATTGAGATAAAAACCTGAAAAAAAAGCATCCCCGAAGAAAAAAATCGGCTGATTGACAATTTCAAGTTTTGTAAAATTTTTGAGCTCAGATTTGCCCGAAGCTTGTAAACAAATCGGCTGATATTGTGGCGGCGGAGTTTGTCTTAAAATACCATCAACTCGCCCATGCTCTTGGGTAAATAAATGCACAATATGACTACGTTCACGGTATTTTCTATGGTGAATTAAATAACCATGCAGTACTTCATTGCGCATGAGAAATTAACTAATCTTTTTTATCTTTATCATTCTGTTCACTGTCTTCATCATCCCCATCTGGGATAACAGCACCAACCACAGCTGCGGTTCCTTTCACCACGCCTTTTGTGGTTTTATACGCAATCTTTACAGGAACGGTGACGATCTTGTGTATACAACCTTGCAAAAACAACATACAAGCCATTACTGCGAACACTTTGACCATAACACCATCCCTATAAAAATTTGTTTTCTTAAAACTTAGATATCGCTATAACCTAAGCTTTTCAATGCACGTTCATCATCAGACCAGCCGCCTTTCACTTTAACCCAAAGTGTCAACATGATCTTTTGTTCAAACATTTTTTCCATATCGATACGGGCATCCATACCAATTTTCTTAAGCTTAGCGCCTTTTTCACCAATCACAATCGCTTTTTGGCCTGGGCGGTCTACAAAAATCGTTGCATCAATATACGTACACGCTGGTTTTGGACGACCTGTTTTTTCATTCACCGTTGCTTCTTCAGTCTTAAACGACTCAATTTGCACGGTTAAATCATAAGGTAGCTCTTCACCCAACTGACGCATAATCTTTTCACGGATAATTTCTGATGCCAAGAAACGTTCAGAACGATCTGTCAATTGATCCAATGAATACATCGGTGGTTGAAAAGGTAAATATTTTTCAATGGTATCGCGCAGATGGTCTAAGTTTGCACCACGTAGTGCAGAAACAGGAACAATCTCAGCAAAATTCATTAATTTTGCACGCTCTTGAATCAAGGGTAATGCATGGTTTTTATTTTCAAGTGTATCAATTTTATTGATCACTAGAATCACTGGCATCTCTGCATTTTTGAGTTTTTCCAAAACGAGCTCATCGTTTTGAGTCCACTTGTCTGCATCCAGAACAAACAATACCAAGTTGACATCACGCAATGCAGAAGACGCAGCACGGTTCATCATTTTGTTGATGGCGCGTACTTCTTTTTTATGCATCCCTGGTGTATCAACAAAGACCGCTTGAGATTTTGCACGTGAATCAATTCCCACAATTTTATGACGTGTGGTTTGTGGTTTACGTGAAGTAATCGATAATTTTTGACCCAATAAATGGTTCATCAACGTAGACTTGCCTACGTTTGGACGACCTACAATTGCCACAAAGCCGCTACGAAAATCCGTTGGGATTTCTGTGCCTTGTTCGCTAAAAAACTGGCTAATTAAATCATTACTGTCGCTTTGCGACTCGTGATCAGCATCGATGTGATCGGAAGAATTTGACATGGCAGATTACTGCTCCAAAAGTTTTAAAATATCCGCCGCAGCAGCTTGTTCAGCAAAACGGCGACTGGTGCCCTCACCACTTACAACGGACAATCCATCCACTTTACATTCCACTTTGAAATGCTGATTGGGTGCATCACCTTGAATATCAACCACATCATAAACTGGGAGAGCTTTTTTTCGTGCTTGAAGATATTCTTGTAAACGAGATTTAGGATCTTTGAGTTGATCGGTTGGCTCGATATGGTCTAAATATGGCTCGTACCATTTTAACACAATCGGCTCTAACACCATTAAATCACTACAATCCACATAGATTGCACCAATAATCGATTCAACCGTATCCGCAAGGATGGACTCGCGATGATGTCCACCTGATTTTAACTCGCCTGTACTTAAAATGAGTGACTGGCTCAGTTTTAAATCATTTGCAATTTTACCTAAAGCTTCCTGACGAACCAAGGTTGCACGCATACGCGTCAAACGGCCTTCGTTCTCAGCTGGATAAGCTTTATAGAGATAATTTGCAATAATCATCCCTAACAAAGAATCGCCTAGAAACTCTAGGCGCTCATAGTTGTATTTGTGGCTCACCGATCGGTGGGTCAGTGCAAGCTGAAGTAATTCAGGTTGTTTAAACTGATAACCGATACGGCTCGCTAAGCGGGCTTCACTTAGCTTGGACTGAGCTTTGATCAAAACTTTTCTCGAACTTTAATACTAAATCTATATTCAGCAAGAAGGGTTTTCTTACCTCATACTCCTTTTTCACCTGCAACCCTTCGGTATTGGTGACTTGCATAATTTCTTTAATCTTCACATCACGAATACTATTCATTTCCAGACGTTTTGAAAGTTGCTTTTCAAACTCAGCAGGCTGAATGTTTTTCGGGCTGCTTTGAAATACTTCCTCAATTTGGCTATTGATCATCCGATCATCAAAATAAGGAGCCCAAACTGCAATTGCCACTTTCGCCATAAATGCAAACCCCATGATTGCAAATAAAATGGCGATATAAGATGCCCCTTGTTGATTCTTGCGCATTTTTTATTTTCCGAATCTATATTAGTCAATGCTACCGTTACGGTTAAATGACGGCAACTTAAAGCCAGGTTCTTTATGCATCCAAATATAAAATGCACGACCTGTTAGGTTCTGTTCAGGAACCATTCCCCAGAAACGACTGTCAGCACTTTGATCGCGATTATCCCCCATCGCAAAGTACTCACCTTCTTTTACTTTCACTTCCCAATATAAACCATTTTCAGCAGAGTATTTACCATTTTCTACAAAGTTAATATACGGTGCTTGGCGTGCCACATTAACACCTTCTAACTCACGCATAGTAAAGGTATGCTTGCCAATGGTTTCTTTATGATATATCGAAGTAGGCGTATCTAAACTGTCTTTTTCACGGCTAAATTCTACAGGCACTTTAGCAATTTTTTGACCATTAATGGTTAATTGGCCATGATCAAAAACAATGTGATCGCCAGGAATACCAACCACACGTTTGATATAGCTGATCGTCGGTTGCGGTGGATAACGGAAGACAATCACATCGCCACGCTCAGGCTCACCTACATCAATCACTTTTTTATTCACAATCGGCAGGCGCACACCATAGTCAAACTTGTTGACCAAGATGAAGTCACCAGTTTCTAAAGTCGGCACCATCGAGTCCGAAGGAATATTAAAAGGTTCATAAAAGAATGAACGTAGACATAGGACAATCGCAAGGACTGGCCAGAAATCATAAGCCCACGTAATGACAAAATTTTCATTTCCCTTGCCTTTCGTCGCTCGTTGTTTAAATACAAACTTATCGAGCAACCACACCAAAAAGAAAATCAGTGTGACAGGAACAAGTATCAAATTAAAATCAAAATCCATGGGCTTATATTCCTACCTTTTTATCTTTCTACTTTCAACACAGCCAAGAACGCTTCTTGTGGGATTTCTACACTTCCCACTTGTTTCATGCGTTTTTTACCTTCTTTTTGCTTCGATAGCAGTTTCTTCTTACGAGAAACGTCACCACCATAACATTTTGCCAATACGTTTTTACGCATTGCCTTTACGGTTGAACGAGCAATAATTTGTGCGCCAATGGCCGCTTGAATTGCCACATCAAACATTTGACGTGGAATCAAATCTTTCATTTTTTCAACCAATGCAATACCTCGGTGACGGGCATCTTGACGGTGACAAATCATTGCCAAGGCATCGACTTTATCGCCATTGATTAGAACATCGACTTTTACCAATGATGAACTTTCAAAGCGTACAAAGTTATAATCGAGCGATGCAAAACCACGTGAACATGACTTCAATTTATCAAAGAAGTCCATCACCACTTCCGCCATTGGAATTTCAAAGGTAATTGAAACTTGGTTCGCCATAAACTTCATGTCTTTTTGAACACCACGGCGTTCCACACATAAAGTCATGACATTACCTAAATACTCTTGCGGTACAAGGATATGACACTCAGCAATCGGCTCACGTAAGTCTTCGACCGTTGAACCATCTGGCATTTTAGATGGGCTATCGATATAAATCGTTTCACCATTCTTCATCACCGCTTCATAAATCACTGTCGGTGCAGATGAAATTAGGTCTAAATCATACTCACGCTCTAAACGCTCTTGTACGATTTCCATGTGTAGCATGCCTAAGAAGCCACAACGGAAACCAAAACCTAAAGCATCTGAGCTTTCAGGTTCAAAGAATAACGCCGAGTCATTGATCTGAAGTTTATGCAAAGCTTCACGGAACGGTTCAAATTCACTTGAATCAATTGGGAACAAACCTGCATAAACCTGCGGCTTCACTTTTTTAAAGCCTGGTAAGGTTTTGACTTCTGGTGTGTTGGCAAGGGTAATCGTATCACCCACTGGCGCACCAAAAATGTCTTTAATCCCTGCAATTACGAAACCAACTTCACCCGCTTCAAGGATGTCTGTTTCTGTATGTTTAGGATTAAAAATACCCACAGAAGTAATAATGTGTGTTTGGCCTGTTGATTTCATCAACATCTTGTCGCCCTTACGCACACGACCTTCTTTCACGCGCACCAAAGAAACAACGCCTAAGTAGTTATCAAACCAAGAGTCGATAATTAAAGCTTGTAATGGCGCATTACGATCACCAGTAGGTGCAGGAATGACATTGACTAGGGTTTCTAAAACGCTATCAATCCCAAGACCTGTTTTTGCCGAACAGGTTGGTGCTTCAGTCGCCTCAATACCAATAATGTCTTCAATTTCTTGAATCACACGTTCAGGTTCAGCCTGTGGTAAATCAATTTTATTCAGTACGGGAAGAACCTCAAGACCTTGCTCAATTGCGGTATAGCAGTTCGCAACCGACTGTGCTTCCACGCCTTGCGCCGCATCTACAACCAACAATGCACCTTCACAAGCTGCCAATGAACGTGACACTTCATATGAAAAGTCGACGTGCCCTGGTGTATCAATAAAGTTCAATTGATACTCTTGACCATTTGGATGAGTGTAATACAAAGTAACCGACGCAGCTTTAATGGTAATACCACGCTCACGTTCAAGTTCCATGGAGTCAAGTACTTGTGCTTGCATTTCACGATCTTGCAAACCACCACAGGTTTGAATAAAGCGGTCAGCGAGCGTTGACTTCCCGTGGTCAATGTGAGCAATAATGCTAAAGTTTCGTATATTATTGATATCTACAGACTTTTTTACAACTGCCATAAACTACTCTAAAAATATGTACACAATCATGTACTCAACTGTAAAAGTACAAACGACGTGCAAAAAGAATGTTGCTAAAAACTTCGCACAGTATAAGCAGATAAGTGTTAAAAATATATATTGTGATTGAGAAAAACTATCTTACAGAACAAACTGAATACAACTCTGACCAAAAGCTATAGCTTTGCCCTTATCCACACGTCCGCATGCAATTTTCGTTTTGATTTTACTTATATGTCATCGTAATTTTTGTGGTTGATAAATGGAACTCATTAAATATGAATGTATCAGATCTAACACCAAGTCAATTACCGTACGCTCTCGCTCAAGCAATGAAAGTTAAATCAACACCAGTCATTGATTGGGAGTTATGTGGAAAGCTAATCGAAAATGAAAAAATTAGCTTGGTGCGTTCGTACTCAAGGTGGACTGCTTTTTATGTTGGCCCACGTGCAGACAGTCGAGAAGCGGAACAAGTTGGTGATACTGCAATTGAAGCTGTAGTGAAGTGCTACATTGAGAAGAAATTGGGAGCTGATTTCAATTGACATTTTGATCATTTGAAAAAGCCATTAAGAAGTAATGGCTAGATAGCTCATGTAATAATACTTTTATTAAGATCTATTTACTTATTTAACGACATTACTTCTTCTTTGAACTCTTCATGGTCTATCTGACCTGTCAAGTAGCGTTGATAAAGAACCTCGTGCTTATAGGAAATCTCCAAATTATATTTTTTATTCATTTCTTTTTGTGTATTAACTACTTGTAAACGCTTGTTCCACTCTTCCCCAGAAAAGTTCATGATCTAGAATTCTCCCTCATTTTTTCAAATGCTTGTGTTCAAAAAGACTTTTCATAGAATATTTATTTTATTCAAGATGCATTGATTTTCAAGAGAAATTTTAAGATGATTAATGTCTTTAGTTGGACTACTATTTAAGCATTAGTTATAAAAATTAGAAAGGATAAGTCTAAGTGCTCAAATGTCTAAGAAACTGGAAATTGAAATCTAATGTCTTACATCAAAGTAAGTCTTAAATTAGATATTAGTTATCACTTGTTTAACGCATATTCTTGGTGTTCGTGATTCAATAAATAGCTTATCTTAGTAAACTTGAATTTTTATAGCATTTTAGTGATAAAATTAAGGGAAGCCCACACTATCATGTAAAGAGCAAAAAATGTGGTTATTCTTTTCTATCCTGTTGATTATAGCAATTACTTTTTTTGTTATGGTTAACTCGAATGAAAATTTCAAATTGTCTGGCAAATTCAAACATTTAAAAATAAATAAATTTCAACATAAAATTCATAATGGTGCATTTTATCAAGGGTCTTTCATCGAAATCATTGGCCCTAAATTAGACAGTTCTGTAGAAAAGGTAGTAACTGCATTTTTAGTTAGAGACTTCAATAATAAAGACCAAAAATGTGCGGTAATGGTTTTAGTTAATGATTTAAAATTAGGATACCTTTCTGATGAAGATGCGATTAAATTTACGAGACTATTAAAGTTAAATAATTTGACTGAGGAATCAGGTATTAATGTCCAAGCCTTGATATATGGCGATTGGGGTACAGATGATATTGATGGGAATTTTCAGATCAATCTAAACATTTCTAAGGATCTGTCTGATTCTGATATTATATAATTTTTTTAAAATATAATTGAAAAACAACATATTAATTATAAACTAAATTCCAAAATAAAAAATTAAAGGAGTTTCCCCCTTTAATTACAATCAAAATCTTAAGTCAGCAGATGTATTATTTATTTTTTTGATCTTGCTGTTGTTCTTTATTATCATTGGGTTGTTTCTGGTTTGACCCATTTTTACCCTGATCTTGATCGCCTTGTTGATGTTTCTGGGTTTGGTTTCCCTGATCACTATCAGGCTGTTTTGGTGCTTGCTGACCCTGATTCGAGCCAGGTTGGTTAGTAGTATTTGACATAACTATAATCCTTATTTGTCATTAGTATTAATGACAGATACATCATGTACCTATAATACCAATTAAGATACTTCCATAATGTATCAAAACATATTTAAACACCAAATAAAGTTAAATATTTATATTTAATATAGTCTTATAAAACACATATAATTATTTCTTTTATGTACCATTAGCCAATTACAAAAAAACATACTAATAAATAAAAATAACTGTTATCAATTGAGATCAATATTTTATTAAATTCGAGAAATTCCATGAAAATATTAACATTAATAGGTATTGGCTTGGTAGCTCACTACTGCTATAAAACCATGAAATCTAAAAAAAATATTAAAAACTCCGATGTCAATTTACCTGAAAGTGAAAAAAAACTTCAGGAATAAGTAGCAATATCGATTATTACTAATATTGCATAATTAAGATATTAGTTAATAAATCACTATATTTGTACCAATTAATCAAACCCCAACATCTTGAGAATATTATGAATAATGGTATTTATTTTCTCACATTTGAAAGCCAAAATAAGGATTTTGGCACTGGACTATTAATATTGAACGATCCAGTAGTTTACGGAGGTGATTCTTTTTATTCTTATCAGGGTGTAATTGAATCCGATAGAGTTATTATAAACCTTTTCAAACATACTTCTACAGCACATTCATTTTTTGGAGATTATGATAAAATTAAACTAAATTTAGTCTCTCACTCAGCATCGGGAGGATATCTACTAACAGGAAATGTTGAGAATTTACAAACAGTCCCATTAGTAGTCAAGGCTAAATTCATTGGACAAGTACCATAGTTTTTAAATGATTACGCATGCAATTTGAAATCGTAAAGCTTATACAAAATAGCCCTCACTTGAAGGGCTTTTACATTACTACAGTACGGCAGACACTTATTTCTTAAAGTATGAGCGACATCCTTTAATGAACGCTTCATTTATATTTATTTTAGGATCATCTTTCTTGTCATCGCATTGATCCTCATTCTTCAGGTTGTTATCACGTGCGTATTGATAGCCGTAATACTCTTCTGTGCCTTCCTTAAAGCCACCAAGTTTGTCTGGTCTCATTTGGTATTGGAAAAAATGAATGCAGCAATGCCAATGACTGCGAGTACTGCGTTGACGATCCTAAACTGTTTTGAAATCATTTTTATTCTTAGTTGGGTTATTATTTGAGCAATGATCATAAAGAATAAAAAGGGATAAGTCTATGTGCGCAAACTTCTAAAAATTGGAAAGTAAAATATAATAACAAACATGTGTATGAGTTATGAAGAGGCAACAAAAAAACCATGACAGAGGGAGGGATATGTCATGGTTTCAGTATTCTATAGATAATTGAAAATAATAGATTTTTAAGGGCTACAAATTTCAAATATGGACTTTATAATTTTTACATGCAGCAAAAAAATAATTCTAAAAACAATAAAAAAATTTAAAATAGTCAAAATAGTATCAACAACATCATTGTGTATGATACTAGTTAAAATAATAGATGCAAATAAAATAAAAACTAACACATATGATTTTAAAATAAAAAAAACAGGTTTAATACATTTTAAATCAAATAAAAAATTCAAATTTTCTTTATATATAGACATTAAATTAACTTAAAAATCTTACTACTTTCAAGGCTCTGAAAAAACATTTCAAAACTAGGGCGAATATCCTCACCTTCAAAAGTAATATATTTTAAATTTGAGTGATCTTGTAGGTCTACAATAGACTTATCAACTGTTGCTAGAATATTATATTCAGTACCAAATTGATCTTTTACGGTGACTTCTTTTTTTAACATAGATGGATCCTTAATTTAAATTATTTAGAAATTATATAACTTGATTAAATTACTTTATAATTTAACTTAAACATCTGATTTAAAGACGTATAAAAAGTTCTTCCATCTAGGTTCAAATCAACTTCTTTACCTGATTGAAGAAGTATTCGCTTACCCACTTCTATAGTTTTTAACCCATTACGAGTATTTTGTATTTTATTTAAAGGGATGAGCGACACTATAATTTCTGTACCATTTTTTGATTTTGCAATTAAATCGTTTATTTTTAACAACTTGTATCCTATTCCTGAAGGTTTTCTCGATTTGAAAAAACTTTAAAACTAACTTTCAATTTATAAAAAGCACTGTTTAGTGCTTTTTATTACTGTCAATTATTGCTTAGATAGCAACAATATTTACAGCATTTGGTCCTTTTTGACCTTGAGCTACACTAAACTCAACCATTTGGCCTTCAAACAGTGTTTTGAAACCTGAATTAGCAATTTCGCTAAAATGGGCAAAAACATCTGGACCTGATTCTTGCTGGATAAAACCGAAACCTTTAGTTTCGTTGAACCATTTTACAGTACCTTTAACAACATTTGAGTTTGACATAATAAATCCTACTGATTTTTTAATAATTGTGAGTCATTTGATTGACTGTTTATAACTTTGAAAATAATAAATTTTGAGACTTAAAATCTGAAAAAAACGAAGGATTATGACTAAAACTGCGATACTTAAAGAAGATTTACTGAAACAAGACTTTTTTCTAGTTAAGTTAACTATACACTAAAAATTAATTTAATCAAGTTTTCTTATATATATATTTATTTGCCTTATATTTTTTGATTTTTACAATAAAATTAAACCTTTATTGTAAATACAGTAAGATGTTGTTACTCTGAAGCTCAGTAATATTGATAAGTAATGAATGCGATTTTATAACTCTGTAATAACAATTCTAGTTTTTTTAGTTTCGGGAATGATGATTTTTTCCCATATACAAAGCTCCTACCACCCTGCAAACTTTATTACTGCATATATTGATAAGTAATTAAATTCAAAATCAATCAGACACTCAAACACTTTTAGTAGTATCAATAAATTAATTTAGAACTCTTATTTCGCTCACGATAAAACTTATAAAAAAGCCCTCACTTAAAGGGCTTTTTTCAACAATTGAATTCACCGCCACATGTGTTGCTATTGTTTGATGAATCATGGGAGTTTGATGCGGGATTACTTTAGTTAGGAAGGTAGTTGGTTACGGGAAATGTTATTTTCAAATAAAAAGAGGCCAATATGACCCCTTTATATACGCTTATTTCAAAGTTTTGATTAGTTTAGGCTCTTTCCATGTGCCATCAAGCACCGCCTTTTCAGGCCAGTAAATACGCATAATCGATGCAAATGGCCCCGCAGGGGCAGGAAGCCAGTTGGCTTTTTTATCTGCAGATGGTGCTTCATTCTGTAAATACAATGTGATTGAGCCATCTTTATTTTTGACTAATTTATCTGTCATTGATGAGTTAATAAGGTAGCGGTTTAGCTCATTGTCATAAAGTAAACTGTCTGGCATGGTGTACATAGTTAATGACCAGAATGATTTTGCTGGCGGTAACTGACCCGCTGGGAATGTTAATTGATATTTGTTTTTTCCATCTAATGGCTGACCTTTTGAGTCAACAAAGTACGTTGGATAAATTGCTTCTTCAGCGCTGTTACCATAAATACCAAAAACAGCCCCCATCATACGATCCAGATAGCGGCCGTTAATATCTTTACGAGTCCCAAATCCATCGGATGATTTGATTAGACCTTTATCCAAAAAATTAACTTTACGATCCTGTAGTGCAGTCCATGCTTTTTCAATCCCTTTTGGGATCGCTGCTTGAACAACAGGATCAAGTTTATCGTATTCGAAAGTTTTACCTGGAACTACGCCAATTTGTTTAAATGAGTCAATCAGCTTTTTCTCATCAGGATGAACATTGGCATATTTCAAAGTAAAGTTCATGATATTAAAAAATTCAGGTGAGTTTTTTTGTTTCTCTAGTGATAATGGTTTAATAAAGTTAATTTTAGGGGCGTCTTTAGGTACTGTGGTGGTTGCTAAAAACGTTGAAAGTGGCGTGATTTTATAACCCGCTTGAATTTTTTTTACGTTATCAATATCTTGATCTGAAAATAATTGTGTTCGATACAATAAAAAGGCTAAATCTGTTTCAGAATGAATGACAGCTTTAATGCCTGCTGGTTTTTTACCTTTCCAGTCTGGACCAACCAAGAGGAAATTACCCGCTTCGTTTCCGGTTGCTCGACTACCAATATACGCAAAATTATGGGTATACATATCAATCAGTTGGATTGAGTAATATCGATTCGCATCTATTTTTGGAACTGTGATCACCACAGGTTCTGTGCGTAAATCTGCACCTACAAAAGAATATGGCGTATCAGAATTTGGGGTTTGAATTGCCGTATCTTTAGGTGTAAAGACGCGCGCAACATTATGCACTTGATTCCAATCGCCTTTGTATTCAGGGCTTTGTTTGTCTATAAAATATGAATACTGCACACGGTAACTGTCTACCATTGGATAACCAAAAATATAAGCTTCTTTCACTAAATTTTCGGCTTGCTGTTGTGTCAGTTTTGCTAACGTTACAGGACTAAGGCCTAAACTACATCCCAGCAACGCAATCATTAAAATTTTATTTTTCATCATCATATTATTTAATTCCTATATAAATGCAGAAAAAAGGAAGTCTGAGACCTCCTTTTTGATTTGATTATTTAGGTTGCGCTACTGGGAATTTCCATGTGCCATTCAGAATAGATTCTTGAGGTTGATACAGGCGAACCATGTAGTTCCACCCTTCAGAGGTTGGTATACAGTTAACTGTAGATTTTGTACAACCGCCGAACTGGATTTTGTAACTGCCATCTTTCTCAGTTTTAGCTGTAATGTTATTTAGCGTATAACTATTCAAATCATTTTTTTGGAAAAATCCTTCTTTATCATAAACACTGATTGACCAGAACCCATTGACTGGGACATCTTTTGGCACAGTCATAATATAAACAGTTTTTCCATCATTTTTAGTTGGATAAACATTCAGGTAAGTTGCATCACGTTGTGGATTCCCCCCCCATGCTGAAGCAGAACCGATTAAGTGACGAACAGGCTGTACTTCCTCTTTTGTACCAAACATAAAATTAGTATCTGGCAAAGTTTTATTCAGTGTTAAGAGAGCATCACGCACTGTTTTTTGGCTAGCGTGATCCCACTCTGGCAGTTCAATTTTTCCAGGACCTCCTGGCTGTGAAACCTTAATTTTATCCTGTATTTTTTGTGCTTCTTTTAAATCTTTTTCAGACATTGGATTAACAAAAGTACGAATTGCAACGGTCACATAGCGTGTACCTACATTTTCCTCAGACAGTGTGTAACTACCAGCTTTATAGTTGACCATTGGTGTGTAGTGATCTTGGTTGATCACCTGCATAGATATAAAGCGCTTACCAGCATCTGGCAAGGTAATAGTGACTGGGCCTGCTTTCAAGTCAAATATAGCTGAAGAGTAGAGTGTGTCACGATTTAAACGAATAACTGTTTGATCATCAATCAAAGAGGGTGAACGAGTATGATCAAAGCCCCCAAAGCCATTTGGCTTAGCTGCTAAGGCTTTGATATATAAATCAGTTTCGGCACGCACAAAATTATCAGGAGTGACTTTAATTGTGGATGCATATAATTGAGTTACACATATGGATAATGCGGTAAGTAGTGCGATTTTTGAATATTTCATGTTTATAAGTACTCGGTGGTTTTTAAATAAGTTTTTAAGATTATTAAGGATTATTTAGGAAAAATGAATGAGGCAATAAGTCGAACGCCAAAATCTTTAGCACTGCTGTCTGTGTCGTGAATCCAGTAGCGGAAACCACCACCAATACTAATTAACTGCTTGTCTATTTTGACAATTTTTGTTGCAGTTAAATTCACTGGAATGGTGTAGTCATCGGTATTCCAGTCATAGGTACTTTCGGTATTGAGTGAATACGTCACACTAGTTGGCGTTGTATAATTGACGAAGGGTTGTAGAAACGTACTATTAATGCCTTCAGCACCTTCTTTCTTTTCTACCGCCCAAAGGTGATTTGCCAATGCACCAACCGTCCAGCCATGACTTTGTTTTGCGATTACTGCCGTTGGACCTAACGCATATTGGTCTGGGCCAAATACTTTTTCAGAGGCTGTTGGTAAATAAATTACAGGGCCAAAGCCAATGATGAGGTCATCAGGACTTTTTGGTGTTGGGGTAAAAAAGAAACTTTGCGTAATATCACCCACACCCCAATCAGTGCTTTTATCCATCCCGTCATATTGCTGCACAATAACAGGTAGAACGGTACGAGAAATAACATTCCAGTCATCATTTAATTTAATTGGAATCACCGGTTGAATGTTGAGTTGATAACGCTCCGTATTTTTATCAGTACCAATATTATTGTCGTAGTTTAGCTGAAAAGGCATGTTAATGATGTCTGCAACAGGGTTAGATAGTTTCTTAGCTAATTCAGCGGCATCATCAGTCGCAAATGTAGTTTGGGTACATGTTAAACATCCAGCAATAACCGCAGAGCTTAATATTTTTGTAGAATTTTTAAGCATTATATTTCCCTTTGGACTTAATCTTTTTATTCAATTTTTCAGTTTTAGTATTGATAATTAATACTGAATTGATAGGCTTCACCTTCAGGACGGTTTTTTACATCAAACTCGTAAACACCGCGTAAAGATGCAGAAATTCCGGATGTTTTACTCAATTTCTTGTCATAAGTTAGAATTGGGCCAGCACCTAAAGCACGACCTTTGAAACCATTTAAGCGGTCAGCTAGTCGGCCTTCATCATCAGTGGTTTGTTCAATATAACCAAAGACAGCACCAAGACCCAAACCATCTCCCCCCACCTCGCCAAAGCGTTTTAAGCCCAATAAATCAAGGCGGAAAATATCACCATTGGTATAGTCTGTAGCATCATTTTTAGTATAAAACTCATACGCCATATTGGTGGTAATTTCAGCGTTCATTTTTGGAAGAATGGTGGTAAATGCAATGTTGGGTACAAATGTCCATGTATTTTGCCCAGCATTACTGAGTTTGCTAGCATCATAACTACCTGTCGGTGCATAAATTGAAACCCCGAATAAGGTATGCATAATTGGATTAAGGTGATAGTTGACCATTAATGGAGAAAACATGGCATCGCCAATTTTGGTTGAGCTGTCTTCAAACTCACGATTGCTTAAGTAAGCATGAATTTTAGTATGTTGAATAGGGATGCCTACAGTTGTTGCTAAGCTCCATTTTTCACTGGTATTCCAGATAAAGACTCCATTGAGCATATTGTACGACACCCCATAGTCCAGACCGCCTGTTAGCTCCCCAGCGATAGGGACATTACGTGAGCGCTCAAAATTACCGTCATAGTAAATACTGGAAAGTGTAAGAACACCGCCTTCTTCAGTTGGTAATAAGCCATTCAGTGGTTGAACCTGCATCCCTGTAATAGGACGACCAATACCGCCTTCAACTGCCAAGGCATTTTGAATGTAAAACGTAGATAGTAAAATTGTCAGAGAAAGCTTGTACATTATTTTGAACCCTCTTCTAGTAAGAATTAATTTTTTTATTTGAATAATATATGATCCATAATATACACATATGCATTATGTAAATACACATTAAAACTACAAGATTTTGATTATTATACAAACTATTTTTATTAGGCACTTCTGCTTAATTTATGCATGAAATATCTTAATATCTTAAATCTGTGATATTTAGCACAAGCGGCATACAAGCATTATTTTATTTAATCCAAGGTTAGTTAAAAACTCTAGTACATCTAATATTTAATATAAAGGACTTATACAAAATTGCCATCATCAAAAGGCTTTCTCAATTCATACACTGAACACATACAGTGACATGCACCTTTGTCGAAATCGAATGCGCTGTACAGCCTGATAGCAGGATGCACAGCAATAAGGCTTTGATCATGATAGAAACAAAGCCTTTTCTTTAGCACGACGATTAACAAGACCTTGCATGCGCTTACCACCCGCATTCACCCATACATCAAACTGATCCGCTGCGCCGCGAATATCATTGGCATTCAGCTTTTTCATCAAAGTTGATTTGCTAAATGAATTAGTCCCAATGTTGTAGGCAAGTGATACCAGTGCATCGAATTGATTTTGGTTGAGAGGCACAGTCACCGCATTATTTACAGCTGCTTCAAATTTCTTTAAATCATGGGCCATGTAAGCCTTAGCTTGTACTTCTGTACAGGTGTCACCTTTTTTGACTTTGATACCATTGGGATAAACTGTGGTACCGAATCCAATCGTCCATACCCCCACACCATCGTCATATGCAGCAAGTCGTTTACCCTCAAAACCACAGATGAGATCAACACCAAAAAGACTAACCACCATCTGGTCGATCGCAAGACCCAGCATATCAGCCACCGCTGAATCTGAAGCTGTTGCAATCACTTGATTAGCAGCATCAACTTGTTTTTGAGTGAGTGTCCCACCGCTGATCTTTCTTAAAAAATCAAATATCGACTTCATTTCACTTTCCTTCAAATATTAAAAAACCGCCTTAAGGCGGTAAATAGGATAAAAATAGACCAGAAAATTGGTCAGCTATAGGTTTGAAATTGCTATGACTTAGAAACTCGTAGCCAAGGCGTTACTGTTAAGCCAATCAGCACCCCCTCAGGGCTCAGAAAACGAGTAACTGATTGTCCCCAAGGCTCTAGACGATTATTCACAAGTAACTGATGACCTTTAGAAACCATGTAAGCTGAAGCTGCTGAAATATCTTCAACTTCAAACTCAATCCAACTCTGAGGGATTGTAAGTTCAGATGGCCATTCTTTTATACCAAAGCAAGACTCAGCTACCTGAGCTAAAGGCCATAGTGCAAAATGCTTAACACCACCTAGATCACCATCGCCAGTGCTCATATATGATTCATTACCTTCCATTGCTTTAATTGGAAGATCTAAGGTGTCTCTGTAGAGCAATTTGCTTTCTTGGTCTGCTATTGTAATAGGTCCAAACCCAGCTACAAACAGAACGTTAATAGGGTGCATTTCAATGACTCATTCTTATAAAGTAATTGGCTCTTTTATACTTCAAACTGTTCACTTTTAAAACATGAAATATTTTATGCATAAAAACTCAATTAATTTATTTGGTTAATTCATCCTTTGAACTTTTAAGCTCTTTAACCACTTCAATAATCGTCTTCCCCTCCTGCTTATTGATGAAGTTAAACGTCCAACGAACAATAGCCCAACCCGGTAACCCGCAGACAAAGAAGAATCCACCTAAGGCAATCATCCCCCAGATATCCGTTACCCACTCATGTAAACCCCATTTCACGATAATGAAAGCTCCACCAGTCAGACTGGATACAACTGTACAAATCAAACCCACGGCCCACTCTTGTGGTGAGCGTGGCAAACGCATCATGATCACAACCGTTGCAACAAGTGCTATAGCTAAAGTAACCATAATCGCTGCACCGTAGAACTTTAAAAACGCAGCAAAACCGCTTGTGGACACTGGTTCCATTTATTCCCCCTAATTTTTGGCAATAAAAAAGCACCCTTCGGTGCTATATACTTTTCTAAACTTAAACTTCGATTTGAATCACTTCACCCAATGGCGCGAGTCGCTTGATCTCACCATCAGATACAAATACGGTTGCTCCTAGGTTGTAACGTGTTGAACTGGTGACTAGATTTAATCCCGATCCACCCACCACCAACACTTTGTAATTGGGATGGTCCACGCTAGTAATCGTTCCTACAAACTCTGCAGCAGTAGGAAGTAAATCAATTAAACGCTGTAATGCATTACTCACGATTGACACGCTCCACTTTCACAGTTTGATTGACGATCGCATGGCTGAACGAGACGCTAACACTATCTACAATGCCCCACCATTCCGCATTAAATGCCAGCACCTCTCCTGGTACACATTCACCTACTTCAGGCGAAATCGGCATGCTGTAGGTGTGTGTTTCGACCATTCCTGCTTTGGCAAGTTTGGCTTTGCCATAGGCCTTCATGCTGACATAGTTGAACAACGGATTGTTTTCAGGTTGAAGTAGAATATCAGCACTAGTGCCAGTACGTTTTACCTGAGCTGGTGGTCCTTTACGGTCATTTGTCAGCGTAATGCCGTTGTAATCAGGATAGATCTGATAATCAGTCGATTGACTCACCACCGCAGACTCAGGCAGCATGCGATCATACTCAGCGATCGATAGCACATCCCAAAAGGTCTTTTTATACAACGGTTTAATGGTCAGCGTATTGCTACCCTTTTCGCTATAAATAAACCCACCACCGCTTTCAACCACCATCTTGATGGCATCTATCGGTGCTAAATTGGAATAGCTCAAACATTCACGTTCAACGATCCAGCCTAAGGCATCGATCAACTGCCAATTCAGTACCGTATCGCTAAAAACGCGATCCAGCTCCGCCTGACATAACTGGACGGAGGTTCGATCATTTTCTTGTAAGAATGAACGTAAAGGCGCTGTCGGTGCAGCAAGCAGTGCGGTTTGACTGCGACCAATTAAAGTATAGGTATCTTGGGCGAATTTACGAGAACGTCGGCGGTTCTCAAGCAACATTTGATGCTCGGTACCATTCACGATAATTTTTAAAATCACAGGTTGGCCATTGATGGGTTCCAGTTTGCTAACCTGGGATGCCGGTACGGTCAAACTATAGGACCAACACCAGCAGCTGCGATCAGTACTGTAATTCCCATCATAGACTTGAATCTCTACACCATTGTCTAGGCGTGTCACAGATAAATTATTCAATATGTACCACCAATTACGATTTGGTATGCCAGGTATGCAATCATCTGCACCGAAGTTGAGTTCAACATTGTGCACATCCAGTTCATCACATAAGCACACAAACTCGAGATCCCCTGTGCCTTCATATTCAGGAATTTCAGGCTCTGGCCATGGTTGAACGGGATGTTTGCGGTAATGAATGGATTTGGCTTTATCCCATGGGATCTCATCCTGTGTGACCAGCTCCAGCCCTTTATCCCAATCAAAGCTAAAGCGCTTTTCAAAGACGTGTGCGACCTGATGTGAAAATGAGATGTTGCGGCGTTTACGGATCATCTCCTGATGGGAGAATTCACGATTCAATCGAAGTTTGATCGATTCATCAAAATACAAATCACGCGCAATACGAATTTTGAGATTTTCTTGCCAGCGCACGCCTTGGTTTAGACTGAGATTCGCGCCCTGGTCAAATGCCGCATGAATGGATTCAGATAGTGTTCGTCCACGCTGAAAGCCAATGTCATTGCCATGGTTGAGCACCAATCCACGATCGTAAAAAAAGGTGTCATTTGACACCCTTAAGACTGGTTTCGCCCACGGTATTTCTGTTGATCCAAGCTGGGGGATTGCACGCTCAAATACAGCACTGAATCTCAGCTCAACACCGAGCTGATGATTAATATCAAACAAGGCATCAAAGGCGGGATTGAATGACGTATTGATCACTGCATCGAGGGAGCAATACGCATTAATCCCCACCACGTTCAGCTCAGGGGTAAATCCTGTATTGATAGTGGCTTCAAGCTGTGCAGTTTGACCCGATACCGCTTTTAACTCTGCGCGGAATGAAACATTGAACTCAGCTTCAAGCGCATTAAAATCAAAACTCTGCGCCTGAATCAGTGCTAAAAATGAGGTATCAATCGTTGCTTCAAGTGATGCAAGGTTTTGTTCATCCGCACCAAAGTTAAGATCGGCAGAGCCCGTCGCAATGTCTTTAAAATTAAGATTTACATGATGTGCATCAGGTGGAATATAGTTCGCCACATGTCCACCTCTTATGTAGATGGTTTGAGGATCAAGGAGTTCATCATCAAGGTGCTGCCTAAAACCAATTCAGGATTGGCCAGTTCAATATCCGTACCCACGGTAAAGTCCGCAACGGCTTCACCAGCACCATTGAGTAAGCGTGCCCATGTTGCAACACCTGCCTTCGTTACCGTTGCTGCATCAGTTTGATTCAGCTCGATACGGTCAGCATGCATCGTCTTTAAGCATGGCTTAGGCAAAGTTAGGATCACCAGTTTTGCAGCATTATTCGCTGCCACCGACACCGAAGCAGGTTTCGCATCATCATAAAAAACAAAGGAAGCATTTGAGCTTCCTTGATCGAGATATGCGGCCAGTGCTTGCAGTTGTGCCAGACTGGCTTTTAAAGAGGGTTGAATCATTTGGCCACCAATTTATCTGAGATGACTGCGTTATATTGTCCATTAGGATCAAAGGCCACCACAAAGCACTCCAGTCCTACGGCAATGTTCCGAAACGAATAAGTACCATCAGGCTTTGAAACTGTTTCCCAAAGTAACTGCCGAGTACTTCGCTTAAAACAACATACAGGCACAGGTGAGTAGTTTTGACCGAGCTTTTTTGTTGTTCCCTTGACCACTCCAAAGCCCTGATCGCTACTCAGCACGGTGATCATAGGTTTCGGCAGAATGCCAATCTTATAGCCCAGTTCAACCAACTTTTGAGGGTTAGCTGTGTACCCACCCCAGAAGAATTTAGACAGTTTAAGAGTCAATTTTGATCTCCTCAATCGGCAGACAAAAATAGGTGTATGAGCTATTTCCGAAATAATGTGTATACAACTTTGCTGTATTTACATCTTCCCCATATGCTGGAGTAACAGTCTTGTCCGTGGATGGTTTGTTGTTGTTACTATACATACAGAGATACATCCCATAGCAAAACCCTAAAAATTGCGATGTTGCGTATTCATAAATGGGAATTTGATTAGCTGTGGTGGTATTAAATGCATCTATTGACGCAGATAAGAAGGATTGCGCTGCTAATGGACTTGCTATCAATTGAGTTGGGGCTGTTACAGTAAAATTATCTAAACCACATCGAATATTTCCAATATATGCACGGCCTGTCACATTTTGATCGTAATTCCATGTATTGATATTAGAAGCACCTGAATTTTCAGCGATTAAGAGTGGGTAGTCTAATTGGGCATAATCATGAGTCGCGTTCGGTAAGATAGCATGTATTCTCCCACCTCCCGCTTCAAAATTGGTCAGTAGTGCAAGATGATAGATACTGCCGAGCATGACAGCCTTACCAAAGCCAGCATATGCTTGACTATATGTTGCCGAGTTATTAGTTGACGGATAAAGTTGGAATTCCCATTTAACTCCATTTGTTGGGCTTGCTATGGCACGTGTTTCATTGAGTGCTAAGGGATCATTAATGACTCCAGTTACCTCATCATAAGACTTCCCTATACACGGACTAACACAATTCCGACTCCCCGACACATCTTGAAAACATAAGCGTAAGAATAGGTCACTATCATCCAAGGCTTTAAATTTATAAACATGCACATTGCCTTGTTCATAAACCAGTGAATAGCCCAGTGAAGCAATCTTGGTCGTAAACCCTCCTAGAATCGATGTCGGTGCACTATCAATGGTCAAAGTAACTGAAGTTGCTGTAACAGCATCAATCCAAAACTCTCCACCATTAATCGCAGCTAATGCCCCAGAGTTCACTTTTAATACGCGATCAGCTGTATAGCCATGTGTTACACCATAATTCAGCGTCACTTGATTCCCTGATACGGAAACACTAGCTACTGTCTGTTGGTTATAACCCAGCGCCAGCATTTTTTTAAAACGATCAGGAAAAAAGGTCTTTGAGACCACACTAAAATCCAAATCTGTGTCGCCAAAACTAAAGAGTTTGGTCTGTGTTTGCTTCATTGCCATTATGTTTTACCCATAAAAAAGACCGCCGAAGCGGTCATATTTGAATTTAAGATTAGGCAACTCGGTCAATGTCACCGCGTAGCATGATTTGGAATGAATCAGACAATACGGTAGGTTCCGATTGCTTGACTGTACGAATTACCCAAATAGGATGATTGGCTGCAACGGTATTGAAACGCAGTACGTTGCCACTCGCCCAACCATTGCCCCAACCTTCTTTTTTAATGCTGAAATAAGGGGCATTGGTGACTGGATTGATTGGGGAACAATCTTCAGTACGCACTCCAGTTCCGATCTGGCCAGAAGTTTCACCAATGATCCGGAATGCATCATTCGAGGTAAAGACAATCGCCCAACGTTCTTGAATATTGCCCTTGTTAGTAACATCAATCGGGTACAGAGTGTCGTTGTAGTTGGCTGAAATGGCAGCACCCACCGCCTCATCCTTCCAAATGCTATCCCACGTCGACTGAACAAACTTACGTGTATAGCGAGCTCTCATATCACCAATCACCAGTGCTGAACCGACGATAGTGTGAGCAGGATCATAGTTGTGCGTCAAAGGCTTGGTGAAAGTCACTTGGCCATTGATTTTGACATCACGCACTAAACCCATATCTTGATAGCGATACTTGGCTGAGATAGGTCCAGTTAAATTACCTAAGGCAAAATCACCGTTTAAAGTCACTTTGCCGTAGTCATAATCAACCACATACATATCAAATGGAATTTTAATGCCATCGGCATCTTCAAGTTCACACCAGGAGATCCGTGCATCATTCAATGGGTAGGTCTGGCCAGCAATATAATCAGGTAATTCCTGCGACTTACTTGCACTCACGATCCCAATCTCTCCTGATCGGAAAATCGGTACCCGACCATCAATCGGCAACCGTACTGCGGATAAACCCAGCAATTCAGCATCAATCGGGATATAGCTATAACCCACTGCACTGTATTTGATGGTTTCAGGCAAGACCATAATCGGCTTGTGAATCCACTGCTTGCCATCCTTGGTATATTCCAGCTCAGCCACATACCAATCCTGCGCCATAATTTCAGCACGGTTAGCAGAAGTCACTTCAATCTTTTGCCGAAAAACAAACTGGCCATAGCCTTGGTCAAAGTTAAAGAAACCATCACACTCTGCGGTATCAATGGTACCTGAGCCATCAGGGGTGATATTCAACACACCACCTTCCACTTTGGTTGCGGACAAAGTTAAGGACTGCGCCCGGATCGGGATCATCGGTGCACGGTATGACACTTGGTTGGTTTGCACGCTTTCCAATTGCGTCACCAAGGTCTCTAAGGTCGGGTTATTCACCCCACCCACATCCCAAGCGGATAACTCGACCGCGCCATTACCATAATGGATCTGACCCGCTACCGTTCCTGCGCCTGTGGTCGCCGATGGATTCCGATAAAGCGATCCAAGTTTATCAACATAGGTTGAGTTGGCTAAGGTAAAGCGAACCGAACCTGCAAGAATCTGCTCGGCAAAGCCTTCAGTTAAATCCGTTTTTAGAACAGAACCCATGATGGTATCCGACCAAGATTGAGCCGCAGAACTATCACGATAGGACACACTCACCGTCACTGCAGTCGCCACTTCATTCAGGCTTAAAGTATGCGTCTCACTGGTATTTTCATACTTAATGGTCATCCCTAACATGCCTGCAGCAATCGCCTCTTGATCGGTATTATATTTGCCATAAAACGGCTGCATAATCTTCTCGCGTTCGATCGCTTCAAGTGTGGTGCTTGGGGTGATATTCATGGTCCGAGATGCATAGTTGATGGTGCCTTGTTGCTGGCCTGCACCATTGATTAAGCGCCCTGTGGTGGCATCAATCGGCATATCACGCAGCTCAACCTCACCTAAGTAGTTCATGTATTTGACGGGTACACGGACTTTCACAGACTTGGGGATCAACGCAGCAGATCCATTGTCCAATTCAATTGAGATCGTACCGCTAGTTGGCACTGCAGTCACTTGAATTGAAGACTTAGTCCCTTTCTGACCTGAGACATTGAACGTGGTACCGCCATTGGGTAATAAGGTCGGCATCAACTTCGCTACACCATCTGCATAATCAATCGTACCTGTAGCATCACCTGTAAATTGCCCTTGGCCGTTATCGCTTGCTGACTTGGTAATACCATTCAATAACCAGTCAACGGTTAAGGTACCTGCCACAATCGAATCATTTACAGGGATTTCGACATAGGCTTTATTGATGGTTAATCCTGAACGCTCCTGAGCCGTGATCATATTGCTCCACGTCATCAGGATTGCACTGCCGACATCAGCGAGTTCACCTGTCGTGAGTGCCATGGTACCCGTGTCGTAATCAATACTGCCTGAGCCAAAGGAAGAATCAGCACCGCGTAATTGCCCTGCACCATTGTCTCGAAGCGTGTAGACCTGATTCTGAACCAAATACGATACTTGCAAACTACCCGGAGATGGCAGCGGGACCAAATTACGTAACCAGTTAAAACCAATGTTTTCCTGATTCACATAGATCAGTTCAGACTCAACTGGGGCTGTCACTGCTGCAGCAGGCATAAAGTTTATCGTTAGGTTAGTAGTTCCCGTCCCCGCGCTTGCATTCCAAGCCATAGAGCCGTTTTGATAATTGATGGTACCAATGGATGTACCAGCAGCATTCTTAATTTCACCGCCGACGTCGCTAATCGCTGAGCCAAATAAAGTAAACTCTACTGACTTCGGCATGACAGACGAGCCGAGATATAAGCTCGACACAGTATTGATCGTGACATTATTAAAAGTCTTGGACAGAACCTCATCTTTAGCTTTAACAAACGCCACAGAGTCACCTGCAGCATTGATATTCACCATGGGGGTTTCTGTCTGGGCTGAGGGAACCAACTGCGTATAGACATCCTCTGCAACCACAGAATAGTCACCGACTTGTGCAGCTTCTTTGAGATTCGCGCTGGAGTAATACTTACCCGTATCCGCCACAATGGTGTCACGGATGATGGTGGTACTCTTTTCACCGCTATACCATTGCTTCGCAGATAGCCCCACAAAATCGGCTTTTAACGCATCACTCAGGCCATAAGTGGCAATCTTATATTCCACTTGCTTTTGGTCAACAACCATAAATGCTGTACGTGTAGACACCTCGGTGATCCGCAGGAATTGCTCAATCTCTAAAGCTTTACCTTCATTCGAGAGCAATACAATTGACTTGCCGATCGATGTTTCAGACTCCTGGGGAAACATGGCCACTTGTAGAGACTTCATGCCTTTCCAATGCGTGTCCAACGGTGTGCCGGCAATCTGTGCACCTTTGGCATTATAGTTTTCAATACGGTTCTGCGCTTCTTTACGCTCATCCGTCCAGCTATCGGTACTGAATAATACGGCTGAGACATTCGGATCTTGCGCATTTTGAGAGATGAATACTGTCGCACCCATTAAGGCATCGGTATCTGCTGTATCGACTGCAGCATAAATCTTTTGGATAGAAGTACGGCCCGTAGTGCGGTCCATCTCGGAAATATCATTAAACAGGTTATTACTTTGACCGTCGATAATTTCACGGCCTGAGTATTTACCTCCACCATCCTCAGCATCTGTACGAATACGCTGTGACTCAAGGAGCTTTAAATTATGGGTTTCAATTGGCATCGCTTACCTCAATGAATCGCATGGTGACGTTAAAATAAGTATCAAGTGATGTTGCTGGAGTGCCTTTAACTGTAGAGCTTTCCAGCGCACCGTCTTTATGATTCCAAATCACATTGAACTCACGCTGGTCATGTGGCCATTCATACTGAAGCATGAATTGCTCCTGCAGGTTCTGCCACAAGCGAAGCGTGTTCAGATCGCGCAGTTTGATCCAGCCCTTAGTTTTATTGGCTGGCTGTAAGGTAATCGGTCGACCTGCTTGCTTACGTCCTTCTTGAATAATCAAAGCCCCACTAATGGCATACTCCTGGTTCTGTTCAATCACAGACCAGTTTTCATCAGACCAAAAAAAACCATCCTCTAGTTGGATGGCTTCTCCGGTTGACTTTCGTGTTAATCGCATTACGATCTTCCTTTAATTGCTTCAAGTTCTCGCATCATTTCCTCAAGAGCTGTGGCTTGATCGGGTGCCGCTGATACTGTCGCTGTCTGCCCTGTTCCCATATCAATTTTGATTTCCACACTTTGCTTTGTCTCCATACCTTCGATTGGTTGAATATCAAGACTAGTCGCGATAAGTGGAGCATCCGGCACGGCTGAGATTTGCTGAGTTGAATCCCCACCATTCGACAACAATGAGGCGTTTCCACCACCTGAACTACGTGCTTGTGATATTGCATTCAGCTCATCGGTACGCGCTTTCATTTTGGCCTTGAAATCATCCCAATGGTCATTGGTAGCCTTTTGTTCAGCACTGATCTCGGGTTGCTCACGAGAAGTCGCTTGGCTGACTTGGCTCACAGTACGCTGAGTCTCGATTGCTGCTTGCTGGATCTCACCCAGTTTAGTAACGGTGGCTTTGCCTGTGGCATCCAGTTGCACTTCAAGTCCCAAATAAGCGGCCTTAGCGTTAGCTGCAGCAATGACTTGGGCATCGCCCGAGGCATAAGCTAAACGAATGGTTTCTTCATATGCTTGTTGCAGAGCATCTTGAGTAGCCTCACCACTTTTTAAAATGGTATTGAAGTCATTCAAGGCGAGATCTGCTGCAAGTTTAAGTTGCTCTTTGGTTTTAATCCCTAACCGCTCAAAAGCTGCTTCGACCCGTGATAGGCTAACGGGAATTTCTTGCACGGCGCGTTTTACAGCCTGCATTCCCATCTCAACTTGTGAAGTTGATAATTTCCCTTGTTCACCTAACAATTGAAGCTTGGCTTTTGCTGCCTCTATCTCAACTTCAGACTTTGCTAATGCTAACCATTTCTCCCAGCCCATATACAGTGCATTAGCAGCTTGCTCACCTTTTAAGCCCAGCTCATCAAGGCCATTAGCGTAATTGGTCAAGTGATTTTGGTTAGCAGCAAATTTTTCAGAAATACGGTTGAGGGCAATATCAAGATCAACTCCCAAAGCCTCGGCGCCTTTACGTGCTTGTACGAGTGCTTTACCAGTGTTATTCGCACCATCAGTGGCTTGATTGAAAGCTTGTACTGAAACTTTTCCAGTTTGATCCATGGTGACCATATAGCCTTTTGCTATTAGATCAGCCTGCATCATGCCATCCATGACGCCTTTATTCGCAGCAATAGCAGCTTCAGCATAAGCCGTAACAGCCTTTAACTTTTCATCCTCGGTGACTTTCTTGCCATTCAACTCGGACTGCTGATTAGCAAGCATTTGGTCCAAGGTTGCTTTAGATTGAGCCAGACTTTCAGCATTTTTCTGATCTTGGGTTTTACCGATCTCATCAAGAGCTTGCACACCTTTGGATTTAAACTCTAATGCACCATCTGAAGCTTTCTTATAGTACTCCTGAGCTTTTGTTGCCATTGCATCCATATCAGCAATAGCTTGCTGCTTAACATCCCCCCACGTGAACTTTGAAACTAGTTGCACCCATGCGGCTGCCAAATCATAAATAATTCCAACAAATAGATTTGCAGCAATTTGAATTCCTTTAAACCCATCACTAACAAAACCAATGGCAACATTGAATGCTTGTAGCACCTTGGTAAAGCCATTCGTTTTAGAACTTGCCTCATCGATTCCGTTATTGAAATCATATAAGCCGCTTAGTACATCATTTAGGATATCGAGAGTGATGACAAAAGCCTCACCCAAGGTTTCACCTAGTGTTTTGATTGCTTCATAAATACTGGTTAGGGCAGTTTTTAAGGCAATAATCGTAGTTGTATCAATTCTCTTAAATTGGTCACCAACCCAAATAAATCCTTTCCCAATATCATTTAATAAGCTTTCAACAACATCCATGTTGGATGCAATAGTAACCAGCCAATCAGCGACGGTTGCACTCGCGCCATTAGACTGATCCATTTTACCAATCAGAATCTCCCAACTGGTTGAGATACGCTGTAATGCATTCCCAATAGTTGTTGGGAATTGATCAAAGGTTTGTTGAACTGCATCCTTCTGACTCAATAGGGCCTTATAGACACGCTCTGCACCAAGCTCCCCATTGTCAGCCATATTCTTAAGTTCACCAGTGGTGACACCCAAACCCTTGGCTAACGCCTCTGCAACTCCAAAACCATTCTCCATCATGGAGTTGTATTCTTCGCCTCGAAGCGTACCTTGCTGCATGCTCTGGATGAATTGCTGTGTAAATGCCTCGCTTGCTTGTGCAGATACACCACTGATTTGAATTGCTTGATTAATGGTCTTGGTTAAATCAAGGGAACTCTGCTGGGCCATTCCCAAGTCTTTGCCAACAGCGTTCAATCTCGTGAATAAATCACCTGTTGCACTCAAGCTTGAGTTTGTCATCAAGGCAACTTGGTGTACGCCAGCCATTGCAGACCTAAAGTCACCACCATCCTTAGTCGCAATATTGATTCTTGCAGATAGGTTAGTGTAGGAGTCTGATACTTGGCTTAATTCACGTATTCCCAGCCCAACACCTAGCGTAGCCATAGCTCCAGCAAGAGCATTTACAGCAAACTTTGCACCATTCAATCCCGTCTGTGCAGTTTGTGCTGAGGTATCTGTATTCTTTAAAGAATTATTTGCCTTACCTACTTCTGTGTGAAAATCAATAAATGCACTTTCAGCTTGTTGAACTTCTTTTTCGAGTTGATCTACTTCTTTTTGAGCAATCTCAATATCTGCAGGAGTAGCTTTTGTTTTTGAAAAGGCCTCAAGTCTAATCTTTGCCTTTTCTAAATCTGATTTTAAGAATGCCAAAGCTTTTACAGACTTATTACCAAAATCAGTGAAGTTGCTTGCAGCGCTTTTGGCGTTGTCTCCAGCATCACGAATGATCTGAGTTGCACCGCTTAAAGACTTGGTAAGACCTTCTGCCAATTCTTTGCTTTTCTCTGGGACAATACTCCCAAGAGCAATAGCCGTAGCAGCACTTGTTTGTTTCAGTTGATCCGCTTCAGTCTTAATCGTTTCAAAAACTTTTTTAGTAACACTTTCGGATTGCTTTGCAGCTGTTACCAGCCCTTTACTATCACCATCCATGATGAGTTTAAAAGTTAAGTTTTTTCCAGACATCATGACCTCAATTTTCAGGTATAAAAAAACCACCTTGAGGTGGTTAAATTTAGGCATTAAAAAAGCACCCTGAGGTGCCTTGATTATTTACCGCATTGAGAACAAACCCAACGATTTGCTACGGCTGAAGCTGGTTTGGCAATCATATGCCATAGAAGCATTAACACCCAAATAATTAACCAAATCCCTCCGGTAAAGATTGTTAAAACTAGATGCATCAACCAACTCATTTCTTTGATATTTTTTTGATGCAGCGTCTGCTTTCCACACGACTTACAAAACATCATTTGTTGGGCTACTTTAGTTGCCATTTCAGTATTCCCCTCAACGCCCACTACGAATCGTTGTAACTTTGCCATCTTCAATTACAACAGTAAAAGTTTTGCTGCCATCTACATAGCTTAATTCACGCACTGAAACTTCCTTACCACCCACGTTTTTAACGTAGTCATAATGAGATACAGGCTGGCCTGCAGCTGCAACGACTTCACCATAGCTTTGGCCTTTACGAACTTGTTTACCGTTAATGCTTGCCCCTGCTAAATTTGCATTTGCTAATGTAAAAACAGACATCAAAGCAGCTGTAATTAGTAATTTTTTCATGAATTTACCCAGTTATTTATATTTAACGGCTAAATCATAACGTGCTCAAATTCACATCACAATGTGAAAATTACTGTTCTTTCTCAAGACTCTTAATGAATTCATTGAACTTCTTATTGATTGCGTTCTGCGCCCTAGTTGCGATCGCTAAATTACGCATCTTAATTCTTTCGGCTTTTTGAGCTGCTTTAAGATAGTGTCGGAATGAACCGTAGCTCATTTGCATGATGCTTTCATGTGAGTGGCCATTGGATGCCAGCAACTGAAATACATCATACCAACTGCTCTTTTTACGCGGATCCACATCGTCCCGGTGTTTAGGTTTTGGCTCGGAAAAGAATGCGTCATTTACATTGATCACAACATTCAATAACAAGATATTGAGTTCACCCTCTTTTTTGAATAGATCGATGACCTGTTCGATACTGTGTTGCAAACAATGGGCTATCAATTGCGTCGATTCAAACGAATGAGCATCAAAGATCATTTGTGCGGTTTCATCTGGATGATTATTCAAAAAGTCTTTGATGACCTGCGCTGCACCCGACCACTCATCAAAGTTATGCATCTGCAGCTGGTGCACAGATAGCTCACCAACTTTGACGGGTCGATTTGAGGCAATAAAAAAATCATTCATTGAAATACCTTAGCTAAAGCCACAAATGCATTAATAATGTTTGAGAGTTGCCAGATGAAAATACCCATCAAAATGGCACCTGTTACTTTCCAATAACCATGTTTTTCCATTACAACCTCTACTTTTTGTAAAACTACTGCTATAATTTCAACCACAAGTTTCTTTCCCTTGCTTTTATCTAGTGGGTGGAAATAAAAAGCCCAACGATTGCAGTCGCTGGGCTTTTGCTTTTTATGGACACAAAAAAAGATGCTTAATGCATCCTGTTTAAGTGCCTGTATGTGTTTATGCAGCTTTAGGGATTTGGGTGTAATAACCGTATAAGCCAAGCGCACCATCTTTGTCTTTGGTCAGATCACCCAAAGCATCACCGCTAATTTCGTATGAACCAAATTCTTCATGAATTAGGCCAAAGCTTGAATCAGGTGTCTTCACTGTACGGTGCAGGGCTAAGAACACTTTGTCTTTGCTGATCTTATCAATCCCCTCAAAGAACAATGCATATTCAGCACCAAAGTCTGATGCGATCGTAGTATGTGTCACGGCGCCAGTCGTGTATCCAATAACAACCTTCGGCAAATCATCAAGAAACTCAATCGTGCCATAAATTGCATCTAGCTTATATTTCGTTGATTCAATAGGAACTGGTGTTGATGCTCCATCAGTCACTGTTGGTACAGTCAAATTAAACCCATCAAGCTTGATCTTTTGCCCTTTCGTGACTGCACCTAAATCATGGTCAGCTACTGTTTTCGTTGCTACTGCGACATTTTTACCCGACAGGATATACGCCAGGTTATCAGCGTCAACCTGCTCAAGTGTGCCACTGAACGAAACTGCGGTAGTGTTGTATAGCACTAAATCAGTTGTATCATCACCTGACATGGACTCGGTATGCTCAATTTTGTCAGCCGTAATTTCCAGCGTAAAGTCTGGGATGTTTCCAAGCTCTCGCATTGCCCCCACAACGCCTTCAACAATCAGGGCAAGGGAGAACTTACCACGCAATGAAATGTACTTCTTAGCCATTTGCAGGCACCTCTTTTGTTTTTGGTTTAACTTCTGCTTTTACCTCAGGCTTGATTGCTTCAATCACACCATCCTCTAAAAGCTGTTTAATTTTTTCTTGGGGCAAATCCCCTACAATTTGATCTTTCACCCAAGGGCCAATGGGCTTTAGGGCTTTGTATTGCGTTTTCATAAGGTTCCTTAATCAGGTTCAGTTTGAATGAATAGCTCGGACTCTAAAACCACGGTTGAGTAGACACAGCTTTTAGAAATGTCTTCCTCCGTATTCATATAAATCAGTGGTTCAGTACTGGATTCAGGTTCCCAGCCACTCAGTTTTTTGATGATCTTAATAGTTAGATCACCAGCCATATCGAATGCTTTAGAACCATCTGTCACCTGTGATGCTGCATGCTTACAACAAGCTGTCACTTCCCAGACCACTTTCAGCTTAAGTGCATCGCCTTTACTCACCACTCCCGCACTTTTAGTACGGCGGAAATTCACTTGAATGTTGGGGGTGATTTGGGATAGCTCAGTCGTCACACCTAAGTTTTTAGGGGTATAGATCTTCTTTACACCCCACTCATCCATGAATTGCTCGAGGCGCGCTACTATCTCATCACGTACCGCATATAGATTTTCATCACTCATCTAGCACTACATCCTCAACAATGTTTAATAAATCCTGCTCGTCATCTACAGTTAAACCCAACCAAGCACGTGCAGGCATTTTCACGGCATAAGCACCAACGGTCACGTCTTGAGCAAAGTTAGATCGTGTTTGACGAACAAAACGATTACCGACAACACCGGTCCTTTGGTTCTGTCGGAAGTAAACCGTGCTTTGACGTGCCTCATGTTTGATTTCACCGCCAAAATGATGGATCGCTCCATACTCAACGTCTGTACCCACTTCAAAACCATTGCTGATGGTGTTATTGGTAATAGAGTTCATTAGACGCGATTTATCTCGCAGTGTTGTACCGCCTTGGCGCATCACCCTGACGGACAATGGCCACTTGCCGTATAAGCCCTCTCCACGAGACCAGCGATCGCGGATATTCTCCACCAAGGCTGCACCCATGCGCTCATAAAGTCTGGACTGACGCTCTTCAATGTCAGCATACAAACTTAAAGCCTTAGAGATCGCAGAGTCACCATCAGCACGGATTTCAATAACTGCACCTGGCATCCATCACCTCACTTAATGCTCGGCATTTTTCCAAGGACATCGTCACCAAAAACACCACCTGTATAAGTCGTGCCTATTGGTGCTGTAGATGGTTTGTTTTTGGGTGTGTCATCTACAATCTGGTTGGTTTCCACATTTTGAATTTGCAAATGTGCTTTATTGGTAGCAACCAGCTTTAAGAAATTGACTGCTTCCTCATAAAGCTTGGTGATATGTTCAAGAGGCTCTTCAGTGTAAAGACGATAACGTGCGATATCACACGCTATACGTTTTAAGTTGGAGGGTACGCTTGCAAGTGGCAAAGAATAACGGCTACCGATGTAACCGTTAATTTCTTCCTCCGCATCCTGCAGTGCGACTTGCACAACATCAACAGGATCTACCCCACCTTCACGCCCCAACTTAAGATCATCAATAACCTGCGCACCAAACCGTGTTTTTAAGTCAACTTCAGTCGCGTACATAGATCACCTTACTTATCAGCAGTAGCTTTCTTGGCTTCGGTAGTGGTTTTCTTTAAAGCAGCTTCGGACGTAGCTAAAGCCTTTTCAAGTTCAGTAACTTTGGTTTTAAGCCCATCATTCTCCTGATCAGACTTGGCTTTCTCTTCAGTCATGAGCTTGATAGTTCCTGCTTGTTCAGCATTTTCCTTTTCAAGTTCAGCTAAGCGTGCAGCGGTACCATCCGCCT
Source organism: Acinetobacter sp. MYb191 (assembly GCF_037572605.1). NCBI lineage: Bacteria > Pseudomonadati > Pseudomonadota > Gammaproteobacteria > Moraxellales > Moraxellaceae > Acinetobacter > Acinetobacter sp. MYb191. The sequence continues at coordinate 13,557 of NZ_JBBGZP010000016.1, read as the reverse complement.
TAGGTTGTTCTGGAGCTTTTTCTTCTTCAACAGCTCCAGATGCTAAAAGGGCCTGAATACGATCTGCATTCAAGCCCTTGATTTCGTCACCCGGCATAAACTGCCCGATGGATTGCTTTGCAATGTACTTTGGCATTTATGCCCCCTTATAGAGTGATGAAACCTGTACCACCACAGATACCGTTTTTATTGCTCGGTACAACAAGTGGTGAAGATTCGGTTAAAAGCATAATTCCACTTGGATCTTCTTCATACCATTGACGATCGAAGTACTCCAACGCTAAACCATTTGCATGAATGTTTTCAATTTTACACTGGGTCACATAACCGTTCGTGTCGGCAATCAATGCAAAATAATCATGCGGAATAAAGCGCTTAGTCTGGCCTTTATTTTTGTAGGTTGAATCGTAAGTCCAGATCTCAATATCCCCCAAGTAACCTTTAAACTTGGCTGAACGTGATGCACTGAGCTCTGGGCGATACGGAACGCTAATACCGGCATAAGGTGCTACAAATTTTGCTTTAAAATCTGCATTTTTTTCTAAGACTGACCAAACTTTAGCAGCCGTTAGAATCATCTTAGCTTCGCCACCATTTTCATCCAACATGCGCTGAGCCATAAGATCAATATCTTCGACAGGTTTTGCACCCGCTTGATCCCATGCAATTGCTGGAGTAAATGCCAGTGATGCACTACGCCCATAAGAAACAACGTTCTTCGTGTAGTCATCTGACTCAAGCACGATCTGACCTGTAATAACCAATTCAGTGGCCATAAGAATCTTACGATTATCGATAGAATCGTGATTGCGCTTCATGGTTTCAACTTGAGCAATCATATATTGCTCAGCTGTGCTTAACTGATTGTTGCCTGTCGAAATGATACCAGCATCGCGCATACGAGCTAACAGTGCAGTATCCCATGCTGTTGCAGGGGTTACCTGATTTTTTGGCTTTAAGTATGCCGGGTTGACATGACTCACTTGAATCGCAGTTGTGCGATCAAATGGTTTACCTGGTACTTGCGGAGCCACCAATGGCGCAATATCAGATTCAGTCTCAAGCTCAGCGATAGGCACTGTACTCGTCGTGAACGATTTGCGACGTGGGAAAAGCTTGTCCAAAAGCCATGTATCCATAGGCGCATAATTCGAGTGAATTAAAGCCAATTCATCAACGCCCAACAATTCAAGTGGAGCGTCATTAATTACAAAACTTTGTGGCATGGTTTACACCTTTGATAATTCAATGTTGTTTGTTGATGCTTTAGCGCGAGCAGCATCATATTTATTTGCAGCTAAAAGAGTGCCTGAGATTGAAACAGCCTCAACGCTAAACACCCCACCAATGAAGTACGGGATTTCAGTTCCCTTCGCAGCTGCTTCAGTGGCTTGTTCCGCTGTTAATGTTGCACCGCAAATAACATCCCAAGTTGATTCGTCTGTGGCATGAGTAAGAACATTTGCCGCAGATACCACCAGCAAATCACCCTCTTTGTATGCAGTTGCTGTAGTCACCTTCCCGTTTGCACGGCGCGTTTTACCCACATCCAAATTAAATGGGCGTGATTGATGTGATGTTGTAATAGTGGTCATGTATTAAACCCCTTTCTTCTGTGCTGCAAATGCCTTAGCACCTGCAGCGAATTGATGTTCTTGGCCCTGCTGACTGCCTTGCCCACCCTGACCACCTGTAGCTTGGTGACTAAACAAATGATTAAGGTGTGATGGAATTTGTTGCTGCTGTTGTTGACCAGCTGGTGGCTGAGTACCTGCTGAGAATTGACGAAGTTGTTTAGCTGAAAATGCAAATGCAGAGTCATCTAGCGCTTTCATTTCCGTAATATCTTCCGCACTAAACTCTTTACCAAGGTCTTTACCTAAAGCGGTAATTTCTGCTTCACGCTTTGCTGCTGCAAACTGCTTGTTTTGGTTTTCAAGCTCAGAGTTTTTAGTCTCCAGCTCTTGAATACGGGCTTGCGCCTTTTCTAATTCGGTCACGTCTGTGTCCTCTGTAGGTTGATTTGTTGTACCAGGTTTTGCTGAGAATGCGTTTACCGACGTTGTTCGATCTGCACCTGTTGAGCAGATCGTAAATTCACGGATGCGGTTATTTCTGAATACTGCGACTGGCCCAGTGAAAGTCTGTCCATTTACGACAACGCTCACGCCTTGCCCCACCTCCTCTACAGAACCAGGATCAATGAACATGGACATCTGAAACGGATAGCCATCATCCGCGTCATCCACAACTTCACGTGCTTTCGCATTGCGGAGAAAGTCACCAGTCACTGTGATGTTTTGATTAATACCGACTTCTTTCACCACACCAACTCGGCTTGTACTGAAGTGCTCTTCTAGTAAAGGTGTGGGGGTTGGAATCTCAATTCCTTCAAGATCGAAAACAACACCATTTCGACCCCAAAACCAATGACCATCAACACGACCACCACCATAAGCCGTGCCTTTAAAGGTTCGCTTCTTATCCCCTTCAACCTGAGGAACAATGTCCACGGCGGATAGTGAGAATAGGTACTTGCCCTGCTCTTCATTAAGTTCAGGCATTTTCATGCTCCATAAAAAAAACCACCTACAAAGGTGGTCTTGAATGTTTGTGTTTTAAATACTGTGGATTAAGGCTAAAAGCTTCTCTTCAGTATCTTTAGTGTGGTCATAAAATACTGATCTTTCATTCTTAAGAGCTGATGCCAATGTATCAATGATTCGCAGCTTCTCCTCAAGTGAATAATCTTGCTTAAGGATAGCTTCTGAAGTATTACTATCCGCTAATGCGTTACTCCCATTAGACTCAACACCTAAAGCCACATTTCCATTTGACACATCTGAACTTTGACATAAAGCATTTGATCCAAAGTCACGCCCCATTGAATGGCAGCCGTCTTTATCAACTTTTAAGGCACCTGTTAAAAATAATCGTAACTGTTGCTCTTCTTCTGCAGTTTCAATTTTTACTGTCCGGATGAACTTAGGTAGCTTCGCGCCTTCTTCAACCACCACTGAATTTGAATCATCAATACCCATTACACGCATTTTCTTATCCTCAATAAAAAACCGCCCTTTAGGCGGCTTCAGTTAATTTTTACTCATGGTTTCTTTGGTGGTCGCGATAGAACGCAGCACATGGCACGTACTAGATTATTCACTCTTGATGGGCTACCAATCACAACTACTTTTTTCCCACAACTGCATGGCGAATAACCATTTCCATAACGACCATTCAAACCACGTCGACACGATTCACATTTTTCAGTCATTAATTCACCAATGCTTTAAGTGTGTAAATCATCTTGCCATTCAGCGCTTCAATCGAAACTACTTCAAACGACAAACCCATTGGCATTAATACGCCATGACCAGCATTCAATTCGTTTAGATCGATGCCTAAGCCTTTCGCATTCTCAATTTGCAAAACCACATCGGAAGCATTCTCTGCTAACAGTAATGGCGAATTAAATTGAACGGTTTGGCCAACTTCATAAGCAACTACATGCTGCAAGGTCACACCACCTGTCACGATTGAAGCAGAATTACTCGCCACGGCGCTTAATGCTTGCATGTCCTGTCTGAGCCACTGCTTTAAAACATCGTCCGCTTTTGAGCTTACAGACGCATTTAGGTAGTTCGTGATTGCAGCATCATTGCCCTGCACATAATCCAAGAAAGTCTTGATTGCACTTGGTCTAATGGATGGATCTAAAGGAATAACCGTATTGGCCACCGTGTTGAATAGATCTCTCGATTTATCATCCATTGGGGTTAACAGACTGGTGAGCTTTTTGGATGCAGTCCATTCGGCCTTAATTGCTTCTTTCTGCTCCAGTAGATATTCCTTATCCAGTAATGATTTAGAAATCTTCTGATCCACCAATGCCTCAAACTCTCCAAATTGCAACGGATGTGAACTCCAATCCAAAGCTTCGGCAACCTCTGGCAACTTGTCATCTGGTGTGATGCCGTATTTAAGCGCTTGGGCTTCAGTCAAGGCTATACATGTGCATCTACAGCGAAATCCAGTGGGAGGGTAATGCGTTAGCCAAAACGGATGATCAATCGGTAATACAATTCGATTCAATGCCAAATGTGCTGGACGCACACGTGAATCATTGATTGCCGAATACATTAGATACTGACGTTTATCTTTATTCCGTTGCTGTTGCTGCCAACGCCCATGACCATATGCACTTTGGATATTGGTGCGGAATACATTGTCTAGGTAGTGCTTGGGTAAAACGATTTCAGACTCAGCTACGAGCTTTTGAAAATCATTAAAGGTGCCACCCGATGCTAATGTTTTATTGAGTGACTTAATCACCGACTCAACTTGCTCAAGACTCGACATAAAACTAACTGTAGTCGCCATCTGTCGTGTCTTAAGATCCATTGAGTAAAACTCATCAGGCAGCACCACTTTCTTACTGTGCGCATACTGCAGCGCTTCAAGAAACGTGACTGGTTGCATCTATTTCCCCTTAGCAGCTGTTGCGTACCCCAATACATCTCCTGCATACAAAGCCTGATCTAGATTCGCTGCAAATTGCGACTTTGTTGCATCAGGTATCAATCGAGACAAATTGAACAGCAAAGCCTCTGGTGTCTCGGACTCAGCCGCTAACTGTTTAATTTGCTCATTGGTTAATAGCTGTAAATCATCTTGAGCATCTGTCAGTTCATCCACCTCTTGCTGTTCAGGTGACTGCTTTTGCAATGATGCCTTAAAACTAAATGCTTGATGAGGTAGAGCAGAGAATTGGGTACTTGGAACCACTTGCTCAACTGGCTTTAAATCTCCATCTTGCAAGTTGTACTCACGAATGAAGTATGACTCTGAAAGATTCGCACCGGCATTCTTTAAGTGCGTATCCCTCTCTGCCTGTTCTTTATTCAATGGCTTTGTTTTTTCACCTAGAAGTACTTTGTGCTCAGACCAATTGTTCAAGATGCATAGGGCATCAACAACAGCTTGGAGTGTAGGGGTAACCAATCGAATATCGGACTTAAGTTTGTCGCCACGGACATTTTCATGGACTTGACCTAATGCATAACTCCCCTTGCCATCTGTTCCACTTGTAAGTGTCTGCCCAAGTACAACCTCTTGAATCTGTTGCGCTAAAGTCTTGTTAAATGTCTCAAACGCGCCATTAGCAGAACCAGAGCCCTGAGTCGATAGAACTTGAACATCATCCTCAATATCAATTGAAAGTACACTTTGCGCATGAGCATTGAGTAATGCTTGGCTCATATCATCGGTTTCAGTGTCTTTGCATTTACCCAGTAAAATAGGCGTACCAAAACGCTCCAAGAACTTGGCCCAGAATTTAAATCCATTCTGTTTGAAGAAGAACAGCCAATAAAGTGTTGCCAGTAATGCCTTGCCATAAGGCTGTTCAAATGTAGCCTTGCGACGAGTGAGGAAGAACTTTAGAAATTGATCAACCTCCCGATCTGCGCCACCTCCATCTTGACGATAGATTAAACGTCCATCGTTTTTAGGCTCAAACCATTGCATTGGCTTTTCACCAATCCACTGCAACCCTAGATATCCCTCTTGTTTTACTTCATATACAGCCTCTTGGACTGAATAGCCAAAGAACAAAGCATTTAAGGCTCCTGCTGCGATCTCAAAGTACCATTCATCAAGTTCAGCTTTTAGATGTACAGCCTCAGGAGTATCACTAGGCTCAATGCGAAACGGCGTAGCTAGTAATGCATCGATGCGAGTCTCTACAGCCTGAGCAATTTCATCATCATCCAGTAATACAGATAAGCGATGACGAGTGATACCTGCTTTGCGCAATACCTCGTCATTGTCAGTGCGTCGTCCGAAGTGTGTGAAAAAGTTAGAAATCGCTTCTTGAGTGTATAGACCACCTTTAGACAAAGCCTTCTTTGACGCTTTGTCCTTTTTAGACTTTGCCATGTGTTTTCCTATTGATATGTACGACTTCCAGCACCAGCTGGTTTCTTACCGATTCGAGCTTCATTAAGCTCCGTAAAGCCATCACTACACCCATCCACTTGGTCGTCATGCGTACCATTTGGAAAGTTACGTAGCTCCTCAATGAGAGCTTTATTCCAGTCACCACGGAGCATCTTCACATTGCCGATATTGACCTGAGCGGCGAATGGTTGTGCACGGGTAATCTTGTCACCTGATACCGTCTCTGCTTTAACGCTAAAGCCTGAAAGCATCGTGATGAAGTTTTTAGCTTGTGACTTCCCAGCTTGACCAGGATCTTGAGGTAATCGAATTGAAACAGACTTACCATCCATTTGAGCTGTTTGCTTAATCGTGTTTTCCACACCATCAGGCCCCCATCGCCCGCGAACCATGTCTACGATGTAAATCATATTTTCCTTGGTCTTTAGCATTCTTGGACCTGCAGTCCAGTCACCTTCATTTTCAGAAGCTGCTAAGTCCCAAGCACGAACTTCTTTGATGAATTCCGCTGGTAACGCATCCACAATTTCAATTCTGTCAGGCTTAAAAAAACCACCCGCAGGTGGTGATGGTAACTGTCGATACTGACCAGAGAAGACATACGGCGCTGCATCCTCCATGACCCTTAATCGCTCAATACTATGTTTTTCTGGCCAGAGTGCTGAGCCATCGGGCTGAATTGCAGGTAAACACAAATGTTCCCACTCTTCGCCATTCCCGCCATCTAACAACCAACCTGCAAGGTCTTGCTCATGCAAGCGCTGCATAATGACGATAATGGGCGTATCAGGTGAGTTTGTTCGAGATTCCAAAGTGTTTTGAAACCATTCAATCACATTGCCACGAATCGTGTCTGAGCTTGCTTCACTGGCTTTATGCGGGTCATCAATAATAATGGCTCCACCAAACTCTTTTCGAATCTTACCTGCACCAAAACCAGTGATGGTACCGCCCGTACCTTGCGCGTAGCAGACACCACCAGCAACTGTTCGCCAATCATCTTTCGCTTTACTATCATCCCTTAACTTAAATTCAGGAAATACTCGCTTAAAGGCAGTTTCTTGAACTAGGTTTCGCGTCTGGAATGCGTTATTAGCCGCTAAGGTTGCCGAGTAACTGATATGAATAAACTCACAATCAGGAACTTTACCAAAGCACCAAGCCATGAAGTTAATTACAGCCAGCTCCGTCTTGGAGTATCGAGGCGGAACGTTAATGATTAAACGCTTAATCTCACCACGGAAAACTCGCATCAAAGCATCACAGACAACTCTATGGTGCCAGTTGTGCATCCACTTGTACTTACGACGTTCTTTGAACATGTATCGAGAAAAGAAATACAAGTCCTCTTGAGCTTCAATACGTATCGCAAGTTCGCGTGCTGGATCAGTACTCATCTAAAACCTGCTCCCTCGCTTCAAGGTAGCTCTCAGTTGAAACATTGGAATTTACAGTCTCGATTGGCTTGCCATCTTTGCCCGTGATCTCTTGCTTTGTTACTCGGCCATCCGTTTCTTGGAAGGCTTGTTTCAGTAAATTCTGTTTAAGCCGTTTGTTTTTTCCTGAATCATCGTACATACCTTGAAGCTCTTTCAAACGAAATGCCTTGTTAGCTATCGCAATGTCTTCGATATTTGCTCGAAAGTCTTTGCGAGAGCGCTCAAACAGATCCTTTAATTTTTTACTTAGGTTACGTCCAGCAAACTTTGTTGGGTCATAGTTTTCACATTGCCTGCGATCAATTTCAATGCCATATCTTTGCATGACAGCATCCGCTACCTGTTGGGGTGTTTCAAAGCATGCAAGAGACTGAACTATAAACATTTTTACAGGCTCTTTTAGTGCTGCCATAAACTCACCTTTGTCATGCTACGTCATGCAAGATAACCAAAAAAAAGAGCCCTAAGGCTCAATTGATCACACAGTTCCCACAACACGCAGATACATTAAATTTAGACACAAACGGCGCATTCTTTGTGATTTCGACTAAGCGCTTAACACTTTCGCTTGCACCCCAACGCTTGACCACACCGTAGAACTCTTCAACATCGTGACCAGCTAAGTAATGCTTTGGTAAGCCAGTATTGTCGCTATAGATGATCTCATCATCTTGGTCACGTTCTACACCAATGTGATAAAGCTCGTGCTCTATCAAGGCACAGAAGTCATGATCTGAAGCTTGCTCACAGAATGATGCATCTATAGTGATTAGGTAAACAGGTACACAACCAAACCAGTCACGCATCTGCTGTTCTTGCCGGGCTTTCTTCCATCCACCTTGGTTAAACATCAATTTTTCACATTGACCGAGTACCATGCGCTTTTTAGCCATGCATGCAGATGATGCCCAAGCAAATGCTAAAAAGGTTTCATCATCGTGTAGTAGTTCAGAGATATGGTCATGATCTGGATTGTGGAGCTGGCCACCAATGGTCAGATAGTTTTTAATCACCCATTCTTTTAATTCCACGGCGGGCGCAAGGCGAATTGCTTCTTCTTCCTCAGCCTGGTCAATGAGATCCGTCGGTGGGAATGGTCTGATCTGCTCCATCTTTCAAACTCTTTAATTGACTTAGAATCCAGTTAATCGCATAACCCGACTCAATTGTATGTGGCTCAAAACGCTCAATCTTGTAACCCATATCTTCAGCCAGATCATACTTATTAAATGCGTTTGCTATCTTTTTCTCACCACGACCAACTGACCACGGACTACCAGCTATTTCGATAAGAAGTCGCAACTTCACTACATAAAAATCAAATCGCCAGTTTTTAGTGGATTCAAATTGAAATTTACGCTCATAGCCAATCAGGTGTTCTTCTAATTCTTGAAATAGGGTTTCTTCAACTTCTAGATATTTTTCTTTTGCCTTTGGTAAAGGTTTAGAGCGTGGTTTTGTTTTAGGTGGACGCTTTTTGGTTTTCCAGAAATAATCGTCTGCGTTCATAAAATTCGCCCATAAAAAAACCTCCAGAAGGAGGCTTATTTTAATTTTCCATCAGTGTAATATTTTTCAACCCTTGCTTTCATAACGGGATCAACATCATCTTCCAAGTAAAAACAAGATCTATACTTTTCTATTAGATATTCAATAAACTTTTGCTTGTCAGGAACAGAATGCTTCAGCATTATTTGTGCCGCAACAGTAATTAAGTTGTTTGACTGCCTCATTTGAATTAACAGCATCTCTTCCTTGTACCCCATAACATCTCTTGTGAATGTTTGTTTTCCAGTATGTACAAATGAATTAAGTTGTTTTAAATGATATTTTTTAAACTGGCATAAGTGATCAATCACTGGCTTAGCAAGAAGATTTGCATTACTCAGTCTATCAAGCATGTCGCTTAACATTGGACAAGTATCACTTTCGAACTGCTCTTCAAAGGTATAACTAAAATTTAGCTTGGATACTTGATGATTCGTAGCAATAAATAAAAGCCAGTAGGCCCTAACCACTGCCTCAAATTGAGACCTTAACAAAATCATTGCTTGCGTTGGCAATCCGGCCGCAAGTAAGCCATTAACCCCTATGCCATGCTCAAATGAAATGTAGATACATTGCTCAACCAGTTCTAATCTAGGTCCACAGTCCAGAATATCACTCTCAATAATCTCTTGCTTAAGCTCAGTGATCATTTGTAACGATAATTCAAATAATTTTTCTTTGTTCACAATTACTTATTTGCTTGTTAAAAACCCATCTTATACTTTGGCCAATTAAAAAACCACCCGAAGGTGGTTCGCTTAAAACAACACCGACATTTGCCCAAACTCATAAATCGTTAATGCAAGGACAAAGGCCGAAACCGAGATTACAAGCACATCTTGTGAAGCCATACTTTTCTCCCTTTATTGTTCTTTTTTTATACTCTCACAATTAAAATAATTATCAACACCGAAAGAATACATTTCTCACAATTTACAGTGATAGACATGTAAGAGATTATATAAAAGTAGCTTATTTACCAGTTAAACGTCTAAGTGCTTAAAAATTTCCGTAGTTGCTTTTGTCTTCTTGTAAGTCCAAGCACCTCTTTTCGATTAATAATTTCATCTTTAGTAAATGGCAATTGGTTGATAAGACCCTCTATAGGCATAGAACTATTTTCAATTAAGAAACTGTCCTGTTCGATTGTCCAGTTTGAGTTTATGTGCTCAGATTTTTTACGATGTCTTTTCATAAGATGAAATGATACCAAGTCATTAGACAAAAATCATAGATTCAAAGCTTTATGGGCCCATTTCAGAAATTTATCTTTATCGTTGAAATGCGGAACATTCAATAAATTGATGTAGGAAACTTCACCAAAGTTTCCTGAGATTTGATTTGATTCAAGAACTGTAAAATCTTCTTCTTGCCCTACATGTACTTCTCGAAAAAACTCCGTAACCTTCCGATCAAGGTTTAGTGAGGTAAACCCCTCTCTCTCAACTAAAAAGTCATAGATCTGGCTAATCACATGTAGTTCAAATTTTCTATTCATTGTCTTCCGTTCTCATAATTATTTTAACAATTGGTTTAATTTAAACTAATTTCATTTACGGATAAAGGTAATAAAAAACCTACTCTCATGGACATTTAAATAGATTTTCGCTTAGCCTTTGCTAGTAAGATCTCTATTCGTTGAGTAACTTCCCACAATTTAAGCTCAGTATCACGCCAAAAATAGTAGACGTCACCATCTATTACATACATTTGCTTAATGTAGTTTGTTGATTTTGTCTTGTTTACTTCTTTAGCATTAAAAGATGGTTTATCAAGCACTATTACCCTGCCATCTAAATCACCACCGATACAAATATTCATTTCTATTCTTCTTGTTGTAAGCAATGATTAAACTATATCACAAACAAAAAATCGCAATTATCTGAACGAACTTTATCTACTAAGTATCTGATAAATTATTAGAATTTATACCAATGCGATTTAAGTTAAGCTGCCATTAAAAAAGCCCTACATCTCTGTAAGGCTTTTCCCCTTGGTCATGTGCGCTGATACAAGGAATCGTTGTTTTTATTTACAACAAAATAATTAAATCATTAATTGCATAAAAAATGAAGCAAAAAAAACCTACAACTTGGGGAAGGTGCAGGATAAAACTGATATTAACTATCATGGAGAACTTAATACCAAGTAATATACTTGGTTTATATTGAGATCTCATTCACATTTTATTCCAAATTATCTAGCAACAAAAAAAGCCCATCAAATGATGAGCTTTTTACGGTAATTAAGTGAATTTCCATATGTACGTCCACTATAGCAGAAATATGCCATATACCTTGATCAAGGTCAAGTGAGCATATTCTCAATTTGCACTTATAGCTTTGCTTTAATACTATTCACTTAAGCACTTAAAATAATTGACCTAATGTCTGAACCTCAGTTTTCTCTCAGTGATTATCTATCCACAGTACAGGAAGTAATTCAAATTACTTTCAATGAACCTGTATGGGTTAAAGCTGAGATCCGCAATCTTAGTATTAAGGGTGGGCATTACTATCTTGAGTTAGCTGAAAAGGATGAAAGTACCGACAAAGTTATAGCGAGTTGTAAAGGAACCATCTGGAAATTTACAGCTCAGAAAATGGTGCTTAAGTTTGAAAGGGAAAGCGGTGTAGAGCTTTCAAAAGATTTAAATGTCCTGGTAAAAGTCAGAGCCAAGTTTGATCCACAGTATGGCTTTTCAGTTAATGTTGAAGATATTGATTCAAGCTATACCCTTGGAGACATTGCACGGCGTTATCAACAAATATTAGAAAGACTAACCACTGAAGGTCTGTTAAATAAAAATAAGCTCATTCCTACTCCATTTGATATTCAGAATGTCCTGGTAATTGCTCCTGAGAATGCGGCAGGTTTAGGTGACTTCAAAAAAGATGCTGATGCTTTAGAAAAATCTGGTGTATGTCATTTCAAATACTATTCAGCCACATTTCAAGGGAACACGGCAGCACAGAGTATCATCACTTCTCTAAGTAATGGTCTGAGACAATGGGCTACTGATTTCAATACGCCACCCGATCTCATCGTGATTATCCGTGGTGGCGGTGCTGTGAACGACCTTGCCTATTTAAATGATTTCGAACTGGCAGCATTGTTGGCCAAACGAACCGTTCCGATTTGGGTCGGTATTGGTCACGAGAAAGACCGTACGATATTGGATGAAGTTGCAAACCGTTCATTTGACACACCAAGTAAGGTAATTGGTGGTATTCGTAATCTAATTGCTGAACGGACTCAGGACGTCTTAGATGCTTTCCAAACCATCAAGTTATTATCTCAACATCAAATCACGGCGTACCAAAGCCAAAATGATCAATACATGAGGATGATTAAGACGCTTGCACATGGGCAAATCAATGAAGCAAATAAGAGCGTCGCTTTGATGAGAAGCACCCTACATTATTTAGCCCAGCAACAGATCAAACTAGCAACGAATCAAGTCGAATCGCTGATGCGTGAAACACTTATCCAAAATCCACGAAACGTGATGGCTAAAGGTTACGGTATTGTCCGTAGTGAAGGGAAAGCTATTCGCTCTATTCAACAAATCTCAGGTGATAACATCCAGGTCGAATTACAGGATGGCACCATTCAAGCAAATGTAACGAAGGTAATTAGTAATGAGTAAAAAAGAACTCTCTTTCAAGGAAGGCTATGAAGTCCTTAAAAAGAATGCTGAACTATTGGAATCACAGGAAGAGCCGGACATCGACAATTTAATGAAAATCGTTGAAGAGTCTATGGTTGCGTACAAAGCCTGTAAAACACGTGTAGATGCAGTTCAACAGGCTTTGAATGAGACGTTTAAGGAGTGAGTCTTGCTCACAAACTTTAGACACTCTCATTTAATTCAATTATTAAAAATAGTCTAATGTAGGAATGCAAAATAAGAAGTTATTTTAAACATATCTGTGATAATAAATAACTCTAACGCAATTAATATGACTACAGGAAAGTAGTTCATGATTAAGATAAAGAAAATATATATTCTTAATTTTAGCCAACAGAGAATACTAATTTGATATAGATCTCTATACCTTATGATTGTTAATGAGAAATCACATCTTTGATGGTTCTCTACGTCTGCTACAATTATTGCATACCTGCGCTGGATATCTTCTACAACTTCTTTTGGAGCTTCTCCTCCAGCGGCCTCACGTTTTAATTCTCGGATTAAATCTTTAACTTTATCACCACAATCATTTAAATTTTCACATCGAGTTTCATATTTCGCAGTACCAATTATTACAGAGTAAACTAAAACAGCTACGGCTAGAAAAATTTGAATCGCACTCAAAACATCATTACTAAAAGATATCTCAACCTTTGCTAGTTGCATCAAAGGTATAAAAATAAGACCTAAAGATAAAACTGTAGTAGTTAAAAATGCGATTTTACTTTGCCAAGCAATTCTTGTTGCTGCATGGTATCTACTTACAGCTGTAGTCTTCATAGATGCAATTACCCTTTTAGTTGCACTATTTCCACAATCAACTTCTTCAATACTTAAATTTAAAATTTTTTCATAAAAATTCTTTAAAAATTTTTTGTTTATTACAATCATAATTAAGTTACATTATAAAACTATAAA